>JAGWXK010000091.1 GCA_018969905.1 Bdellovibrionales bacterium
GATCGAAATGATACAAAAAGCGGAACACAAAAGGAATGATCGCTCCGTGGATGATTGCAGTGGGAGCGAGAAGCTGAACCGTCATGAACCAAAGATTTTCCGCCTTGTTCAAAAGGTACATCAGGAACAAAAGATTCAGGTGAGAAAATACCGCAGCGGATGTTCCGATGAGAATCAGGGAACGTCGGTTCATCACTTGAAAGTTTCGGTACAGAAATCGAGTGATCAGGAATATGCACATGTAGTGAATCAGGAATAGTCCTTGAGGGACTCCTGACTTCAATTCAATCAGGTAGGCAAAAAGCAGAGTAAGCAGGCCCCCTTCAAACATTTCTCGTTTCATGGCTACCCACAGTACGAGAAAAAGAATCACATCCGGCTTGAAAAAAGCGAGCGTAGGGGAGTTGAAAAGCGTGGACTGGATCGCCATAGATAGAAGCGCAAAGATCAGAAGACCCGGAATGTTGAGAAGCTTCAATGCCCGAACCTTCATGGCTTCCCCGGAGCGTTTTTCTGGATCGATTTCTGGGCGGGCTCCACAAGTTGAGAGTGGACCGGGGCCGAGTCCGCATGAGTCACCACCAGAACTTCCTCGACCTTGGAAAAATCGACGCCGGGCTTTACCTCGACTTTTTGCGTGATTCCATAGGATTTTCTTGTGACCTTGATCACGGTTCCCACTGGAACGCCTTTTGGAAAATTTCCGCCTAGACCGGAGGAAAGTAGAATGTCTCCCGGCTGAATGTCATCCACCCGGAGTGCGAATTTGAGCTGGCAAAGAGTGTCCGTGAGGCCCTCTACGATGCCCCTGACCCTGGAGCGCAAGATGTAGGAGTCGATCGCAGAGAGTGGATCAAGAATGCTCACCACATCCGCAGTGTTTTCGCTGACCCGAAGGATGCGACCGACAACCCCCTCGGAGTTGATCACCGCCATGTTGGGCTCAATCCCGCTTTCATGCCCTCGGTTGATTCGGAGTGTTCGAAACTCGGAGGAGACATCTTTTGCAATGATTCTTGCAAGGACCGTGTTCACTTTGTAGGTTTCCTTGAATTGAAGAAGATCCCTGAAACGTATGTTTTCCTGCTCGAGTTCCCTCAAGTTCAGAATCGTATTCACGAGTTTCCGGTTTTCGTCGATCAGCGCTATATTCTCTCTCCGAGTGTTCCAAAGCGAAAGGTAGTTTTTGTATATTCCAAAGATCGAGTCCAGCGTCCAGTGAATGGCAATCTCAAAGGGAGTGGTCACAGCAAGTGCGATGCGGTCGTATGTCCGGTAGTCGCGCGGAGACCGGTTGACCGTATCGATTGACAGGAGCGGAATCAGCAAAAATAGAAGCAAAATCAGGTAGAATCGGTATTGCTTTATCAGCTTTAACATTGCAAATATCCTATATTGTGTTTGAATAGTTGCAAAAGGATAAATTCATGATTAGTGCAATGCGAAGCAAGTTGGGGCCAAAGGTAATCGGTGGCGTGATCGCGGTGGTTGCGTTTGTTTTCATCTTTTACGGAATTTTTGTTCCTGGCAGCAGCAGCTCAAAGGGTCCCGGAGTTGCTGGAGAGGTGAATGGAGAAACGATTACCTACTCCGAGTTCTCAAGGGCACTCAATCAGCGAGTGGAATTCTTCAAGAGCATGATGGGCGGGAAGGTCTCGGAGGCTCAACTGGAACAATTTCGTATTGGCGAGTCGGTGTTCAAGGAGTTGACCCAGCGCAAGGTTCTCGGTCAGGTTGCAAGGAAGCAGGGATTTTATCCTTCTGAGGAACAGATACGCGACCAAATTGTGAAGATGGACGTCTTTCAGAAGGATGGCCGCTTTGATCGGGTAACCTACAAAAACGTGCTCTCGGCAAACCGATTGACCCCCGTTCGGTTTGAGGAGTTGATCGGACAAGACATCATGGAGCAGAACTTCAAGGTCTTTTTGGGTCAGTTGGCTGTGGTAGTGGAGGATGAGGTGACAAGGGAGCTGAAGTCCGCCAAGGATCGTCACAAGGTCAAGTATGTTTACCTCGACAATGAATCCGCCAGGAAATTGCTGCCAAAGGATTTGAAGCCAGAAGATCAGTCCAAACGATTGAACGAAAAAGTCGCCGAAATTGGGAAATTGGTTTTACCCCTTTTGTCTTCCGGTGCCGACGCAAAAGTCAATGCAGCCCTGAAGGACGCAAAGGTTGTGGTCAAAATCTCGGACTGGCTCAGCGCGCAGTCCAATGTGATTCCTGGTGTCGGTTCGGTCCGCTCGGTACAAGAAGACCTGTACTCCATGAAAAAAGGAGATCCTGCGAAAAGCTTTTCTTTGATGGGTGGAACTTTGTTTGCGGTTTCAGTGGCACATGAGGATTTTGATCCGAAGCGGGTTTCCGAAAAGGATCGTTCTGCGGCTTTTTCCAAGATCCAGAACGAAAAACAAGGTGATATTGTGAAGCGGTTTGTGGATGATTTCATGAAGGATGCCCGGGTTTCCTCCAACTCGGAGATGATCAAGAGTGGCAAGGGTGGCGGGATGCCGCTCACGTTCGGGGATTGAGCGTTTGCCGCTCCAAGAGGAGCTTCTCCGCCAGGTTTCGCACGAACTCGATGAATTTCACCCTTTGCTCAAATGGGAGTCCGTGGCCGCAGTTCTCCCATTCTTCAAAATGGAGCAGTGGGTGCTGGATTCGCGTTTTCTGCTCTTCGTAGTCCTCTTTTTGCCAGACCTTGGAGTTCATACCGCGTAGAAAATGGATCGGCACTCCTGCCGCCACGATTTCAAGGACCCAAGTCTCAAGGGGGGCGTCCTTAGCCTGTTCTATGGTTTGGATCAGGGCCTTGTGGTCAAACGGGAAGCTCCAGGTGCCTGTCGAGTCCGTTGACCTGGTGGCAACGGCAGACAGGTACTGGCCGATAGATGGGTCCGGACAGTGGGCGTTCAGGTAGGTTTTCATGAGAGTTCGGTCTGCGAAGCTTTCTGGAAGATTGCGAATGAATTCGGCGAGGGGAGCTCCCATCCCGCCTCCCCAGCTTGAACTTATGCCAATGTCTACCGCGATGATCCCTGCGATCCTGGAGGGTGCTTTTCTTGCTAGGGCCAAAGCTGTTCTAACCCCCATGGAGTGTCCGATGAGGAGAAATCGGCCCACAAGGAGGGAGTCCAAAAGATGGAGAACATCCTTTGCGTAAGTTTCGGCATGAAAATCAGTGAGGGAGTTCAGGTGAGTCTGACGGCTGCCGCCATGTCCTCGCTGGTCAGGAGCAATGCAGTCCCATTCACCCTCGAGAAAAGCGGCAATGGATCTCCAAATCTGGCCCGTTCCGCCCATTCCATGAAGAAAAACCAGAGTCGGAGGGGGGGGGGGCGAATCGGACTGCTCAGGTTTCCAACGAAAATAATTTAGCTTTTGATTGACCATTTGAGCCAACCCTACTAGATTCTCACGCGGAGTCATAGGGGTGACTCTGCATAGATATAGGGGGCGGAGTGTTTCAGGATCATCTCATTCCAAGTTCTCATGCCGGAGCACCTAAGTCAGCTGCCGAGGGGCTTCCGCTTTCCACCCTTGAAGGTCTAAGTGCAAAAGAGCTGCTCAGACGCGGTAATCTGCGTCTTGAGAAGTGTGAGATCCGCGATGCCGGGCTTTATTTTTCTCTCGCCTATGAAAGGGCACGTGATCAGAGGGATCTTCGCGGAATCAGCGATTCCCTTGCTCAGTTGCTTCGGTATTCCAGTGAAATTGGAGACGAGCGTGGAATACAGAAATGGGTGAACGAGCTTGAAATTTTCATTGCGCACAATGATGGAAATCTCACCCCTCAGGTTTGGTATTGTAAGGGGATTATCGCATTTCGAGATGCACAGTATCGAAAAGCCCAGGTTCTGTTTCATCGGTTTTGGCGGGAGGTGGAGAGAGAGGAAAGCTTAAGTCCAGCCACCACTCCGGAGCGCTATCTCGAGATCATGCGCTCGAAATCCCAAGCTCTACTTGCCTGCGCGGTGGTGGCTCAGAATCAGGGAAAGGTCGTTCGCGCCCGCTATTTGGGAGAGGTGATTCTGTCTTTTGCAGAAAAGGAGCGCCCAAGAGGGATTCTTGCGTCCACGTATCTGATGCTTTGCAGGCTTGCCGAAAAGTGCGGCGATCTTGAGCTTGCCAGGAAGTGGCTTCAAAAGGCTTTTGCTGAGTCGGTATCCGAGCACAACTGGTACCACTACCTGTACGTGCTTTATAGTTTTGCAGTGATATCGAGGCTTGAGCAGGATTTCATTCAAGCCAGATTTTATCTTGATTTGCTTGAAAAAGCGGTGGTTCAAGAAGAGCTGCGTAGTTTGAAGCTTGGAATTTCCGAGGAGCGGGTCAAGCTGAATCTTCATCGAGTGGACCTCGAAATCGATTTGAATCGCAGTTTGATTCGCACTCGGGAGGGTGAGTTTTCCCTCGGACGGCAACATCTTCTGATCGAGATGGTTCATCAATTGGCACTCGCGCACTTGGATTCATCTGAGAATGGCAGGCAAGGATTATCAAAATCTGAATTGATCGAAAAAGTGTGGTGTGAGAGTTACATCCCGGAAGCGCATGACGGGAAACTCTATTATAACATAAATCGGATTCGTAAGTTATTGGAGCCAGATCAGAAAAACCCCTGTTATATTTTGAATTGGAGACAGGGCTATCGTCTGGCACCGGAACTCAGGGTTCGAGTGATCCAAGGGGAGGGTCTATGAATCAAAGCAAGCGCATGGGATGGATGTATCTGTTTTTGGCATTTTTAGGTTTGAGTTCCGCCAATATTGCTCGAGGGCAATACCTGAATGCAAATCCGGAATGTGTCGTTTCAAAAATCACTGATGAAAGGGTTCCGTTTCCACTCAGAAAGGCGAATACGAAATTTGAACTCTCGGAAAATGAAACGTATCTTCTGAATGGTACGATTGTGAGCATGAACGGACGGACCTATTTCAAGGTGGATTTTGCAACTCAACCTTGGCTGGAAACTGAGCGGATGCTTCAGTTCCCGTATCTTCTTGTGGATGATTCCAGTGTACCGCTCGGACAGTACAATGGCCGCATGGTTCAGATGGCTGTCGTGGCACGAAAAGCGGATCAAAGCTCAATCTCCGAGGGGGGTGCAGGCTCCGTTAAGCTTGAAGTGATCCTCCCACCGGGTGTGATTCGTTATTGATTTTTTGAACTTATACTGATGTTTCAAGCGGGGGGTGAAGGCAATGCCATCATTCCCCGTTTTTTTCCCCACTGCGGGACAGCTTTACTCACACTGTTTTCTCAAGTCCTCTTTGTCGCGCACCGGTCTGGCACTGCTCTTGAATGGAGAGTGCTGTAATTGGTTTGTTGGTCGCAGATGAAAAAGGAGGAATGGTGATGGAGTCAGGTCGAGGTCTCTTGCAAAAACGGGTTGTTTTGGTCACGGGTGCGGGCAGTGGGATCGGACGCGCCTGTGCTCTTGCATTTGCAAAGGACGGTGCCACAGTGGTCGTGGTGGACCAGGATGAAATGCATGGAATCCAGTCGGCGAAGATGGTGGAAACCGTCGGTGGTACTTCGCATTTCATCCGATGCAACATTGCAGATCCATCCGAGGTTCAACACATGGTGGATTCAATCGTGGGGCGTTTTGGAAGATTGGATGTTGCAGTAAACAATGCAGGAATCGAGGGGCCAAAAGCAAGCACCGTGCAATGCACCCTGCAAGATTGGGAGCGAATCATGTCGGTGAATCTGCGAGGCACGTGGCTGTGCATGAAGTATGAAATCCCGGTGATGTTGAAGCAAGGGGTTGGTGCAATTGTGAATTGTTCTTCAATTGCAGGATTGGTTGGATTTCCGGACTCTCCCGCCTATACGGCAAGCAAACACGGAGTGGTTGGGTTGACTCAGTCCGCAGCCCTTGAGTGCGCGCGCTCCCACATCCGGATCAATGCGGTTTGTCCTGGAGTGATCCAGACGCCAATGATTGACCGTTATGTTGGTGGAGATGAAAGGATTCGCAGGAATCTGGCCGAGAACGAACCGATGGGAAGACTTGGAAATCCAAGCGAGGTGGCAGATGCGGTTCATTGGCTCGCATCCGACCGGGCGAGTTTCATTACGGGTGTGGCCTTGCCCGTGGATGGTGGCTGGCTTGCCCAGTAATGTTTGGGAAATTTCCATGAAAATCAGAACTCTCGGAGCGCTGCTCCGGTTTTTGAGGCTTTGATTTTCATCAGTGCCTCCGGTGGTCCGGACGCAATGATTTCTCCACCGGACTCTCCACCCCCAGGACCGAGATCCAGCACGAAGTCCGAGTTCCGAATCACATCAAGGTTGTGTTCAATGAGAATCACGCTCTTGCCCTCATCCACCAGATGATGCAGGACCTTGAGCAGTCGCATCACATCATCCTGATGAAGTCCTGTCGTCGGCTCATCAAGGATGAATAACTCATCACCCTTCATGGGTTCGCAGAGGGCGGATGCGATCTTCAATCGTTGCGCCTCTCCCCCCGAGAGCGTGGGGCCGGACTGACCGAGTTCCAAATAACCAAGACCCACTTCACGGAGGATTCCGAGCTTTCTTCGGATGTCAGGGTATTCAAAGAAAAGATCGTGAGCCTCATCAATCGTTGTCACGAGAAGGTCTGCCACGGACTTTCCCTTGAAGCGGACATCAAGGAGGGGTTTGATAAACCGGTTACCGTCGCAGTCTTCACACTTTAATTTGATTTGTGCCAAAAAATGCATATCAACCGAAATCTCGCCCTCGCCCTTGCATGTGGGGCATCGCCCCCCGTCCACATTGAAGGAGAAGTATCCGGCCGTGTATCCGCGAGAGAGAGCAAGAGACTGTTGAGAAAGGATTTTCCGGACCTCATCCCAGATCCTGAGATAAGTGGCGGGGTTGGAACGGGAGTTCTTGCCGATGGGTTTTTGATCCAGAAGAATCAGATTTCGAATGGATTCATGTCCATGAATGGATTTGTAGGCGCCTGTTGATTCCGGTTCATGCTCTTCCTCTTCTGTTCCTGTTCCATGTTCCGAGAGTCGGGATGAAATGGCCGGCGCGAGGGTGTGGTGGATGAGTGTGGTTTTTCCTGATCCACTGACCCCTGTAACGACAACCAGTTTTTGCAGGGGAAGAGTGGCATCAATGTCCTTGAGGTTGTTCTCGGAGCAACCCTTGAGCACGATGGCCCCCGTCGATTGGGTTCGCAAAGGATGAGTGCGCACGGGTGGAGCGCGATTCTTGCCGAGGAATCTCGATGTTCTTGACTCGGGGGTTTTCGCAACTAGTTCGGGCTTGCCCTGAACCACAAGAGCGCCCCCGTTTTTGCCAGCTTCCGGACCAAGCTCAATGATCCAATCCGCATCCTTCAGGATTTTTGTTTCGTGCTCCACCACCACCAGGGTGTTTCCCTGCTCGCGCAGATCCCTGAGAATTCCCAACAATCGGTCGGTATCTTCCGGATGAAGTCCGATGGTGGGTTCATCAAGAACATAGAGGGTGCCACAGAGCCCATTTCCGAGATGGGTGGCAAGGTTGATTCTTTGGAACTCACCTCCAGAGAGTGTTCGGGTCAGGCGGTTCAAGGTGAGGTAGGGCACTCCCACCCGACAAAGAAATTCCAGGCGTTTCAGGATTTGCGGATAAAGTTCCTTGAGGAGTTCCTTCTCTGATGAGGATCGTTCAAGTGCCTGAAACCACTCCAGCAGGCGATTCAGTGGCATTCCGAGTAGGTCTGCTATGGATTTCCCTTTGATCTCAATGGCAAGTGCCTCCGGTTTCAGGCGGGAGCCCCTGCAGTCCGGACATTCCTTCGGGCTTTGATACCTTCGAATGAAGATCCTGACATGGAACTTGTACTTGTATTCATTCAGCATTTCGAAGTGGCGCTCGAGCCACCTCCAGGTCCATTTTTTTTGTGCCGAAGTCATGCCGCTCCAGCTGAGAGTAGGGCGAATGCCTTGCTTTTGAGCGTCTTTCAGGAACTTTCTGAACTCGTCCTGTGCTGATGGTTTGGCAAGTGGATCAAGACATCCACCACCCAGAGTCAGTTCGGGTGATGGAATGACTTTGCGCTCATCTAGCTCGAGATTGAAACCGAATCCATTGCAAGTCAAGCATGCTCCAAGCGGGCTGTTGAATGAGAAAAGATTTGGGGATGGTTTTGGATAACGGGTACCGCATTCAAGGCAGGCAAAGCCGGTTTGAAAGAGTTTCGAGTCAAGAGACTGTAGATCCAGAAAGAGAACTTTTTCGTGCCCGAACTTCAGAGATTGCTCCAAAGAATCGGTGAATCGACTCTTCATGTCGGCATCAAGGTCGGCCGTGCTTTTCATTTTATCGAATTGGAATCGGTCCATGAGGAGGTAAAGCTCTCCTTCGAGAAGCGCCGAAAGCGGAACCTCGGAGGAAACGGTCTCATCCAGAGGGATCCAGGTTTTTTTTCGGATCCAGAATACCCGTTTGAATCCCTGTTCCTGCAGGATGGAAAGGTAGCTTTGCAAAAAGGTCGAAGACTTTGGCTTTTGATCGGCAGAAAACTCGATCGGTGAGAGGAGCGCGAACTTCTTTCCGAGCCCCGAAAGAAGGAGGTGGCGGCTCAGTTGATCCGGAGTGATGTCAATCACGGTGGAGGCGCACTCCCTGCATTTCAGGGATCCGATTTTTGAAAAAAACAGGCGAAGAAAATCCATCATTTCTGTCTGGGTGCCGACAGTGCTTCTTGAGTTCAGAACCGTGTTGCGCTGTTCGAGCGCGATCGCGGGGGGGATGTTTTCAATGGAGTCGAGTTCCGGTTTCGGCATTTTTTCAAGGAACTGCCGTGTATAGGTGGAGAGACTTTCCACGTATCTTCTCTGGCCCTCGGCATAGAGGGTTTCAAATGCCAGGGTGGATTTCCCGCTTCCTGAAAGACCGGTAATCACAGTGAGTTGATTTCTGGGAATCTCGAGATCGAGGTTCTTTAAATTGTTTTGCTTTACCCCGCGCAGGGTGATCGGTGCGTTTTGATTCATGTTTGATTGGGGTTCTGGCCGAAGCTTACTCGGGCTTCCCAAAGAAGATCAATGGGAACAAGGAGAATGCACCTAAAAAGTACTTGATGATTTTAATCGGCTGAAGTAAATTCGGGTTGCCCTTAAGGTAAGGCACCAAGTATGAAAATTTTAAACATGAACAAAATCCCCTTGTTATGGTTTTTGACTGGTTTTGGCGCTGGAATGACATTGATCAGTATCGGTCAGGCCGCGTTGCCCTCAAAATCAGCACCCAGAACTTCTGAACCTTCCGGACAGGGAAAAACCCTTCTTCGCGAAATCAAGGGCGGAAAGATCTCCTCACCCGAGTTCGAGGCGGAGCTGTCCGAGTTGAACCGGATGGAGAAAATGTACGTGGAAAGCCCGGACCAGATGGAGCGTCTCAAGAACCGCTCAAAGTCCAAAGGCACGAGGGTTTCGACATCCACGCAACGTTCGAATTCGAAAAAAGGGGTGCGAAAATGAGAATGTCTTCCTGGTTGAAGGTTTTGTCCATTGCCGGATGCTCCTTGTTTTTTTCGGGGCCCGCACTTGCGCAGGGAAGCTTTTATCGAATCTATGAGGGTGCACTTACCGTGAGAGATGGAAATGTTCCTCTCCGTTTCAGGGTGAATGACACCGTGGTCGAAGAGCGCCTCGGAGATCCGGAAATTCCTGGGCACGGGTTCGTTCAAAGATCCATTTCGGTGTACATGTCCGAGGGCCGCCTTTCGTGCAGAGTCTCGATTTATCTTGAAAATGGTGAGGCGAGATCTTGTTCGGGCCTTAGGTTCCGAATTTCCAATCCGATTGATCTTTTGGCGGAAAAACAGGTTCGAGGATCCGCCCGATTGACGAGCTCCGATATTGTGATCGGGACCTTCGAGGTCAAACTCAAATACACTGAAGCAGGCGACCACAACGGCAATTTCGACGAATAAATGCCTTAGGTAAGTTGATCGGGATGTTCGGTGAATCGCCTCATGTCGCGAGCGATTCTTGAGGCATGAAGTCCGTCGATGTATCGATGATCAAATGCGCCGCAGAGCCGGATGTGACGCTCCAAGCGCGTTTTCAGAACCACCCCTTCTGCATCCGTCTCATAGATCGGGGCCTTGTATATTGCTCCAACCGCAACAATGGCCGGAACAGCAGCTGGAGGGAACAGGGCTGGAAGGGCGAAGTCAAGTCCAATGGAGCCTACGTTGGTCACCATAAGCGAGCCGAATGCATTTTTGGGAATGCCAAGCACCGGGCTCCAAAGGTTTAGTCCCGAGGTAATGCCCTTGATCACGCTCACCGCAAAAGATTGCAAAAACCCCGGAATGAAGGAGCTGATTCTCTTGATTCCTGAAAACCCGGGATCTCGGGAACCACGGATTCTTCGAGCTGATTCGTTCAATTCCTTTGCTATTGCGATGATGCTTTTCTGATCCGCATCCCGGACAATCGCACCAGAGAGATCGTGCCGGTGCTTGAGTCCCAGATCCGCGGTTTCATCTTCGATGGCAACTTGAAAGGAGATATCGACCCCTTTTCTACGATAGAATTTGCCAAATCTGATCTCGCAATTCAACTCCGGGTGGAGCTTCAGCACTTCCGCAAGCATCTTCCCCAAAAAGTGAGTGATGGTGATTTTTTCTTCTGTCGCGGATCGTAGAACTTCTATGTGGCGAAGCGCTTTTTCTACATTCAACTCCAAGACCCCGTAGATCGTGGGGTCATCGGGTGCCTTCCAGCTTCCCATGGCAAGCCGTCTGAACTTGCTCGGGGCCTGTCCCTTCTCGAAGGGTTTGTTGATCTCGATGAACGCCATGTCCTAAGGACTCCGGAACCCGCAAAGGCTCCAATCAGTAGCGGTAGTATTCAGGCTTGAACGGGCCTTGGGCGGGAATCCCAAGGTAATCTGCCTGATCCTGGGTAAGCACATCAAGCTCAACTCCGATCTTTTCCAAGTGAAGCCTCGCCACCTTTTCATCCAAGTGCTTGGGGAGCATGTAGACCTTTTTTTCGTACTTCGAGGCATTTGCCCAAAGTTCGATCTGGGCCAGAACCTGATTGGCAAAGGAATTGCTCATCACAAAGCTTGGGTGTCCGGTTGCACAACCGAGGTTTACAAGGCGCCCTTCGGCAAGTACGATCACCTGCTTTCCTTTTTCGAGGGTATAGAGGTCCACCTGGGGCTTGATCGTATTCTTGGTGTGACCGTAGTTCTTGTTGAGCCAAGACATGTCGATTTCGATGTCAAAGTGCCCGATGTTGCAAACAATGGTTTTGTCCTTCATTGCAAGGAAGTGGCGATCCTTTACGATTCCCTTGCAGCCGGTGGTGGTAACTACAATGTCAGCAAGGTGGATCACGCTGTCCATCTTCTTCACTTCGTAGCCTTCCATTGCGGCCTGTAGAGCGCAAATCGGATCAATTTCAGTCACAATGACCCGGGCACCTGCACCACGCAAGGACTCCGCTGACCCCTTACCTACATCACCAAAACCTGCGACCACGGCGACTTTTCCTGCGATCATTACGTCCGTTGCACGTCGGATCGCATCCACACAGGATTCCCGGCAGCCATACTTGTTGTCGAACTTGGATTTCGTGACCGAGTCATTCACGTTGATGCATGGAACAGGTAGCTGCCCTTTGCGTTCAAGATCGTGCAAACGGTGGACACCCGTGGTGGTTTCTTCGGAAATTCCACGGATGCCCTTGTAAAGTTCAGGAAACTGGTTGAGCACCATTCCGGTGAGGTCGCCACCGTCATCAAGAATCATGTTGAGGGGTTTTG
>JAGWXK010000005.1 GCA_018969905.1 Bdellovibrionales bacterium
GAGTGTGGAGATGAAGATCGGATTTGATGGCAATTATCTTGGTGTCAGCGTAACCGATCACTTTGGATCTCTTGATCGCACAAGGTTGCTGAATCATGTGTCGATCAATTATCGCAATCAGGAGTATCGGCTCAGGCAGGGCGGAGCGGGAGCCGGTCTGGGGCTTTCGACCATTCTAAACACAGGTGGGAGCCTTCTGTATCATTGTGAGGATGGCCGGCGCACGGAAGCGATCCTGATTTCCAGGGTCTTTGAGAGCTACCGGGATTTTCGGGCACAGTTCCGTTTCTTTTCGGCCAGGTTTTATGGATAACAGAATCATTCTTGCTTCGGGTTCACCAAGAAGAAAGCAGCTTTTAAGGATGTCGGGTGTTTCCGTTCGAGTGCATCAGCCGGATGTCAATGAGGATATTCTGCCCGGGGAGAGGCCTGATGCCATGGTCAAGAGACTTGCGGAAGAAAAGGCCCGCACAGTTTTGAAGCGCCTTAAGCTCAAGAAAGAACCTCAAATTGTCCTCGCTGCTGACACAACTGTTGTAAATGCTACGGGTAGAATCCTGGGAAAGCCGTCAAGTCGTAAAGAGGCTGTCAAAATGCTCAGATCACTTCAGGGCAAAGACCATCATGTCTTCACTGGATACGCGATTCTGATCGGCACCTCCGAGAAATTATTCCGGAGTAAGTTTCGCGTGGTAAAGACCCGGGTTCGAATTCGAAAGATGACTTTGCGCGAAATCGTGGATTACGTTGATCTCGGAGAGAGTTTCGACAAGGCTGGTGCTTACGCAGCCCAAGGCTTTGGCATGTCAATCATCGAGAACATCCATGGAAGTTATACCAATGTGGTTGGTCTGCCGATGGCACAAGTTCTAATGGATTTGAGGAATTTCGGTTGGGATCCTTGAGTCTGATTCTTTCCGAGATTGATCGTTTGTCAAAGGTTTCGGGTAGAGAAAAGGCACCGACACTCATGGCGGTGAGCAAGTTTCAGTCTTTGGAGAAGATCCAGGATCTTTATCGGCAGGGACAGAGAGTTTTCGGAGAAAACTACGTTCAGGAGTTAGTGACGAAAAAAAAGGCACTTGAAGATCGCGGAGTGCGGGATCTTGAGTTTCACTTTATCGGAAAGCTTCAGACCAACAAGGTTAAGGTTCTTCTTCCCCATGTGAGAGCGATCCATTCGGTCGACTCCCAACGCTTGATCGAAGAAATTGAAAGGCGTGCGGAGGCTGCCATATTGCGACCCGAGATTTATCTTCAGGTAAACATTGATTCCGAGTCAAGCAAGGGAGGCATATCGGTTGGTGAGATGGATTCAATCTGTCGGTTTCTCTCGAACTGTCGTAGTTTGATTCCGGTCGGCTTGATGGCGATCCCGGATCCACAAAAAGATCCCGAGTCTGCATTTCGCAGGATGAGTGAGCTTTCAGAGAGATTTCACGAGATCTTGGGATCTGGACTTTCGATGGGAATGTCGCGGGACTATCCGGCTGCAATTCGTCATGGGGCTACGATCATTCGAATGGGTACTGCTCTTTTTGGTAGCCGAGAATGATTTACAGGGTGCATCCCGGCCCCAGTCGAAGTCCAATCGGGGGATGTTGACCACTTATCTATTAATTTCATTTACTTACAAATGCCCGAACTTAAATCGTTTTTGGCACAGAACGTGCTCCGACGGTGTCGTGGGTTAAAACCTACAAAGAAGGAGCCACATGAAACGTTCGATTCAATATCTCATCACACTCTTGGCGCTCGGCATGGGGCTATCCGCTTGTCGCAGCACAACCACGGTTTATCAAGATCCGTACTATAGGGCTTGGTACGACGTGTATGGGTATTATTGCGGGGAGGGTTATCCTACTGCTGGATGTAATTTTTATGCCGATGGGAGTAAAATTCTGATGAGTGAAGATCCCTACTATCGTTCGGGTGTCACTCTCTATAACGATTATTGGACCTATACCGACTCTTTTGGCTATCGAAGGTCGTATTTGGGCTTTGCATGGCTGAGTCCTTCCGGAATTCTCTATGATCAATTTGGTAATGCGTTGAACGAGGCCGATGCAGATGCCATTTCGGCTGATGTAATCACTGCAGCAGCTGAGAGGGAGATGGAGATTCAGGCTTCAGCGGGAAGAGCGCTTGCACAAAAATATGCTTTAAATGAGGCTCGAGGCATTGAAATTTCAAAGACCCTGCAGGACTGGGCAAAGCTTGGGAAGGACCGAGCGCGCACAGAAGCAGATATTGTCGATTTTTCAAAAAGACTTTTTGGGGTGAGTGCCAGCCGAGCGGAGAGCGCTCTTGCTGTAGCGATGACCACACGAAGCTTGAAGGCCGTCGAAGAATTGAATGTGGATGTTGCCGCATACTGGGGTACTACCCCCGAGGTATCCAAGCAGATCCTGCATCAATGGTATCGGGATGAGGCCAAGGCGCTTGGCTATTGACGGATTCAATGGCTGTGTTTCTGTTTTGAGAGGGCGCGGATGAAACCGCGCCCTTTATTTTTTTAACAGACCAATCTCAAGAAGCCTCTGTTTCAGGTAGTCTCCGGCAGTCACTCCGTCTGAAAGGACTACATTCGACCTTGGGTGCAGGAAAAGGGGCATCGAGTATCGAGGAAGTTTTGCCTCGGCCCCGGTTGGGTTCACGACTCGATGAGTGGTGGATTTGTAATAGCCTTTTGAGGCAAGTTGTAACATGTCTCCGGCATTGATCGCGATGCTGCCCGGGTCGCAGGGCACTTGGTGCCACGCACCCTGGGTGTCTCGAACTTCCAATCCTGCAGCGGTTGCCGAACAAAGCAGCGTAATCAGATTTATGTCTTCATGCGGGGCGGCCCGAATCGCACCCGATTCCTCAGATCCCTTAAGAGGTGGGTAGTGAATCACTCGAAGCAGATTTTCCTCTGAGCCCACTACCATTTCAGAAAGGGGCATGGTGAATCCGCTTCTTACGTTCTCTGGTGAGGCTTTTTGGACCCAGTCCAAAAGCTCACGCCCCATGGTTACGAGTTGGTCGTAAAGCTTCCAGGTTCCAGTTCGTAGGTTTTCCGGGAGTTCGGATCTGGGATATACATGAAAGAACTCTTTCAGATCCTTGATTGGACTATCTTTGGCGTTTTCGGAGCGAAAAGGGAAGTATCCTGCCTGCGACTCCGGTTTAAATGTGTATTGATGTTTGGAGTCATCCGCAAAAAATTCGGACCATTTCGAATACACTTCGGAAACAAGCGTGGAGGCGATCGGGTGATCTGTGATCACGGCAAAGCCTGTGGTTTTGAGAGAGTGGCAAAATCTTTCCGGGGCTTCGGGAGAACCATACTTTATCTTCAATACATCCATGGCACTTCCATAACATCCGAAGTGTCGGAAAACAACGGAAATGCCTCGCATTTCGGCCGTTTTTGGCGGAAACTGTACCCAATCATGTCCATCAGGGAGCGTAAGCTAGCAAAACTCAACAAGGCCATACTTCGTCACCATGATGTCAGGGCAGGATCTATTCGAGCCTTGCCGAGGCTTTGGGCGACGGTCCAATTGCTGTTCTCGATGTTGCATTATGAGTTTCTGAAGAATGACGTGGCAATCCGGGCACAATCTTTGTCCTATTTTACGCTTTTTTCGATTCTGCCGTTGATCGCCGGGATCTTCCTGATTCTTGGTTTTTTCTCGCAATGGGGCCCCGTTCAAAAAGAATTCGAGGACCTGATGGCGGGTCTGCTTGGATCCATTCCCGGGGAACAGCGAGCCTATTTGCTCGCATATATTTTTCAATTCAAGGATCAATATCTGCAAAATCTATCTCAGAAAAGCGGAACGATCGGTGTGTTTGCTGTCCTAGTGCTTCTTTGGATTGGGGCGAGGGTGTTCTTCAATGTTGAATCCCTGATGAATCGAATCTGGTCGGTTCGTGCGGAGCGGACATGGTTTGATAGAATCAAGAACTTTGTCGTTACGATGGTTTTTCTCCCGCTGATCTACGCACTGGTCATTTCCTTACCAAAGATTATTGAGCGCTATGGGAATCGACAGGCTGGCATTTTCCTGGATCAGGGCCTACTGATCCTGGTGATATTTGCAACTCTGCTGGCGATCCTTAAGGGCTTTCCAAACACGCGGGTTTCCTGGAGGAGTGCCGTGTTCGGAGCCATTTCGGGGACCCTTGGATATGCCATCGCCAACACGGTTCTTCGAATCTATTTTCGCTTTGGTACTGATACCGCCTACGGAAAGGCGGGAGTTCTGCCGGTTTTTGCTTTCTTCATCTATGTGGGTTGGTTGATCTTTATTTTCGCGGTTGAGGTCAGTCTTCTTGTCGAGCGTGGCGCGCAGATGATCGAGCGGAGACTCCCGGGAACCTCACTTGGCTCCGCCTTGGTTCTTGAGAGAGTTCTCAGGGTTCTCAACGAAAAATTTCTGGACAAGTCCGGACCCCAGGATTTGAAATCCCTCGCTCAGGCGCTTCATCTAGGCGTGGGCACGATTGAAACGGCCATCGAGTACCTGGAAAGAAAATCTTCTGTGGTTCGTATCCGGGCTGAGGGCTCTCGGGGGGAGGATAGGTACACCATTTCAAAAGCATTCTCAGAAAATGATCTCGATGATCTTTTGAATGAGTATCTTCAAGTCGAGAGGATCGGACGATATTTTGACGTTGGGGGACTGATTCGCAGACTGCGCAGCGGTCAAAGAAGATCTTGATGTGTGTCAAAAAAAACACATCTCACATTTTCAAAATCCTTTGTGTACCATTGTAAAGGTTTGAAAAAGCCGCCACGAGGGCGGTCTGGAGGAGTGGGAATCATGGGACAGAATCAAAAGAAACTGTTTGAAGAATGCAAGATGAAGCTTTTGAAGACGCGCGAGGAGACCTTGAATGGTTTGAAGTCGCTTGATCCGTCCCTTGCCACTGAAATGGTGGGTGATGAAGCCGATCTTGCCTCGGCTCACATTAGTCAGACCCAGGCTCTCAACCAAAGAGACAAGCTCCTGCACAAGATCAAGGAGATTGATGAAGCGCTTGCTCGAATGGAAAACGGAACCTACGGCATCTGCGAGGAAACCGGTGAAAACATCGAAGAAAAGCGGTTGATTGCAATTCCTTGGACCCGATTGAGTCTTGAGGGTGCCGAGGTTCGAGAACGGGAACAAAAAAGGTACGATCAAAAGCTTGCGTAAGCCACTATTCTGATCTGATTTAAGTTGCCTATTCTGCGGATTTGTTTTTACGATCCCTGCATGTCAATTCTGACGAATCCAACCTTGAGGACGTTCTTTTCTGGCCGCCGCAGGTTCCAGTTGGCCTGGGTTTTCGCGGTCTTTTTGATTTTCAGCGCTCGCCAATTTCCATCGCTTCCTGGGGTGGTTCTCTGCTTCGCTGGGGCGACTCTCAGGTTTCTTGCCAGTGGCTATCTGAGAAAGGAGGCCAAACTTGCGGTGGGAGGCCCCTATGCTCATACAAGGAACCCGCTCTATCTTGGAACTTTTCTCATGGCCCTCGGAGCAACCCTCAGCGTTGGGGCCTATGGTTTGACGGCGGTAATGGCCATTGTGTTCTTTTTCAATTATCATTATGTGATTCAGCATGAAGAGGCCAAATTGCCCTCCTATTTCGGCGAGGCATACCACCAATACTGCGATCTGGTTCCGCGGTTTTTGCCAAGATGGACTGCCCCGAAAAGGAGCGATTTGGAGAGGATCAATCCAGCACCAGAAGTTTATCGTTTCTCGATGAGGCTTGCGAACCAAAATCGGGCCTTCGAGGCATATGCTTCATTTTTCGCCTTGATTGCCGGGATGGCGGTTTTGGTTCTGATCAAGAATAAACTGGGTTTTATTTATTTGTAGAGGAGTGGCTGTAGCTCCAGATAAATGATCTTGAGAATTGATGCGATTGGAACCGCAAGAAGCATTCCTGCAATTCCGTAGAACTCCTGACCCACGGCTACCGAGAGCAAAAGGGTGAGAGGGGTGAGGTTTACGATTCTCGCCACGAAAATGGGGAACACGAGGAAGTTGTCGATGAGATTCACCGTGATCAACAAGATTACCGCTGGCCAAAAGAGATGTTGATGGGCGGAAGAAAAGGCAAAAACCAAAAGCGGTGGGGCGGCTCCGATCATCGGTCCCAGGTAAGGAATCAGGTTCAGGAGACCTCCGATCAACGCAAAAAGCCCGGCATATGGAGCTTTGATTAAAATCAAGCCGAGATACGTCATGAACCCGAAGAGTAGGGCTTCGAAGAGTTTGGCGCGCAAGAACGTCCCCAGTGCAACCGAGATCTTTGCGATCACGGAGATCACGGTCCGGGAAAATCGTTTTGGGATCAACTGAAGATACAGGTGCGTGAATTTTTCTCCGTCCTTAAGGATGAAAAAAGAAAAAACCGGCACAAGAAGAGCCGCAGATGCAAGGTTCCCAATCATTGCTGGAATGTGGGTCAGCGCCCACGTTCGAATCTGTGAGATCCACTGGATGATGCCTTGATGAGTGCCAAGGTCAACATCGATGGCAAATTGTTCTTTGAGGCGAGCCTCAAGTTCATCGACTTTGGAAAGCACAGCTTCGCTGAGAGAGGGGAGAGAGTCAATGAAGCCGGACCATTGCACTGAGATCACCTGAATGAGGCGGGTGACACCGAAAAGAAAAAACAAGGTGAGGAATGCGTAAACAATCAGGATCCCCCAAAGTTTTGGGATTTTTCTGGACGAGAGAAACTGGATCACCGGACTGAGGATCAAGACGTTCAAAATGGTGAGGAGGGTTACCGCACGTAGGGATGAGGTAAAAAATAGAACAGAAATCAGGAAAAAAGTTACAAAAAAGAGAAAGCCGAGCTGGAGTCTTTCCTTATGTCTGGATTCGGTTGTCATGAAGGGTGAAATTACTGGGCCAAGCTCTGACAGCCAACCCAGGTTTTATCGTAACCATAGGCGCACTGCGGGGCCTTGGTGATATCAGTCGGGGCCACGGTTGGAATTTCCGGTTTGTAGCGGGTGGACGCGCCCATAAGGGCGTTCTCAGCCATATCCACAAAGAAAAAAGCGAGAATCACTCCAGCCGCAGCGAGCATTAAACCAACAATCGTTAGACCCTTGACTTGTGTGTTCATGATGGATTCCATTTAGCACAGCTTAGCGTAAACCGGCAGCATGGTCGAAAAATAAAACGGTTTCGATTGAAAACGCTCTGAAAACAAGAATATCCTTTCGTTTTGGCTCAGAGCAATGATAATATCCGACACGTTAAGTCGAATATGAGATCCCTTTTAAACACCCAGATCTTTCTCCTTCTTATGTTCTTAGCGCCCTTCGGGGCAGTTGCTGGATCCTCTCTCTGGACGCTTGATCTTCCAGATGAGTTGCCAGCTGATCCGGAGACTCTCAAAACGTCGATAAAGAATCCAGCTTCAGGTCTCTCCTGGGGCGAATACTTCAAGCGCAATCCACGATTGAATAACATGAAACTCGGACTCAGATTTGGCGCGTCGCAAGTTCTTTCGAAAAATGAATCCGAGCCCATGCTCCCCGCCTCAATCACCAAAATATTCACAGCAGCCGCCGCACTCAAGTACCTCGGGCCCGACTATCGATTCGAAAACTCATTTTCCGGTGGTCTGCATCGCGAAGCGTTTCTTCTTCGCAACCCCGTATTCAGGATCTCAGGTGACCCGACCTGGGGACATGAAGCTTTTGAGGGCGGTCTTGAATCCACATCCGAGAATCTGAGGCAGCGTTTGTCCGGAGTTGTCCGGCTCCTACGCGAAGCGAATGTGCAGAGGGTTCAAGGACCAATCCTGATCGAGTCGCTTCGTCCAGCCCTCGCCGAGACTGTTCGGCCTGCTGGCTGGCGTGATGCATGGAAGCTCGAATGCATGGCGGTGTTTCAAACCGAGTTTCAGGCAAATGGAAACTGTGGTCAATTCGTGATCCGCTCCCTCAGCCGTTATGGTTGGGTCACGGATGGTGTGAATGTGCCCGTGAGGGTAAAGCTTTTGAAATCAAAGGAGGGGGCGAACAATATCAAGGTCGCTCCGATCATGGATGAGCGCGGTCGAATCCAGGAGTATGTTTTTTCCGGGTACTTTGCGAATGGTCCCGTGACCTTTGACCTTCCGGTGCACCAGGGCGCGGAATGGCTCCGCAACCTTTTTGTAAAAATGCTGAATGATGCGGGCATAAAATACGACGAAGCACCTGGTGATTTCGTCCCGAACGCCCCTTTTGAGCCGATTGAAGCCGATTTATCCTCCCGGCGGATGCTCGAAATCCTGCAGCAGGCGCTTCCCTACAGCATCAACGGAGTGATGGATCGAATTTTCCTGGAGGTTGGCTTTCGTATGGGGGAATCGGGTTCGGTAGCATGGATGACGGAAATGATTAGGGATCTTGTGGGCAACGAGGCACTGATGACAGGGGTCAGGATGGAGGATGGAAGCGGGCTCAGTCTGCTCAACCGAATGAGAGCAGACGTTCTGTATGAGTACATCTCGAGGCTAAGGAATGAAGAATATTTCGAGGACTTGTTCTCCTCTCTCGCGGTCGCAGGAAAGTCTGGCACCCTTTTGAATCGAGCCACCCTGGTAGCTTCGAGTCACACCTACGGTCGAATTCATGCAAAAACCGGAACTTTGAACGGGATCACGAATCTCGCTGGCTATTTTCTCTCTGGGCCAGGCGCCACACCCGAACCCTTTGTGGTGCTGAGTGAGTCAGGCTTTTCGGCTGGTGCTGCACGCCCATTGATTGACGGAATTGTAGTGAATTTCGCGGCTCAAAACTCGGGTAAAGTGAAAAATTAAAGGGAAGATCGGTTGACAAAAATGGCAAAAGAAAGTGACGTTATTACCATGAAAATCCAGAACATCAGATTCCCGGAGTACCTCAAAAACGAGACCCTCAGGCGTTGGGTTTCAGAAACCGCCGCACTGGTGGAGCCCAGGGATGTTTATTTCTGCGACGGGTCCGACGAGGAATACCGCCGCCTCTGTGATGAGATGGTTGCCGCGGGAACCTTGAAGCGATTGAATGAGGCAAAGCGCCCCGGAAGTTTTCTCGCCCTCTCGGATCCGTCGGATGTGGCGCGAGTCGAGGATCGGACTTACGTGTGCACCAGAAATCACGAAGATGCAGGTCCAAACAACAATTGGATGGATCCGGTTGAGATGAAAAAAACACTCAATCCGCTTTTGAGGGGATGCATGAGAGGAAGAACCATGTATGTCATCCCTTTCAGCATGGGGCCTATCGGTTCCCCTATTTCCCAAGTCGGGGTCGAGATCTCCGATTCACCCTATGTGGTGGTGAATATGAGAATCATGACCCGTATGGGACGAAAGGTTTTGGATGTACTTGGTGACCGGGCCGATTTTGTCCACTGCCTTCATACTGTGGGCGCGCCTCTTGAGCCCGGAAACAAGGATGTGGCTTGGCCTTGCAATAAAGAATTGAAGTACATCACTCACTTTCCGGAGGACAAAACCATCATCTCCTACGGTAGCGGATATGGTGGGAACGCGCTTCTTGGGAAGAAATGTTTTGCTCTTCGAATTGCCTCTTTCATGGGACGCCAGGAGGGGTGGCTCGCGGAACACATGCTGATACTCGGAGCTGAAAGCCCTAAAGGCGAGAAAACCTATGTGGCTGCCGCATTTCCAAGCGCCTGCGGAAAGACTAATTTCGCCATGTTGATCCCGCCCAAGACAATGAACGGTTGGAAGATCACAACGATCGGTGACGACATAGCATGGATCAAACCCGGAAAAGACGGTCGCCTTTATGCCATCAATCCCGAAGCTGGATATTTTGGAGTTGCTCCGGGCACCTCGCTTCGAACCAATGAGAATGCGATCAAGACCATTTCAAAAAACACGATTTTCACTAATGTCGCCCTGACAGAGGATGGCGATGTGTGGTGGGAGGGGCTCAGTGATCGTCCTCCAACCAGGCTTACGGATTGGCAGGGTAATCCGTGGACTCCGGAAATTGGAAAAGAAACCGGGAAAAAAGCCGCGCATCCAAACGCGAGATTTACGGCGCCGGCAGGTCAATGTCCTTCCATTGATCCGAATTGGGAGAATCCCGAGGGGGTGCCGATCAGTGCGTTCATTTTTGGTGGGAGAAGAGGCACAACCGTTCCTCTGGTAGTGGAGCCCAGGGATTGGGAAAGTGGGGTGTATTGGGCTGCAACGATCGGATCCGAAACCACTGCTGCAGCTGCAGGAGCGGTAGGGCAGGTTCGTCGTGATCCTTTTGCGATGCTCCCATTTTGTGGTTACCACATGGGTGATTATTTTCAGCATTGGCTGAATATGGGCACGGGGTTGCCCCGCCCGCCGCGTATCTTCGGTGTCAATTGGTTCAGAAAAGGTCCAGATGGAAAATTCATGTGGCCCGGTTACGGTGAGAATATGCGGGTGCTGGAATGGATCATCGGTCGTGTGCAAGGTATTGCGCACGGAAGGGAAACCGAGATCGGGATCGTGCCTCGTTACTCGGATTTGAACTGGAGTGGAATGGACATGAGCGAGCTTCAGTTTGAGGCGGTCTCAAAGATCGATCGGGAGGAGTGGTCGCAGGAGTTGAGGCTTCAGAGTGAGTTGATCGAAAAATTGAACAGCAGAATTCCAAAGCGGTTTCATGAGATCCACAAATCCCTTACTTCCCGGTTTGAATCAAAGTCAGCATCATCCAAGGCCGGTAGCGCATCATCACTGATGCTCTGAGTTCATTGCCACCCTTTTTGCGGGGATCCCGCCCCAGGTTTCTCCGGCGGGGACCCGGGATTTTGGAAGGACTACGGAATTGGGGAGAATTTTGGCCCCTTCCCCGATCACTGTGTCTGCCATGATGATTGCTCGTAGTCCAATGGTAGCTCCCTTTTTGATCAGAACTGGTGCAGTGATCAGGTAGCCGCGAACGGCATAATGAGCAACGATGGTTGCGGACCCACCGATGGTCACTTCATCTTCAAGAGTGATGAGTCCCGGATCGCTGATATTGCTGGTATTGATTTGTGTGCGCGTCCCGATCTTCATTCCCATCCTGCGATAGAAAAAAAGGTTGAATGGTGTGGGTGTGATCCAGTCGAGAAAGGTGTACCGTACAGAATAGGTAAAAATGTTGTGCATAAACCAGGGAAACACCTTCGTGGAATAATAGGGTCCACGAAAGGGTTTCAATTGTCCGAGAATGATCCGATTCGCCAGCGGTACCACAATGATTGAGCTGAACCCAAAGATCAGAAATGCCGTGAATATTGCGAATCCTGTGATCGGTAGCGCGACCCCGGATGAGAATTTTCGCCCGAACTCAAATATGCGAAAACCTGCAGCAATTCCAGGAGCGGCGGCAAATCCGAGTAGAGTGGCAATCAAAAGATATAGGGCACCAAGAGTGATGGCCAATATGGGATGTTGATATTTGCGCAGTAGTCTTTCATAGCAGCCTCTTGGTCCTTTGAATTCTGAACCCTGAGGATTTGTATTCTCAAAAGGTTTCACGGTTTGGATCCTAGCAAATGGGGAGGGGGTCACGCCCCATGAAATTGAGGTTGGCGGGGTGTGTTAAAAAGTATTTGTTTTCAGGGATTTGACGTTTCCTGAATATTTAACTCAAGTTTAGTCAAGAACCTGCCGATCAGTCACTCAGGAGGATTCATCATGGGAAAAGGAAAAAAACCGGAAATGGAAGTTGTGGGAGCGGAAGGGTGTAAGTGTGGGGGTTGCAAAAAGCCTCAGTTCAGATTCACGTTCTGTTCCGAGCACTATGATTGGTTCAAATTCGGATTGATCACCAAAGCTGGTCAGAAAGTTACCGATTTTGATAAAAAGTTCGATCACTTCGTGGCTTACCAGGAGCGCATGAAGACCGCAAAAGCAGCATGAACAATTAGAGCACCTTTATCCCTGTGCGATGATCCGGAGGTGGGCGCGCAGGGAAGCCGGCTTTGGGTCCCTCGATCCCGGACCCGAAAAGATGTCTCGCCCTGTAAACCAGGACAGAGACTCCAAGGCTGTACCCACCACCTCCTCAGAGCGAAGGCTCGAAAGATGCGAAAGTTTCGTGTCTTTCGAGCCTTCAATATTCTATTATCAATGAATCATGAAGTGGTTGATTCTACGAGGATTGGTAAGAGAGCAAAGACATTGGGGGGAGTTTCCAAATCATCTGAGGGATTCATTGAGGGAGAGGGATCCTTCGGTGGAGATTCATATGCTTGATTTTCCCGGTTTCGGAACCGAATCCGATCGCCAGTCACCGTTCACTATTGATGAGATTGTGGATGATGTGAGGTTTCGTTGGAAAAATGTAAAGTGCGATCCCGAAGAGACCTGTTATCTCCTTGCGGTCTCCCTGGGGGGCATGGTGGCGATGAACTGGGTGTCCCGCTATCCGGATGACTTTCACGGCTTGGCTCTCATCAACTCGAGCGCTACTGGACTCAGCCCTGTAACGAAACGGCTGAAGCCAAGGAATTATTCCAGAATTCTATCTCTTTTTGCTAGCAGGGATGTGAAGACCCGTGAGCGAAAAATACTCGAAATGACAACCAACCTGAATGGAAAAAGCTTAGAGTTTCTTGCGCAAAAACATGCTGGATTTGCGGAAAAGGTCAGGAAAAAAGACGCATTGGCGCAAATCGTTTCCGCCCTTAGGTTCAGAGCGCCCTCTGAAATCCTTGTCCCGCTAATGGTTCTTGGAGCCAAGGGAGACCAGCTGGTGGATGTTTCCTGCTCGGAGCAAATTGCAAAGAAATACGGAGGTCAACTCGAGTTGCATGAAACAGCGAACCATGACCTCGCCACAGATGACAGTGCATGGGTCGTCAACAAACTTAAAGAATGGATTGTGGCAAATACTTGATCAAGGAAGGATCACAGGCCTGGAATGCGATGCCATTCCCACCAGGAGTCTTTTGATTTGGAGGAGTCATTCTTTTCAAGAAACTTGAACTTCATTCCTTCAGGGGTTTTCTTTAGCTGAATTGAGGCACCATCCGGGAGGGCGAGGATCTTCTCGGTCTCTTCCATTGAACTTAGGAATTTTCCGATTCCGGCTTTTCTCAATGAAAGTGCGATTTCCTCCGGGGAGTGGCCAAGACTGAAATCAAACTTGAAGAACTTAGGGTCGTAGGGAATTCGAATGCGATCACTCAAGGAAACCAGACAGAAGTTAGGGGGAAAAGTGGAGGGAAGTTGCGGTGGGCATTCCATTTTCCCAAGATTTTCAATGAGATCCTTTGGAATGCAAAATTCAATGAAGCGATTGCGGATTTCAGAAAGGCGTGCGAGATGTTTTTTTTCCGTAGGCATTTTCCGGAAGAGAAGAGTGTCGTAATGACGAACGAATCTGCCAATCGGGCCCGAATACTTTTTGCAGCTGCCAAACCCCGGATTCAGGGTGGACCTCAGGTCGTTTGGACTCAAATCCCAGAACGCCTCAGGATCCACAAAGAACCCCCCATTCATCTCCGGATGATTCAGGGCGTAAATGCGGCCCTCCTGTCCAATGCGGAAGCGATATTTTTTTGATCCGAATTTCAATTCATTCAGCCTTCCTGCCTGGAAATTGAATTCCGAACGCGGCTCCTTACCCAGCCAATCCTTTAGAATGGACCCGGCGGAAGGTGTGACGAATCTTGACCAATCCCCCGAACTGGCCGACTTCGGAAAATGGCGTCCGAGCGGCGCATCCGATAGAAACAGGTATCCCGGCCCTTCGAGCTGCCCATCTTTGAAGGTCCGTTCCTCAAGTGTTCCGGGATCTCCGAAGCGGATCTCCCGCCCATTTCGGAGTGAGTCCTTAACGGCGGCGACTCTTATGATTTCAGACTGTGATGAGAACTGAATCAAAAGCCCTTGGTAGAGCCCGGAGGGATCCTTGCATGATGCCCACAAAGGACGCTTGTTTGATGGATAGAAACTGCGTTCTGTACCCTCGGGACATGGCGGAATCTCAATGCTTCTCGCATGTGATGGCGTCAGGAGGTTGACGGCAATCAGATAGGATAAGATCAGTTGATGAGGCAGAGACATGAGGTTCATTTTGACTCGATTCCGGAGGTATGGAAAGATATTTGAGTGACTTCAGAGTCTATGGAGGGACGAGTCAATGGCAGTAAATTCAAGTGCTCAAAACACGATCAACCCGCAGCTCTTGCAACAGCGCCTACAGGTGCGAGAGCAGGAAATCAATGGTCTCAAGATTCAGAATCGTCACCTGTTGAGCCAAATTGAAGAACTGGAGAAGCAGGCCAAGCCGAATCAGATCGACACCCAGTTTGTCGCCGATGAGGTGAGAAAGCATCTTGAGCCGGTCATCCAGCACCTTTCGGGTACGATCGCTTCATCTTTTGAAATGCTTCAAAGCACCATGCGCGGAATTTACCAACAAAGCCAGCGATCCCAAAAAGCGGTCGAGGACATGTCCGCATACACCCGTGAGCTTGAGGTGCGCCTGAATGATCAGCGAAAACAGGATCAAAATTTTTACCAGGATCGGATTTTTTCTATGATTGGAAATTTCACGGATCGCCTGGAGCGACAGATTGAGATCCGATTGAAATCCCTTGGTACCGTAGAAGTGCTTAATTCCAAACAGAATGAAATCCTGAATGAGCTTGAGTGCTTGAAGAGTTCTTTCAATGGTGTGCAAAAAAATTCGGAAGCCAGCAAGGGTGAAATCTCTCGAGTTGAACGGAACTCGGGTGAGATCAATCAAAAGTTGGTCGATGTACAGGTTCAAACTCAAAGTGCTCTTGAGTTGATACGAGATGCTCTACAGCAGATCCAGAACCATCGGGCGGAATTCAAGTTGATCAGAGCAGAGCTGAAAATGACCGTCGATCACATGAATTCACTGATTTCTCGAGTTGAGGAAGAGCGCTCCGTGTCGGATGATTCGCTCAATCAGCAGTCGGGTGAAGTCCTCATCCGCAATCTCGTGGAGCAAAAGCAAAAGGAGATTGATGGCATGGAGAAGAGCCTCGATCAGGAAAGCGGAGGGAAGGCGCAGGAAGATGCAGCTGTCATACTTTCTTTGTTGCGCGCACAGAAGGATCAGCTTCAGAAAGTCGCAGATCAGGCAAAAACCTATCTACAAGAGAGCGTTCTCAGGGGCTCTGATTCCAAAGAAGCCGGGATTTCTCATTCTGAGATTCCAGGAGAAAACAACCGATAATGGAAAAGCCACCCAGAGTGGTACCGAGACCGAAGTTCCATCCGCCAGCACCCGAGAAAGACCGTGTACGGCCTGTCTGGTACAAACGTCAGTACCTGGTATATCCCAGGTTTCAGTTGACCTTGATTATTTTGAATACCCTCATCACGACGGGTTTGTTCACCCTGACGGTGTTTTTGGTGATGAGAAGTCACCTCTTCCTTGAAACGCTGGTTCGCCAGACACGCCTTCCCGCTCAAGGATTGTTCATTCAATTGATGACGGAACAGCTTCGAACGCTGATATTCTATATGGTTGTAGCGTTTGTGGTTGCGGTTTTGTCAACAGCAGTACTTACGATGTTGATTTCACATAGAATGGCGGGACCCATCAAAAGGTTGAATGGCTTTTTTTCACAAATTGAAAAGACCGGGGAGTTCCCACAAGAGATTCGTTTCAGAGACGGCGATTTTTTTCAGGAGCTGCCGCCAAGAATCAATCAAGCCTTCCTTGCGATCAAAAAAAGATGGCTCCGTTGAAAAACGCATTCTTCAGGAAGTTAAGCATTCTCCTTCTGCTCTCCTTCACTGGATGTGCCGAAATGAGGGCGCTGGTGACTGTTTTGTTTTCAAAGTCCACCGCATTGAGCACCTCGGCTTTTGAGTTTGATGAAATTCACTCCGGTGAGGGTGTGGTTTGCGCGAGTTTCGCTGATAAATCCCTGAGGTGTCTCGGTTCTGGAAACCAGGGCAATCTCGGGACGTTCAACTCGGCTCCTGTCGATATTGAGGCACCGATAAAGTCTGTGGCGACCGGAAAAGGGTTTACATGCGTGATTTCGGGTGTTGATTCCAAGCTTTTCTGTTTCGGAACCAACGATTCCGGACAGCTGGGCAGTCCAGAGGTCCGGGGTGGATTCAAGGCT
This sequence comes from Bdellovibrionales bacterium, assembly GCA_018969905.1. Classification (GTDB taxonomy): domain Bacteria; phylum Bdellovibrionota; class UBA1018; order UBA1018; family CAIMNF01; genus CAIMNF01. Next base: position 16,092 of record JAGWXK010000005.1, read on the forward strand.
GTTCCCGTCATTGATACTGAAAATGGAGGGCGGCAGGTCTCGGGGGCTAAAGAGGTCACAGCAGGGGATCGCCACGCTTGTGCGCTTCTCAGTTCAGGAAAAGCCGTTTGCTGGGGGGCTAATTCACACGGGCAGCTTGGAAACACGAAGATCGATGGACCGGGAGCGAGGGCGGTTCTCGAGGGCGAGAGGAATCCGCGTCCGATTGCGGGGGTGAAATCTATTGTTGCGGGAGCAAACTCAACCTGCATGATCCTGCGCGACGACTCTGCGGTTTTTTGTTTCGGGGAAAGATTCGGAGTGAAGAAAAATTTGAACTGGGTTCCAGAAAAAGTCGAGATTGAGAAAAACTCAGGAACCCTCAATGAAGTGAAACAAATCGGAGTCGGGCGGGGCTTTGGGTGTGCGGTCACCAAGGCATCGAGGGTCTTTTGTTGGGGAAGAAATACCTCAAATCAGCTTGGTCTGATGAATCCATCTGAAGGACTTTCAAGGGCAACTGAGGTTCAGATTGGCTACCCCGCTCCCGGACCGCTTTCCGGCATCGTGCAGATTTCGGTTGGAGATTCGCATTCTTGCGCGATTCATCGTAATGATAGAAGTGTTTATTGCTGGGGAAAAAACGATCAGTATCAGCTGGGAAACACCTCTACACGGGGAATGACCGAACAGGTGGCATTGGGCCCGAACAACCTTTCCCTGAAGGAGGTAAAGGAGGTTAGCGCGGGATATGACCGCAGCTGCATCATCTCTATGAGAGATGAAGTTTTTTGCTGGGGCAATGGAGCAAACGGGATGCTCGGGGCTCCGACTGAGTCATCCATTTATCCGACGAAATCATTGGATTCCAATCTTGAACCCATTGTCAGTGCAGTAAGTATTTCAACGGGTTTTGACCATTCCTGCATGATCGATCAAAGATCCCGATTGTATTGCTTTGGACTGAACTCCCATGGGCAGTTGGGTTCAGCCAGGTTTGCCGGGCGGATCCTCGATAAGAGCGGAAAAATCATCGAAAACGTGAGCTCTTTTGACACTTTCGGGACAAGAACCTGCCTTGTGTTCGGAGAAAAAAAGACCCTCGGGTGTTTCGGGAGTATGAATCCGGAATTCCCGGTAAAGGGATCCAGGGGAGTTGGTGTCAGTCCGCTTGAAATCATAAAGGATGGAGAGTCACTTTCCGGGGTGGCAGGAGTATCTCTCTCCGCCAATCAGGTCTGTGTAATTGACGGGTCACAGAGGATTTCCTGTTGGACCGAGACGGATTCCTCGGCTGTTCCGTACTCTCCCTCGCTGCCATCAGGGCCACTGAAAGATCTTTGGCAAGTGCGATCCCAGGGGCGGCATGGATGTGCCCTGACTCAGGATGCCGGTGAGATTTTCTGTTGGAATGCGGAGTCATCCGCTCCGGACAAATTGGCGGATCAAGCAATGACAGGAGAAGGCTCATCAAAAGAGTTCATTCAAATTGAGCTGAGCAAGGATCGTATTTGCGGAGTTCGTGGGTCGTCACGTGATTTGTTTTGTGGTTCGTTAGGGGATGGCGGTAAAGTTTTACTTGAAAGACAAAAGGATTCGGCTGGTTCTCCCGTGAGGCAGGTGCTTGCGCTGAGCGCTGGGGGACAGCATTTCTGTGCTATTCTTGACTCCGGAGAGCTATGGTGTTGGGGAAACAATTCTTCGGGTCAACTAGGCTTGAAAAATCTCAAGGAAACAGCAGTTCCCACATTAGTGGCATTTGAGGATTCAAGACTCAAAAAACTCAACAAGGTAAGCGCTGGAGAAAGACATACATGTGTGGCGAACCCGCAGGATCCGGCTTTGTTCTGTTTCGGCGAGTCATTCTTTGGTGGAAGTCACTCCGTTGATCCAGTAGAATACCCGCTATGATTCAGAGCTGGGCAAGAACCCCCGCAGCACTTTTGGTGCTGCTCCTCTTTTATTCCTTTTTTCTTTGGAAGTTCAGTATACCCATGACCGGAGACCAGAAGGTTTACCTTACTGTTGCCATGGAAATGAGGGAAAAGGGAGAGTGGTTGATTCCCCATCTTTTCGGCAAACCGAATTTTTTGAAGCCGCCACTCCAGTATTGGTGCACCATTCTCGGCTGGAATGTATTTGGATTTGGGTTGTTTGGCGCACTCATTCCTTCCGTGATTGCCATGATTGCAGCCGGATTCCTGGTGAAAAGAATTTCCAACTCCAAAACCTGGATACCATGTGTTTTTTTTGGCTCCACTCTTGCTTCAATGACCTATGGAACTACAGCCCAGATGGAGATCTGGATTGTTCTGTTTTATCTCCTCTCCTGGCACCTGATTCTGAGTGACAAACCGGGCCTTGCCCTTACCGTTGTGGGGATCATGTCGTGGATCAAGGGTCCGCTTTACTCCGTACTTTGGGGTTTAGGATGGATTCTGCATGAGGTGGTTTCCGGCCGCTGGCAGGGTTTGTATTCGTGGAAAACGATATCTAGAGTGACATTTGGTTGCGCGGTGGGCCTGTCCTGGTTTTTTCTTGCGGGTTTGAAGTTCCCGGATGAGGTACTGGGGGTTTTTTTAAAAAGAGAAAACATCGAAAAGTTAAATACCCCTTTGGGATCCCCAACGGGTTTGTGGTTTGAATTCCTTGTCACTTTGTGGCCCCTTTTGCCCTGGTTGATGATCAGTCTCCTTTGTCGGGAGAACCGCAGGCGGATTGCTGGGAAGGGCTCCTTCTACTTGTGTTTCGCGCTTTTTCCGGCACTATTTTTTACTTTTTTCCCGTATCGTGTGGGGACGTATCTCTACATTTTGACCCCTCTCATGATCTGGTGGATGAGTGAACGTCCTGTATCGCCTCAGGCGGGAGGACTGCGAGTAGTGTTGACGTTGGTTGTTTTTACTGCGGCTCTTCTGGCACTCTTTCTTGTCCGTCTGAGTCTCGGTCACTGGATTTCACCATTGCTTGCGGTTTTTGCGCTGGCATCAACGGCATTCTGGGTATTCGCACATTTGAGGCTGAATTCATCATTGGTGGGACTGGCAAGCCTCCTTTTGGTTAGTGCGGTAAGGCTTGGCGGGGTGGAGCTTGGAAGTCGCGATCTGGAGGGATTGAGAATCGCTTCCGGGGAAGGTTCCACTCCAATCGCTTATTTGATGGAGGGCGAAGACATTTGGCATGAGGTCGGTCTGGTCTCCAGCGCACTTGGTCGACGCATTTCCTTATTGAGGGAGCAAGGCGAAATTCAGCCATTCCTTAAATCCGGGGGGAAGATGATTCTGGCAGAGGAACAACTTGGGCTAGGTGAGGGTTTGATTTGCAGGGATTGGAGTAGGCTTAAGCGCCGCATGAAATTTCCACTGAGAGAGTTGATTGTGGAGGGCTTGGACTACAATTTACCCAAGTTGCACCGTACCTTCCGTATTTGCTGGCTACCCGAAACTTGACAGCGATTTTGCACAGGATTAAAAAGTTCAGGTATGCCGTTGTACGAATATTTGTGTGAAGCCTGCGACAATGCATTTGAGGTCACTCAGGGATTTAATGATGCTCCTTTAAAAAACTGTCCTAAATGTGGGGGCGAAGTAAAGAAACTGATGAGTCTCGGCGGCTTTGCCTTGCGTGGAAACGGTTGGTTCAGCACGGACTACAAAAAGAATCCAAACGAAAACAAAGGAACCTCCTCCGGGAGTTGAATTGCGATGGATGTTTCCAAATCCGGGCGGGTTGCGGTGGTCGTTACGACCTACAACAATCCGAGGAGTCTTGAACTCTGCCTCCTTTCATTGAGGGACCAGAGATTTAAGGACTTCGAAGTGCATGTTGCGGATGACGGTTCCGGGGAAAAAACTCGCGAGCTCCTTTTGCGATTGAAGCGTGAACTGCCGTTTGAGATCTACCACCATTGGCATCCGGATGAGGGCTATCGTAAGGCAAAAATCAACAACTCGGTTTTCCGTGACTTGGATCCCGCGAGGATCAGGATCGTGGTTTGCATTGATCACGATGTCGTTTTACACCCCCTCTTTCTTGAGGATCATTTCAGGATGCACCAGAAAGAGGGGTTTGGGCCGTTGTTGTTCATGGGTCGAAGGGTTGATCTAGGGCCTTGGTTGAGTGGGAGAATCAACGCAGAAAACGTATTTCGATTTCAAAGGGGCCTATCGGCAGGACTCTTCCTTTCCGCTCTTCGTGGAGAGACCAAGAATATTCTTCGTTCTTTCCGGCTTGAGGGGCCACCTTGGCTTCTTGCCCTTTTGAAGCGCGACCGTGTTTATGATCTACTGGGTTCCAACTATTCCATCGATCTGAAGAGTCTCCGTGATGTGAATGGATACAATGAGGATTACAAAGGTTACTGGGGAGAAGACGGAGATCTCTTCGTGAGGATTCGAAACAAGGGGATCAAGTGTATTGGGGTGATCGGGTACGCCATTCAGTGGCACATCTATCACGACAGAATCCCCGAGACACCCGAGCATGTCAGTGCATACAAAGCGCTTCTTTCGGATACTGAATACATGGAATGCAGGAACGGAATCCTGAAAAAATAAATCTCAAGAAAGAAAAAGCATTTCCCGGTATTTTGGAAGAGGCCAGAAATCGTCAGCAACCATGGTTTCCAGCGCGTCACACTGGGTACGAAGGGATTCCATTGCTGGCTTCAACTCTTCAGCGACCTTTTCGGCTTTCGCTTCCTCACTCTCCATGGATCGAATCTGCGTCAGTGTTCGATCCATGCGTTTGAGTTCTGCCTGGGCAAGTGACAGGGTTTGGTAGAGCTTTGAAAGCACCTCGACTTGTGGCGCCTGAAGCCCCAAGGCTTTGCCCGCGGCAACCCCCTCGGCCAGAATCGTGGTGTACTGATAGGCAGCAGGAAGGATCTGTGTCTCTGCGATTGTCTGGAGAGTCTCTCCCTCGATCATCACTTTCTTGTTATAAATTTCAATTCTGACGTGAAAGCGCGACCTGATTTCTTCCTCAGAAAAAACCTTCAGTCCGGAGAGGAGTTTGATTGATTGAGGACTTGCGATTTCATGCAATGCCTCGGGTGTGGTCTTGAGATGAGGCAAGCCACGCTTTTCCGCCTCCTTTACCCAATCGTCCGAATAACCATTTCCCTCAAACCGCACCGCCTTGGTTTCCTTGATCGCTTCCTTCACGACGGAGAAGATCGCCTCTTCCCTGGATTTGGAGGTCTTCATCTTCTCGGTCAAAGAGGCTGTGATTTCATTGATTCCATCCGCGACCGCACAATTCAGCAGAGTTACGGGCAGCGAGCAGGAGGCGGAGGCGCCGACCGCTCTGAACTCAAACTTGTTTCCGGTAAACGCAAAAGGAGATGTTCGGTTGCGGTCTGTATTGTCCTTCATGACCGTGGGGAGTCTGCTCACGCCGAGACGAATGACGGCCTCGGTGTAATTGAGATCCTTGTGTGTGTCTTTTTCAATCTCGTTCAGCATGTTGTCCAGCATATTGCCTAGAAACACGGAAATGATCGCAGGTGGTGCCTCGTTTGCGCCGAGTCGGTGATCGTTTCCGCTCGATGCGATCGCCGCACGCAAAAGACCGGCATGTTTATGAACACCCTTCAGTGTTGCCATCAAAAAGAGAAGAAATCTGAGGTTCTGATGCGGAGTCTTGCCTGGCTCCAGCAGGTTGATCCCCTCGATTTCCGAGCCTCCCGATGAGACCATCATCGACCAGTTATTGTGTTTTCCGCTTCCGTTTACCCCCTTGAAGGGTTTTTCGTGAAGCAGAAGCTCGAAATCGTGTTTTTTTGCAACACGCTTTAACACCTCCATGGTGATGTGGTTGTGATCAATTGCGACATTCGCTTCCTCAAAAATCGGTGCAGTTTCAAATTGCATCGGCGCAACTTCGTTGTGACGGGTTTTGGTGGGAACTCCAAGCTTGAAGAGCTCTGTTTCGGCTTCGTTCATGAACGAAAGTACGCGCGCAGGAATGGATCCGAAATAATGATCTTCCAATTGTTGACCCTTCGGCGGATGTGCCCCAAGAAGAGTCCTTCCGGTCATGACGAGGTCCGGCCGCAGGGTATAGAACGCTCGATCGATCAGGAAATATTCTTGCTCTGGCCCAAGTGTGGTGGTGACTGCTTTTGCGTCTGTATCGCCCAAAGCATGGAGAAGTTTGCAGGCGCTCTCGGAGAGCGCCTCATTGCTCCGGAGGACGCCGGTCTTTTCGTCAAGAGCGTCACCATGGTAACTGATGAAAACCGAGGGAATGCAGAGAGTTCGGGTTGGTCCGATTTCGGCTAGAAAAATGGGGGAGGTGGGATCCCAAGCAGCATACCCCCTGGCTTCGAAGGTCGTTCTCATTCCTCCTGAGGGGAAGCTTGAAGCATCCGGCTCGGATTGAATGAGTTGTGCTCCGGAGAAACGCTCGATCGGAGAGCCGCTGCTGTCAACAGTGAGGAAGGCATCATGTTTCTCGGCCGTGCTGCCTGTTTGAGGCTGAAACCAATGGCAATAGTGGGTTACGCCATTTTCCAGTGCCCATTCTTTCATTGCATGTGCGAGGGCGTTTGCAACTTCCAGATCCATCTTCTTTCCAGAATGGCTGGTCTGAACGAATCGTTTGAAAATGTCGGTCGGAAGCTTCTGCTTCATTTGCTTAAGGCCGAAGGTGTACTGGCCATAAAAATCCGAAATTTTCAGCTGGTTTCCGTTTTCATCCCTCGGGGGGTCTGTCATCACTGGTTTGCGGGTGTTGACTGTTTGTAGGGCCTGAAAACGGGGTTGAGATCCGGAATTTGCCATAGTACCTCCCAATGGACCCGCGCATTCTTCCACTGAAATCCTCGATTTTCAATGGGAACTTAATACATTCTAAAAATCGAGAATCTGGACTCGAGTCCCCCGTTGCGAAGATCAAAATGCTTTTCAGATTTCAGCCCGACGGAATGGAGAAGTTTTTTCTCGGATGTGATGATCGCCGCGGTCCAGTTCTTGTACTGATGTTTCAACGTTGAGCCAATGTTGCGGTACAGGGGAATTAATGTCTCGATTTCATTCAGGCGGACACCGTAAGGGGGATTGGTGACGATCAATCCTTTTGGTTGAGACGCCTTCGTGGATTCGAACCGGCAGGTGGTCAGGTGAACCAAATGACGGAAGCCTGCGTTCTCCAAATTGGATCGAGTTAGCTCTACCGCCTCAGGGTTTTGGTCGGCGCCGGAGAGAAACGGTAACCTGGTCGGCTCCAAGATCCGTTCGGAATTCACCTCATCAAATATTTTCTGAAAAAGCTCGGGATCATGTTGAAGCCAGGCAAAAAAGCCGAAACGTCGACGGTATAGACCGGGTGCTGTTCGGGTGGCGATCATTGCGGCTTCAATCAGAATTGTTCCCGATCCGCAAAAAGGGTCGTAAAAAGCAAAACCCTCGTTACAGAAATACTGCCATCCCGAGAGCAAAAGCAATCCTGCGGCGAGGTTCTCCTTGATCGGGGCCTCTAGGGTTTCCGCCCTGTAACCGCGTTCATGAAGACTGGGTCCGGAAAGATCGAGATATACCTTCAGGATCTGATCGTGCAGGTGCAGGCGAAGCGTGATGTCCGGTTCCTCCCGATTTACCGAGGGACGCTCGAGGCCCTTGTTTCGGAAGTGATCCACAATGGCATCTTTGGCCTTGAGCGCCCAAAATTGCGCATTTACGGGAATCCGTCGCTCCTTGGTTTCGCTCGCCGTGAGGTAGATTGCGAAGGAAGAGGTGGAGTCAAAAACCTCGTGCCATGGCATTTCCGCAATTGCGCAATAAAGCTCTTCCGGCTTGAAAATTTTTTTGAATCGAGCAAGAAGGAGAAGAACCCGCGAGGCGGTACGAAGCTTCAAGTTTGAGAGATACGCTGTTCTTAAATCGCCTTCGAACTCAACTCCACCCGGATAGGTAGCCGTAATTTTCGCAGGTAGCTTTTCGATTTCCTTGCCTAAAACTTCGTCCAAGCCGCCCGGGCAAATGGCAAAAAAGGTGAGCTTGTTCATTTTGAGCTCGCAGACGGGGAGGGTGAGGAGCTTGGGCGGGCTTCATCCGGCATCGGAGGGAAACCATACAGCGGCATCGGGGGCTTTTTCACTCCGCACGAGTAAAGGAGTAATAATAGGAGCATGGAGATCCGTTTCATTGCTTGATTTACCATTTTACGGCCAGTCCGATGGCGATTCGGTCCAGGCCAAGATCCCCCCGAAGATACCACTGCGGACCAATATTATAAAGCAAACCCATTCCGATATTCGGTTGAATTCCTTCCAGGATGGAGAGCCCGATTTCGTTTGCCTTATCCGAGGAGATCACCCAATTGAACTGAGCTCCGACATGCGCAAGCAGCGCGAATTTAGGAGTGAATTGGAGCGTGTACAAGAGCTCCGATCGAATCGGGATCACATCATAGTTGTCAAAGGTTCCAGTCAGGTTGACCCTGGAATAGTACCCAAGCCCGAATTCCAGTGAAAGCGAATCCTGCGGTGCGTGCCCCTTGAACCAAAGGTCTCGATCGATGATTTCATTGTAATAGGCGGTGAATCCGTTATGGCCCGTGCCAGGGATCGAAAACCCCGACATGTTCATGAAACGCCCTACGCTCAAACCCGCCATATGTTCGAACTGAATCGCAGACTCATGCTCTTCAATTCCGGGACCTCCGCGGGTGGCGCCCGTCTCCTCACCACTTGACTGCTCCCCCGAGGAGACATCACGGGGGCTGGTGGAGGCATCAAGTTCCTCGTCGAATCGATCCAAAGATCCTGAGACAACCGGTGTCTCCGTGTTCGGATCTTCGGGTCCACTGATGCCGAGAAGAGCCGGAGCGTTGGGATCGGCAGGCTCCTGCTCTATGGGAGTCTCAACTTGATTGGTTTTTTCTGGTTCCGAGGCGGCTGTTGTAGCTTCTGGTGCCGTTGTAGGAGCTTCACGCGCGGCCATCGGAGCCTCTGGCGCGGTGGTGGGAGCTTCTGGCGCTGTTGTAGGATCTTCCCTTGCAATCCTCGGAGCTTCCGCGGGAGATGACTCGGACTCCGGAGGTGAAACCAGGTCCGCAACCTTTTCTGCCGCGAGATATTTTTTCTCCAGTTGAAGTCGGCCTTCTTGGTCATATCTTCGGATTCTCTTCGCAATGATCTCTTTTGACCCGGAGTCGGTCTTCAAAACCCGGAATGCCATGACTGGACGGTCCCCGATCTGAACAAGAAGGAGATTCCCTGTACGGGGTAGGTCGCTTTCAAGTTTGAAACGATAGACCCTGCCGGAGCGGCTGATTTCCTTTGGCGTGATTTCGAGTTGTCGTGCGTCGATGGAGGGTAGATTTCCCGCCATGGCTGTAAGCCGGAATCTTTCACCCGAAAAAATGAGGAGGCAGGCAAAAAACAAACTTTGACGAACAAAGTGTTTTGTCTTCAAACTAGTCTCCATTGTAGCGTATGGCACACAAAGCTTCCATTTTTTTGCTCCTTCTGTTCACTCCATCGGTTCACGCCGGAGTGGGTCCCTCCTTTGAGAGTGAGTTGCGTGATGCCATTGCGAAAAATGATTGGGAGGCTCAGGTTTCGCTGTTGCAGCCGAAAAAGGGTCAAAATTTTGAACAGGATCTGCAGCTCGCTAAAGCCCTTTTGCAGTCGGAAAAGAGAATCGAGAGTTTAAAGGTTCTTTCCACTCTGTATTTGTCCGGCAGGGAAGAGCGGATTACCAAATTGATTCATACCGCCAGTGAGATGTTCTTCGGGCAGGAGACATCCAATCTTTTTTTCGAAGGGGTACGGCTTCTCAGCATCGGAAAGTTTGCCGATGCTAAGGATCGCCTCGATCAGGCGAATTCGAGGGAACCTGGAAATGTTCTCGTGAATACGAGATTGATTCAGGCCGAAATCCTCACGGGTGCGGTAGATGCGGCGTCAATTCGCCTCAAGGAGGTAGTGGCACTGGTTCCGCCTTCGCCTGAGTTGCGGGCGTTTACTTTGAAGCTTGCCTTGCTCAATGATGATAAGAAATCGTCAGAAAAAAGAAGCCTACAGGTGCCGAAACGACCTTACCCGACGGCACAGGTTCCTTTTGTCTTCACGCTCGAGACTCTCAAGCGACTAGGAAAGGCAGAGGAGATCAGATCGATTTCAGGCTCTCTCCTCAAGGATCACCCTAAGTGGACCTATGCAATGGTTTGGGCGTATTCCAGTGGACTGATTCCTGATCCAATGAAGACCAAGCTGAAAGTGCAAATCGACCGCGATTTGAACAATCGCGATCGATTTGAAAAGGGTCTTGAGAGGGAAATGTCCGAAACCCAGCACTTCTGGGTGGGCTACATTTCCTTTGACGAGTTAGTGAATAACTCCCGATGAGGGTGTCGGACCGCTCAAGCGGATTGAACCGCTTTCTTTCTCGAAGATTTCCTGGCAATCCAGGCACAAGGTCGCATCCGGACGAACGCGGAGGCGTTTCACGGGGATTCCTGCATCACACTCCTGGCAGATGCCAAAGGTACCGGCCTCTATTCTTTGAAGGCTCGTATTGATCTGAGCAAGTTCGACTTTCCAGTGGTGGCTCATTCGTTCCTTTGTAAACCATTCGCCCTCCACATCAGATCGGTCGATGACATCCTTCATCGACTGCTCTTCTTCCTGAGCGGTGTGTTTATTCAAGGCCTGGAGGTTCAAAATCGTCTTTTTCTTGGCCAAAAGCTCGGACTTCAGCTGAGATACGGTTTTCGGATTCATGGAATCTCCTTTTTGTTTTTTGCGAGCCGTTTATTTAGAGGGTTTCCTGTTTAAAGTCAATAAAACCCAAAAAGAGTGCCTCAGGCCGCGCATGTTCAATCAATTTGACTGACATTTAGCGTTGTAAGTCGGAGTTTTGAGGCTCCATGATGTTTGAATTACTACCTGTATCGGTTAGAGTCCTGGCAACAGGAGACATGATATGGGTTTTTTCATCTTTATCGTTTTTGCGTTGTTTTTGTTGATGGGCTCGTTCGCGACCGTGCAACAGGGCACTGTGGCGGTGCTTACGATTTTTGGGAAATACTCCCGGATTCTGAGGCCGGGACTCAACGTGAAGATTCCCTTCATTGAGTCTGTTTTTTCAAGAATCTCGCTTCAGAACCAATCAGTCGAACTGCAGTTCCAGGCAGTGACTCAGGATCAGGCGAATGTGAATTTTAAAGCAATGCTTTTGTATTCCGTGATGAACTCTGATGAAGAAACCGTGAAGAATGTCGCATTCAAGTTCATGGATTACCGAAGCTTCATGCAGACCCTTGCTCGAAGTGTTGAGGGAAGCATTCGCTCCTTTGTTGCGACCAAGCGGCAGTCCGAGATCCTTTCACTTCGGGGTGAAATCACCCTGGCCGTTAAGGACAACATGGATCAACACCTTGCGGAATGGGGGTATCACCTGATCGACCTTCAGGTGAATGATGTGACCTTTGACGAAGAAGTGATGCGAAGCATGAGCAAGGTGGTTGCCGCAAACAACATGAAGGCGGCAGCAGAGAATGAAGGGCAGGCGCTACTGATCACAAAAACCAAGGCCGCGGAAGCGGAGGGAAATGCAATCCGGATTCAGGCCGAGGCCGAAATGAACGCAGCCGTTCTTCGGGGACAAGCAGTGGCGAGGTTCCGTGAGGAGGTTGCAAAAGGGATGAGTGCTGCTGCGGGGGAAATGCAACGGTCGAACCTCGACTCTTCATTCATCCTGTTCAGCATGTGGACGGAGGCCTTAAAACAGATCAGCGAGAACGCAAAAGGCAACATGATGTTTTTTGATGGATCGGTGGATGGAATGCAGGCAAATCTTCGAAACCTGATGGCACTCAATTCAAAAACGCTTTTTGATCAAGGGGACAGCAGTGGAAAATGATTTAAGAGTTTTGGATGTGGTCGTCGGTTCCGGGAAAGAAGCCGTGAAGGGCGCCCTGATCCGCGTCCATTATGAGGGTACTTTCGAAAACGGGAAGAAGTTCGATTCCTCCGTGGATCGAGGAAGAATGCTGGAGTTCGTGCTTGGCGCAGGTCGGGTAATCAAGGGTTGGGATCAGGGCTTGATTGGAATGAAGGTCGGAGGAAAACGTCAGCTTTTCATTCCGGCTCACCTTGCGTACGGGGATCGGGCGGTCGGGCCGATCCCGCCAAACTCGAATTTGAATTTCGTGGTGGAGCTTTTCGAGGTGCTTACCAGGGACGAATGACTTCAGAAGGGGCGGTTTTTATTCAGAAATGGAATTTTTAGGTTGGCCGGCTTTACATTTACATTCGAACGTCCTAATTTCTGGCCAAAAAATAGAGGAAGGTGCGCGTGGGGACTCAAAAGATTTTTATCGCAGTAGCCGGAAACATCGGAACCGGAAAGACCACTCTGACCCAAATGCTTGCAGATCGATTCAAGTGGGATGCACACTTCGAGTCCGTTTCCGACAATCCCTATCTTTCAGATTTTTATAACGACATGAAGCGTTGGAGTTTTCCCCTTCAGATCTATTTCATGACCCATAGGGTGGGTGCGCATCAAAGAATCACAGATGGTACTGCATCAGCGATTCAAGATCGGACCATCTACGAGGATGCAAATATCTTTGCAAGGAATCTTTTCGAGCAGGGTCTGATGGAAGAACGGGATTACCGGAATTATCTGGAGGTGTATCGGGTCGTGACCAGCGCACTTCAGCCACCAGTGCTCATGATCTATCTCAGAAAGTCTTTGGGGCGACTGAAGGAGCAGATCAAAAAGCGCGGCCGGGATTACGAGCAGGACATGCCATCTGATTATCTTTCAAACCTGAATCGATACTATGATGAGTGGATTGAACGATATACGATCGGCAAGAAGCTCGTGATTGACAGTGATGATCTTGATTTTGTCGCAAACCCTGAGGACTTCGATTCCATTTGCGACCGTGTTATCGGCTCTCTTGACCAACAAGATCTCTTTCTTTCCCGCTGAGAGTTTGTTTGAATGGTGGAATATGCGAATGACGAGTACTTTTGTACCGATCTTGTTGCTTGCTTGCCTGATTTCTTGCGCTTCCGCACCCGAGGCCGCGCCTGTCGCTGCACCTGTGGCTGCTCATCACGACCCGGAACTTGATTCCGATCCGAAGGACGGAAAAACCAAGTACCAGATCATCGTCGACTCCTTTGATCGGGCCAGTCGTCGGCCAGAGGTGAATGACTTTGATTCTCTCGATGAGTTCAGGCTGAAAACCAGATGTTTCATGACCCAATCTTCTGCTCCCGATTCCATGTCAGAAGTGGTGATCCGTCAAATGCCTGTAACTCGTTCAGGTACTCCATCGTATGGACCTCTTTTTCCGGGTGAGCGTGAGAGGGTGGAAACGGTTTTGGTGCTGGGAAAAAACACAGCATGGGTGAACAGTGCGAACCTCACGAATGAAAAGCGTCAGGTTTTTGAGGTCCACTCGCTGGGAAGCACTCTTGTCATCCGGATCAATGAGAACCAGTTTGGGATTTACGAGGATTTTGGCAACCCCGCCGAAATTTGGCTTCGGAAGGGGATCGATGGAAATATTTTCTTCAAGGTCTTCAAGATTGACGCTGGGCGCAATCGCAATGAGGCTTCTGTTGGGTACTGCTTTAGAATGTAAATTCAAAGAAATTAAAGATTTACTTGGTTCCCACCGATGAGCGCGGTGGAGGCCAAATATGGACCAATTTCTCGGGCGAAAAATGAAATTCGCAGTGCTGATTTTTGCGATTCTTCTGGTATCAGCGTGTTCCTCGTCCTCGGTGGATCAGAGCGAGGGAGCACCCGAAACCGCCGCCAGCACAGAGATGATGAGTGATGATCCTCAGTCGGGGGATGCCGTGGCATCTTCGGATGGTGCACCTCTCGCAGAGGCCAATACAGATGCCGTTCCGCCAATACCCGAGGAGGAAACGCCACCTCCTCCCGCGGATCTTGCTTCAGCTCCGACCGAGGCCGAGCCCGCACCTGCTTCGGATGTCGCAGTGGCCTCGGCAGACACATCGGTTCCTCCGCCAGCCATTGAGACTCCGGATGTGGACGTGGAGTCCAAACCTGCTGTTTCCGAAAATCCAAGTCTTGCAGAGGAGCCCGCGCCGACCGCATTCAAGGCAACGGAAACGCCCCCGCCAGCACCTTTGGAAGAGCCTACCCTGGCGTCCTCTGGTTCGACCGGGGTCTCTGGTGAGGTCACCCGTTACCGGGTAAAGAGAGGAGATACTCTCATGAAGATCGCCTTCGAAAACTACGGTGACCTTTACCGTTGGAAGGAGATTCTCGATGGGAACCAGAATGTGCTGAAGGATCCCAACCAAATCGCCCCGGGTACTTTTCTGATGCTCAGTGGAGCGGGAATGGTCACGATCGAGAGGAATGGTGAGAAGTATCTGATTAAAACCGGAGATACTCTTGGTCTAATTTCAAATGAGGTCTATGGAACCAAGACAAAGTGGAAAAAGCTTTGGGAGAACAATCGTCAGTTGATCAAAAATCCAAATCGGATTTATGCCGGATTCAATCTGTATTATATTCCAGAAGGCAGGATGACTCGAGATCAATCCCTTCCATTTAATGGCTCCCCTGATCCCGAGCAGGTAGCAACAGGTCCCGCTACCGGTGATGCAGAGCGGGTTCCGAACTCGCAGCAATAAATCACCAAAATCCACTTGGATTCAACCTATGTTCCTTGTTAACCTCAGGGACACATATGGAAAGCCTAAAAAATCGTAATTTCAATCCGGATACCGTTCCCGGCGAATACAATGTTGTAGCTCTTTGGACTCGTTTCCGCGGAGAAAGAATCAAGGCGGGGTTATTTGCAGGGATCTTCGCGGGAGCGATGATGCAGGTTTTTGGGATGATCTATGCGGCAAGCCAGGGCATGGATATCACCACACCGATGCGAATTTCCGCCCTTCCGATACTTGGCAATGAGGCCTTGGCCTATGCCTCTGGCTCCGGGATTGCGGTGGGGTTGTTCATGTTTTTTCTTCTTTGTTCGGTATTGGGAACTACCTACGCACATTTCACGGGCACCAATCACAAGTGGAATCGGCTCGGAATGGGTTTAACATGGGGCGCGTATTCCTGGATCTTCATCACTTGTTTGTTCAGTCCCGCGTTCCGCGCTTATGAAGAAGCAGCCATCTCCCGCGGTGTGATGTTCTTTGCGTGGATGGTGTTTGGGATTTCCCTGATGAGTGTGGCTTGGTTTGACAAAAAAGGTCCTCAAAAATAATCAGGGACCTCGTTTGGCCTTTGCCAAAATCCGTGTTGTGCTTCTGCCTTCGAGAAAGGGAATGGTCTTCACTACCCCGCCTGAGGCTATGACCTGTTCATAACCGACGATGGTCTTTACCTCATAATCCCCCCCTTTTACCAGGACGTCGGGCTTCAGTTTTTTTATCAGGCTCAATGGCGTATCTTCACGGAAGGAGGTAACAAAACTTACGGACTCCAGCGCGCCAATGACTTTTGCACGATCAGAAAGTCGATTGATAGGCCTTCCAGGGCCCTTTAAACGCTTAGTGGATGCGTCTGTGTTCAAGGCAACCACAAGGATGTCTCCAAGGTTTCGGGCTCGCTCCAGGTACGTCACGTGGCCCGCATGAACAATGTCAAAGCAACCATTGGTAAAGACCACTTTGGCGCCTTTTCTTTTCTTCAGTTCACGGGCCAAAGCACCTGGGGAAAGAATTTTTTCTCGGATCATGGAGTCTGAATTTTTTGCTTAAGTTGGATTTTTCCGAGTCGATCCTGAGGCCTGAAGTAAAGACCTAGTCCGAAACAAAGGATGCCCGTCATGAAAACCATGGAACGGAGGAAGAGGGATTTGTGATTCCTTTGGAACTCCAGTTGGAAAAAGGCCTTCCCAATGGTGTTTTCAAAGAGCACTTCCTGAAGACCAATGAAGATCCATTGAGAGAAAAGAAAGAAAACCAGGAATTGGGGCAGGCTGTCTTTGACGATGCCAAAATCAATCTGGAACTGAAATAAAAACAAAGCCGCGAGATTGGTTCCAATCCAGAAACTGGCGTGAATCACCGAGTCGAGAAGATAGGCAAAACTCCGCTGCCGCAGCAGTGATGGCTCAGAGGCAGGCATGACTTTTGGAGTCGTCTGAATTGCACGTGATGGAGTTGCCGTGCGGATTGCGGTAGCACTTGAAATCGATGGATTCTGAAGCTGTCGGGCTGTCTTCAGCTGTGGTCGAACCTGTGGCGGGATTTGGGTGGTGAATCGCGGTCGGCCAGCGGCAGTGGCACCCGCACCCATCTGGGGTTTCGACTTGCTCTCTGGAGCATAAGGAAGTCCATCCGAAAACGGATGAAAGCCCATTCCTTCATGAAGAGGTTTGAATTTGATTTTCCCATTTTCCATAGTGTTCCCCGACCAGAATTGAAATCCCCAGCAAAGCAGCGGTTTCCGCCCGCAAAATCAATGGACCCAAGTGCACTCTATTTATCCCTTTGTTTCCAGGTACCGTCAATTGCAAAAGCCTGCTGCGCTCACTCGCGCTGAAGCCACCCTCAGGACCGATCAGAAGGGAAACCCCTGCAAGGCGGGGGCTCTGATCCGCCCGCAAATGTGCCGAAAGATGAGAATGTGGTTCGGCCGTAATGGCAAGAGCCTCGTCAAGCCAATAAAGAGGGCCGGATGATAGACTCAGGCTTTCGAGGGCTCGGGGTGGAAGAATTTCCATGCGGTCCAGTCTTCCGCACTGTTTGAGTGACTGATCCGCGATTTTTTGCCAGCGGTCAATGAAGGTTTCAGCTCCTTTTTTGTGGATCTTCACTACGGTGAACTCCGACTCAACTGGGGTAAGGCTTCTTACCCCGAGTTCGACCGCTTTTTCGACAACCCACTCCATGGCCTCACCCTTTAGGATGCTCATTTTCAAATGAATCGGCAAAGAGAGAAGCTTCGGGTTGGTCGTCGGCGAGGCCGTCAATTCACCGAACACCTTTTTGTCACGAAAAACGAGTCTGGCCGGGGCGCACTTACCTGTCCCGTCCATTAGCTCCACCAGGTCTCCCGGACCGAGTCTCAATACTGATGTGAGATGTTTGACTTCACCTTCTGGGATTTCAATCAAGGAGCTCCGGTGGGGAGAAAGATCTTCGCAAAGTGCCCTGCGCATCAGAGTCAGTTTAACTGAAGGGTGCTTAAAAAGCGAAAGGAATCATCTGAAACGACAACCCCCTCTTTTGGTGTGCGGATTCTTTTGGAAAGCAAAACCCCGTGATTCCAGGAAAAGAGCGGAATCAGGGGGAGATCCTTGCGGAGGACGGGAAGGATTTCCTCGAGTGTGGTCGCCCCATTGGCTCGAATCCGACGGTCCAAATCCGGGCTGGAGTAGGAAAAGTAGTTCCTTCTTCCACCCGTTGCAAAGAAGTCCAAAACAGGTTCGACAGAGGAGCTTCTCGGAATTCGTGATCCAAAAAAGTCAAAGTCCGAGCGATTCAGCTTACTGAAAAACAAGGAGGGCTCCAAGGGGATGATGTCGACCGCAATCCTGATTTTTTTCAGGGCATCCCGGATCAACATGGCGAGTTCGGATCCCTCGCGGACCGGGGTGGTGAGATATCGCAAAGTGAATCGCGACTCCTCGCCGGATCGCGAAAATCCAGCCTGATCGAGCTCAAGGTTGGCACCAACAATGTCAGCCTGAAATTCGAATCCTGGCACGGGTTCCACGAAGCCGAAATATTTTGCCCGAATCCACAGCGGAACTGGGATCGCTTTCTGAATTGCCCGGCGCACCGCAAGATTGGAGAGGATCGGACTGCGAAGATTGAAGCCCAGGTAGGAGATGTGAAACCCCTTCGAAAGGCTGACTTTGGCACCGGCACGCCTGAAGAAGTCGGTTTTTGAGAGGGACATGGTATCGAAGAGCACGTCGCATTTTTCTGAATCAAACAAAATTCCACGTGTAAGATCGTCACGGATCACTCGAAAATGCAGTTTGGGACTTCGTGGATCCGGGGGAATCAGGATAAACCGGTCCAATGTGCTGTCCGCGGAAACGCTGTACTTCTCCTCGTGGATCAAGGGAAGGATCTTCCTGGCCATGACGTCAGGCTTTTGACCGGGAGTAAGCGTATTCGGTGGACGATCGATCAGTATGACGATGCTTGTTTTTCGGTTATCCTGATTTCGGGGCAGGTTTGAAACCATCATGATTCCGAATAAAAAAAACAAAACCAGGGGCCATGCGATCTTGTTTGTTTTTTTTGTTTTTTTTGGTTCCACGCCCCTCACCATAGCTCAAGAGGGACGCTTTCAAAAGTTGGGAGTGAAGTTGGACGCATGGGCGGAATCGCAAGTTCTTTTCTGGAAAAAAATATACATCGAATATAACACCTTTGATCATGTGATTCATGACTCCATGAATCTTCGGCATGTTTATGCTGTGACACAAGATCCCGAATCGGTTAAAAGAGAGGAGCGTGCGGTTCGAGCCCGACTTTTGCGACTCTCCGAAATGCAAAAAGGATCGATTGAAAAAGAAAAGTTGGATCCTGGCTTGATCCGGATTTACGAGGCGATGGATGCCGTGGATGATCCGAGGGTTTACAGCTTTGCCGCCAACCCCGAGCGAATCAGGGTGCAGACCGGATTGAAGGATCGGCTTGAGACCGCTTTTCTGACTTCGAAAAAGTATCTTGGAAGAATGCGGGAAATTTTCGCTGAAGAGGGTGTTCCTGAGGAACTGGTGCTGCTGCCCTTTGTGGAGAGCGCATTCAATTCGGAGGCGCGATCCAAAGTGGGAGCCACCGGAATCTGGCAATTCATGCCGAAAACCGCGATCAAGGACCTTCGTGTGACTGCATCGATCGACGAAAGGCATGATCCGCTCAAGTCCACCCGTGCGGCGGCAAGGTTTTTAAGAAAAAATCATGAACTGCTCCAAAACTGGGGGCTCGCGATCATGGCCTACCACCATGGGGCGGGTATGGTTCAGAAAGCCATTCGCAAGGTGGGAACACGGGACCCGGTAACAATCATCCGGACATTTAAGGATCCAAGCTTCAGGTTCGCGTCTCGGAATTACCTGTTCGAATTTCTTGCAATGTGCGATGTGGCCGATCGTCGGGGTCCTCTCTTTAGGCCGGCGCCTGATCAGGGATTGCCCCAATTCATCACAGTGAGTTTTCAGAACAAAACTTGGGCAAAAGACATCCTGCAACGATATCGTTTGAATGAAGAGGAAATCCGGATCCTGAATCCCCATTTCCGGGAACCGATCTGGAGTAGCGAGAATCCCATCCCCGCGCATTATCCCGTAAGGCTTGCCGGGATTACGCTTGAGGAGTTCCGCAGGCTTGAGTATCCTGAGCGCTGACACCTATGCCAATGTACATCATCGGGATCGCTGGAGGTTCAGGCTCCGGAAAAACGACCTTTACTCAGAAAGTTTTAAGCCAGGTCAATGATTCCAAGGTTGGAGTTCTTCATCAGGATTCGTATTATCTTCCTCGTCCTCCGACGCATCTCAAGATCAACAATGAGCTCAACTTTGATCACCCTGAAGCCTTTGATTGGGAGCTTTTCAGGTCTCATCTCGAACAGGTGCGCGAAGGCAAACGGATCGAAAGTCCCGTTTATGATTACAACAGCTCGCGTCGCACCGCTAAAACCCAAAGTGTAGGGCCATGCAAGGTTCTGATCGTGGAAGGAATCTTCACGCTATGGGATGAATCCATTCGTAGTCTCTTTGACTTGAAGTTTTATCTTCACGTGGAATCCGACATCCGCTTCATTCGCAGATTGTTTCGCGATCTGAAGGACCGGAATCGGACATTGGATGACATTATCCGGCAGTACTACGATACAGTCAGGCCCATGCATCAGCTGTATTTGGAGCCCACAAGGCAGTATGCGGACATCATTGTGGGTGAGGAGACGGACACGGCGGCGGCGATGCTTTCTGCAATGATCAAACAGAAATTGTACGAGTTGAAGTCATGAAGGGTGCTGTCAGAATCACTCCGTACGGAGGCTTGGGCGAGATCGGCATGAACTGCATGCTGATTGAGACCGCGCGGTCTGCAATTCTTGTCGACTGCGGATTGATGTTTTCCGAGCTCGATCATTTCGGAGTTGAGTTCATCATTCCGAATTTCTCACATCTCCTGAAGAAGAAAGACAAGATCAAGGCGATTTTTGCCACTCACGGGCACGAAGACCACATCGGGGCGATTCCTTTTGCGATCAAGGCTGGCATCCGCGTGCCGATTTATGCCTCCCATTTTACAAGCCTCATGGTTCGCGAGCGACTGAAAGAGGCCGGACTTGAAACTGCGGTGCCTCTCAATGTGATGAGCCCGGGCGGCCCAATTGAGATCGGGGACATGACCATCACTCCGGAACGGGTGAATCATTCGATCATCGATTCCTGTGCGCTTTTCATTGATACGCCGATTGGAAAGATCATTCACACCGGGGACTTCAAGATGGATCCTTCGCCTCATTTTGGTGATGTGATGGAGTGGAATGTATTCCGTAAGTCCGGGGATAAAGGGGTTCTTCTGCTGATGTCGGATTCCACCAACGTGGAGCGTGAGGAAGAGGGAATCCAGGATGAACACATCTCGGTGAAACTCGAAGAGGTTTTCGCAAAGGCAAAAGGCTTGATCCTGGTTTCGATGTTTTCGTCCAACGTGGGGCGGATGGCAAATCTCTTCAAGCTTGCCGAAAAGATGGGCAAACGCATCGCCCTAACTGGGCGAAGCATGGAGCAGAATGTGCGCCTTGCAATGGAGCATGGTGCAATCTCGTTTCCGCGTTCGCACATGATCTCGATTGATGAAATCGATCGATATGACCGGAATCGGGTGCTGGTGCTTTCCACCGGGTGCCAAGGGGAACCGAGATCCGCGCTCAATCGCATCGCGCATGATGAGCACAATTATGTTTCTCTCACCGAGGATGATCTTGTGATTCTGAGCTCAAGTCAGATTCCGGGGAACGAGATGCCGATCAGCAAGCTGATCAATGAGTTGTTTAGGCGGGGTGCGCACGTGCTTTACGATGCGATCGAGGATGTGCACACGAGCGGCCATGCCACGAAGCCCGAGCTTAAGAAAATGATCGAAATGGTGAAGCCCAAGTTTTTTATACCCATTCACGGTGAATACCGGCATCTGGTGCATCATGCGAATCTTGCGGCTGAGACCGGGGTCGAGGAGCGCAATGTTTGTGTGATTCAGAATGGCGAGGCGATCGAGATTTCTCCAAATGGAATCGAGATGGTGGAAGAGGTGACGGAGCTTAGGGTTCTGGTGGATGGGCGCGAGGGAAATGAGATCACCAAAGACCTCCTGCGTGACCGCAGACGTCTGGCTGAAACCGGGGTTGTGATCTGTATGCTTGCGCGCGAAAAGGAGTCGGGAAAGATTCTGACCAAACCCGAAATCCACGCAAAAGGCCTCGTAAATGAGAGTTTTGAGAGCTGGCTCATTGATGAGGCATTGACTGTCGTGGATCAGGTGCTTTCGGTTTACAAAAAGGAACTACGCCAGGGTGTGATTGATCCTGATCTTGGAGAGAACATCCGCATCGAGCTCAGGCGTTTTTTTGAGCGCAATGTCGGGAAAAAACCGACCGTTGTACCCTTGATCATGGATGTGTGAGGGTTTGCGGCTCTGGACTTCGGTGATAGGGGGTGAAGTTGTTTTTTAGAAATGCCGCTTTATCATCCCGGTACGAGGAAACGACCCCGACTTTGTGCCAGAGACGAATGATCTCCCAGGCTCCGTCAAACTGATAGGGAAGAAACCCTGAGCGAGCGGAACTTGGATAAAGGTGGTGGTTGTTGTGCCACTCACCCGCAACATACCCTGGCCACACTTGATTGATGGATTGGTCCTTGCGATTGAAATCGATTCCATCCTTGCGCTTGTCGAGCCCCCTGCCGTGTCCATCGAAATTATAAGTTCGAACCCCGAAAGCCCAGACCCCTGCCATTCCAAAAATGGCGATCGCAAGCGGAATCCCCCCGATCCAGTAAAACAGGAGAAAGTGCGTGATCCAGTTTGCTGCAAAATGAAAAACCGTTCTAGCCGGGTGTGCTACCGTTCCCCATCGCAGGTATTGCTGGAAGGAATTGGGCTTAACTCCCGTGTGTTCCACCATTCGAGCCACTCGAAGATAGTCGCTTTCACTTAGGGTTCTTGAAATGGTTTGATGATTTGCATCCGCAAGAAAACAGTAAAGCCAACCACCATTCACATTGTATGGATCCCATGGTCCTTCCGAATACTTGTGGTGAACATGGTGAGAAACAATATAAATCTCTTCGGGAATCACCTTGATGACCAGATTCCGTGCCAGAAAGAGCCAGAACCGGTTCTTGAATTTGAATGCCCGATGGGTCCCGTAGCGATGCAGATAAATGGTTCCGTGAGTGCCCATCAGAACCATGCTGTAAACAAAACCCGCGAAAAAAAGTTTCCAGCTGAAGTACTTCAGGAAAAAGGTCACGAAAAAGGGAACGAAGCAAACTGCCGCGAACCAGCTCAGGGACACAAGCCAGTTCCGCCGATCCCGGAACAGGTTCAGTCTGGAAAAAAACTCCCGCCAGATCTGGGCATGGGTGGGTCGCGTGAACCCGCCGTTCGCGTCTGCAAATCCATAATGAGGGCGCTCAAGAACCGTTTGAAGCAGACACATCGGAACCTCCCAAGGTGGAATTAGCTTAGGGCGAGTCACCCCTGCTTTCCTAATGAAATCTTCCTCCATTCGCCGGTTTTCAGCGATCAAAGGGCCTGTTCATCAGGGTGCGTTTTTGCTAGCGTCGCCTCATGGCATATCAACCGAATTTGATTGAGCCCAAGTGGCAGGCCCACTGGGAAAAGAACCAAACCTTTAAAACCGAAGCGACCTCGAAAAAGCCCAAATACTATGTGCTGGATATGTTTCCATATCCATCCAGTACCGGCCTCCATGTGGGGCACCCCGAGGGCTATACCGCAACCGACATCATGGCTCGCTACAAGCGCGCCAAGGGTTTTAATGTCTTACACCCCATGGGTTGGGACGCCTTCGGGCTTCCTGCCGAGCAGTATGCCATCAAGACCGGTCAGCACCCCGCAGTCACCACTAACCAAGCCATCGATAACTTTCGTCGGCAGTTGAAAATGCTGGGTTTTAGTTACGACTGGAGTCGGGAGATTGCGACTTGTGATCCGAAGTACTACCACTGGACCCAATGGATTTTTCTGAAGCTGTATGAGAAGGGGCTTGCCTATCAAACCGAAGTGGCCGTGAACTGGTGCCCGGAACTTAAGACCGTTCTTGCAAACGAGGAAGTGGTGGATGGAAAGAGTGAGCGCGGCGGGCATCCGGTTTTTCGCGTTCCGATGAAGCAGTGGATGCTCAAGATCACCGATTATGCCGAGCGTCTGCTTCAGGATCTTGATGGTCTGGATTGGCCAGAAAGCACAAAGGAGCTTCAACGAAACTGGATCGGGAAAAGCACCGGGCTTCAGATCAAGTTCAAGGTGGATGGAACCTCGGATACTTTTGAGATCTTCACCACAAGACCGGATACTCTTTGGGGGGTATCGTACATGGCTCTTGCGCCCGAGCATCCGCTGGTATCGAAAATCACAACCAGCGCCCAAGCTGCAGCGGTAAAAAAATATCAGGAAGAGGCATCTCAAAAATCAGAGGTTGCGCGCCAGGACGCATCGAAAGAGAAATCCGGCTGTTTTACAGGCGCATTTGCAATCAATCCCGCAAATGGTGAGAAGGTCCAAATCTGGATTTCAGATTATGTGCTCATGACCTACGGCACGGGCGCGGTGATGGCGGTGCCGGCGCACGATGAGCGGGATTTCGAATTTGCAAAAAAATTCAACCTACCCATCAAGACCGTCGTCTCGGGCGGGAAAGAGGGCGAATGTTTTTCCGGCGAGGGAGTGAGTGTTGACTCGGGCTTCATCACGGGGCTCAAAACTCCGGATGCGGTAAAAAAAGTAATCGAGTGGGCGGAAAAAGAAGCCCTTGGCCGTGGGACAGTAAAATACAAACTCCGCGACTGGTTGTTCTCGCGCCAACGATACTGGGGCGAGCCATTTCCGATCAAAAAAGACAAAACAGGCAAGATCATCGCGCTTAAGGACAATGAACTTCCCGTGACTCTCCCGGATGTGAAGAGCTATGAGCCGACCGGAACCGGCGAGAGTCCTCTTGCGGGAATCACCGCTTGGCGCGAAATGAAGGATGAAAAAACGGGCGAAATTTACCTTCGAGAAACCGACACGATGCCGGGTTCAGCGGGATCTTCCTGGTATTTCCTACGGTACATCGATCCTCACAATGAAAAGGCTCCATTCAGTCCCGAAAGCGAGAAGTACTGGATGCCGGTGGATCTTTATCTCGGAGGAGATGAGCATGCGGTGGGGCATCTGCTCTACTCGCGCTTTTGGATGAAGGTTCTTTTTGATTGCGGAGTGGTTTCGCACAAAGAGCCGTTTCAGACGCTGGTGCATCAGGGAATGATTCTCGGAGAAGACGGCGAGAAGATGTCCAAGTCGCGCGGAAACGTGATCAATCCTGATGATGTTGTGAAGGAATATGGCGCCGATACGCTTCGAATTTATGAAATGTTCATGGGTCCGCTCGAAAAAGACAAGCCCTGGTCCACTCAGGCGATTGAAGGCACCTTCCGATTTTTGAATCGCGCCTATCGGCTCTTTTTTAATGAGGACCGCGCCAACGGAAACGACACACTCAAGGTGGTGGAGCGGGCCCTTACGCCGGAAGATGAGAAAATCCTTCATCAAACCGTGAAAAAAGTCACCGATGATATCGAAGGCATGCGTTTCAATACCGCGATCTCGACCATGATGGTGTTTGTGAACCACTTTACCGCATTCGAGCAAACCCCAAAGTCAGCAATGAAAGTGTTCGTTCAGCTTCTGGCTCCGTTTGCGCCGCATTTGGCGGAAGAGTTTTGGTCGGTTCTTGGCGAAACCGAAGCTCTGTCGTATGCGCCGTGGCCGACCTACAATCCGGAACTCGTAAAGGCTGATACGGTAACGATAGCGGTACAGGTTCTCGGAAAGCTCCGCGGAACGCTCGAGGTGGAGCCCGGAACCGAACAGCCAAAGCTTGAAGCGCTCGCCAAGGAAAATGCCGCCATTTTCCGGTTTCTGGAAGGCAAGCAGATTGCAAAGGTGATCTATGTGCCCAACAAGATCCTGAACTTCGTGGTGAAGTGAGGGGCTTGTCGGCTCCCTGACGGCGAGAAAAAAAAGGGATAAATTTGCCGCGTCAGAATGGGCAAAGCCTGCCGATTTCGCGATCTCCATTCCGGTTTAGAATTGGAATCAGGGAGTGAGTCATGAAGGATTTCGGAACGCTTGAAAGATTTGCACTGATCGGAGCCGTTTTCTTTTTTTCCATCGGCATTGGATTGATTGTCGACGGGAAGAAGCTCTTTTTGCATCAGCTCGAAGTTTCGGAGCGGGTGAATTACCAGAACACTCTCAATCCGTATTGATCTTTGGGCGAAAAAAAACCCCGTTCCATTTCGAAGTGCCGTTAAAGCAAGATCGTGGGGGAACGGGGCTCTTAGGTTGGATGTAATTTCTAATGGATGTTTTTTCGGCCAACACTAAAATAAAAAATGGCTCAGGAGGAGGGATTCGAACCCCCGACCAATCGGTTAACAGCCGATTGCTCTACCACTGAGCTACTCCTGAATCGTATTATTTTAAGTAACGAAAAAAGAAATCGTTGTCTATACTAAATTTCATGCCTGAAAACCGCTCCTCAATGCTTGTGTGTTTTTGCCTTCTTTTGCCGGTTTTTTGCGGATTTTCACACGCTAAACCCCAGCCACTTCGAAGTGTTTTTGAAGAGCCTGAAGCGCCGACCAAAAAGGGCAAGAAATCTAGAAAATCGCTTCCGAAATTGAATGAGGAATATCGATTGCTGGCTCGGGCAAGGGATGTGCTAGAAAAAAAATCGGCAATCTCTGCACTCGAGTCCGTCCAAAGGGAATTGCTACTCGCAAAACTGAAATCCGAAATCAAGCCCTTGGAAAAGGAGTTCGAAGAACTGTTTTTTGCGCTTGAGATCAGGAAGGGGGCCCTTCTTTCAAAAAGAAAGAGTTGGAACCAGGCGCTCTCTTCGTTTCAAAGAGGGGTTCAGGGGCTGGGAACATTCAAATGGCCCTACTATTGGCGCGAAGAAGCCACCCAGGGGCTTTCCGCCATTTGCAAACGCGATCCTCAAGAGCTGTGTTTCCAATTGGCGCGGAGAGTTTTGGATGTGTTTCCCAAGGCTGCCAATGAAACCAAGGAGCTTCGGGAGTTGGGGATTCCGGAAGCGGTTCCCCCCGTTGATTTCGGAGGAGATCGGCTCTCCCAGGCTTATTCCGAAAAGATTGAAAAGGATGAAGAGGCCTTCCGGCAACTTCTGGATTCTTACCTGAAGGGTCTGGATAGCGACCTGATTCGGGAAGTTCGGGAATTTTTGGAGCTATTTCCGAAATCCGCACTCCGTTTCAGGGCCAACTTTCTTCTGGCCGAGGTGTTGAGTCGTGGAGGCAGCAAAAAAGAGGCGGAGTCCATCTACCAAGGAATCATCGAACAGATTCCTCTTAGTTACTATTCAATCGTTTCGAGCGAGCGACTTGGGGTGGATCTCAAGGCCAGGGTTTCGGATGCGCCTCTTCTCATTGATCCGGAATCACAGGAGTTGGGTGCGCTGGAAAAGGCATCCCTTCAACGCGCGCTCGACCTGATGAGACTCAAGGAGCGGGCTGGTCTCGGATTCGAGCTTGAGAATTTTTCAAAGGTACGGAACTACAATTCCGACTTTCTGATCTATCTCATGAAGATTGCCTCCGATGGGGGCCAGGATCTTTTGGCCTTCCGTTTTGCAAACGAGCTGATTCAAAGAAAATACCCGAAGATAGCATCCAAAGAGATTCTTGAGATTTTGTTTCCGGACAGCTTCCTTACAGATGTGCAGGTTGAGTCGATTCGCGCAAAGCTCGACCCACTCCTTGTGTTGAGCCTGATCAAGCAAGAGTCAGGATTCAAGGCGGATGTGATTTCAAGTTCGGGTGCTCTGGGACTCATGCAGCTTATGCCATTTACCGCAGTGGATGTGCAGAAAGATTTGAGGCTGGCCTCACTCAGGGATCCGTTGATCAACATCGCGGTAGGGGTTCGATATTTCCAGACTCTGATTGAGAAATACGAGGGGAATCCTGCGTTGGCGCTTGCGGCTTATAATGCGGGACCCCATCGCGTGGCCAAGTGGCGAAAGGACGCTGCGCCCTCTTGGTCTGTTCTGGATTGGATTGAAGCGATTCCATTTAAGGAAACCAGGGACTATGTCACCTCGATTCTCCGGAATCGATATTGGTATCAGGTAAAGAATGGGGTGACCCCTGTAAAGATCACTGAACTTAAGGGATTGACCGCTCTTCAGAACGTGGATAAAAACTGAACCGAAGGGTGGGTTGTTTATGTCCATGCAGCGTTTACGTGAGTGGGTTCTTCTTTCGGGAAGTTCAAATCCCGATCTCTCCAATCTCATTTCAGAACGTCTCGGTCGCCCGCTTGGAAAGGTCGAGATCCGGCGTTTCAGTGACGGGGAGATCTTCGTCGAGATCAAGGAGAATGTGAGGGGTCGAGCGGTATACTTGATCCAAAGCACTTGTGCACCCGTCAACGATTCCTTGATGGAGGTTCTCGTGATGCTCGACGCTTTAAAAAGAGCAAGTGCGAAGGAAATCAATGTCATCATTCCCTATTACGGATATTCAAGACAGGATCGAAAAGTTTCTCCAAGAACTCCTATCAGTGCCAAACTGACCGCGGATCTCTTTACGGTAGCGGGAGCAACGAGGGTGATTTCCGTGGATTTGCATGCAGGTCAGATCCAAGGATTTTTCAATATTCCTTTCGATAACCTCTATGCCATGCCGGTGATTCAGAAGTATCTTCAGGACAACATCCCGGAAATCAAGGCAACCGGGGGCAAGGAGATTGTCATCGTCAGCCCGGATGCAGGCGGGGTGGAGAGGGCGCGCGCGTTGGCAAAAAGGCTTGATGCCGGAGTTGCAATCATAGATAAGCGAAGAACCGGACCGAACGTGGCAAAAGCCATGAATGTCGTTGGGGATGTAAAGGACAAAGTCGCGATCATTCTGGACGACATGATCGATACGGCAGGTACGCTTACCGAGGCTGCCAATGCCGTACTTTCTCATGGTGCGCGCGAGGTCTATGCCGCCGCTTCACATGGTGTACTCTCCGGGCCCGCAATCGAGAGAATCCGCAACTCACGAATCAAAAAGGTGATCGTCACCGACACGATACCCTTGAAAGAAGAAGCAAGGGATTGTGAAAAGTTCGCACGTGTCTCGGTAGCGCATTTGCTTGCCGAAGCGATTTACCGGATTCACAACTATGATTCCGTAAGCTCTCTTTTTACCTGAGGGATGCCAATGAGGATTGTCGTAGGTCTCGGAAATCCCGGCCCCCAATATGAGTCTACCCGGCACAACATTGGCTTTTTGTGTCTGGACTATCTTGTTGAGAAGTGGAGGGCGCAGGGGCCGGTCATCAAAAACAAGGCGGAGGTGTACACTGCTCAGGTGAATGGGGATCAGGTCCTGTTGATTAAACCCCAAACATTTATGAATCTCTCGGGGCGTGCGGTTTCTCCATTTTTTGCCTTTTACAAATGCACTCCTTCAGATCTGGTTGTGCTTCATGACGAACTCGATATCGCTCCACTGGAGATCCGCTTCAAGACAGGAGGGGGGGCTGGTGGGCACAACGGGCTCAAATCAATCGACGAATGTCTAGGTGCCGAACAAAAGGAATATCATCGAGTCAGACTCGGGATCGGGCACCCCCGCAACTTCAACTCTCGCATGGATGTTGCCGACTATGTTCTGGGTCAGATTCCCGACGCGGAGTGGGAGGGACTGGAAGCCCTTTTCGAAAAAGCCGAAGAGGGAATCCGGCTTGTTTTTCAGGGTAAAATCGGTCAGGCCATGAACAAATTCCATGGACGACCCAAGGGTTCTCAAGATAAATAGTCAGGATCTATGAGTTTACAATGCGGAATCGTCGGACTTCCCAACGTCGGAAAAAGCACCATCTTCAATGCCCTAACCAGCGCCAAGGCGGAGGCTGCGAACTATCCGTTTTGCACCATTGAGCCGAACACCGGAATCGTGAAGGTTCCAGACCCAAGACTTGAACAGATTACCAAGTACATTCCCCCTCAAAAGCTTGTTCCTGCAATCATGACTTTTGTCGACATTGCCGGGCTGGTTCGAGGAGCTTCCAAGGGCGAGGGTCTTGGGAACCAGTTCCTGGGCCATATCCGGGAAACGGATGCGATCGCCCATGTGGTTCGCTGTTTCAATGATTCGAACATCGTACACGTGGAGGGATCGGTCGATCCTATTCGGGACATTGAGACGATCGATACCGAACTTGTTCTTTGCGATCTTGAGGCGGTTTTGAAAAAGCTCACCAATTCCCAGAAACAGGCACGGGCAGGAGATAAAAAAGCGGCGGCACTTGTGGGTGTGCTCGAAAAGATCAAGCCCATGCTGGATCAGGGTAAGACCGTGCGGGCGTGCGGCTTGAGTCCGGAAGAAAAAGAGATTGTTCACGACATGCATTTTCTGACCATCAAGCCGGTAATGTATATTGCGAATGTAGATGAAGCTTCGATTGCCGATCCGTTCGCCAATGAGTATGTGAAAAAAGTAGTGGAACATGCAAAGAGGGAAAATGCCCCGGTGGTTCCCATTTGTGGAAAGATCGAGTCAGAAATAGCGGAGCTTGCCGAAGAGGATAAAAAAGGTTTTCTGGCTGATATGGGTATGGAAGAGCCTGGATTAAACCGGGTCATTCGGGCTGGATATGACCTGCTTGGCTTGCAAACCTATTTCACTGCCGGCGAGCAGGAAGTTCGCGCTTGGACCATTCATAAGGGATGGAGGGCGCCACAAGCGGCAGGGGTCATCCATACCGACTTCGAGCGAGGCTTTATCCGGGCTGAGGTCTTCCATTATGATGATCTCATGAAGCATCACTCGGAAGCCAAGATCCGCGATGCGGGTCTGTTGCGACTCGAAGGCAAGGAGTATGTGGTGCAGGACGGGGATATCATGCACTTTCGCTTCAATGTATGAGCCTGGACGGATCTCAATCAGAGATCCAGGAGCCCGACATCGGTTTCGGAGCTTGTCTGACGGATCATCTGCTCGAATTCCATCAGTAGATCCTCCGAAGTGATGATTCCACGGATTTTTCCTGAGAGTTCCGATTCAACCAGAAGAGCGGATATCTTCTCTTTGATCAAAATCTGAAGAACCTGAGTGATGGGGGTTGAGAGATCCACGGTGTGGGGTGGCCAACTCATGAATTCCCGGACCTTGCGGTGTGGTGAGAGCACTATTTCCGTCCCCCCCGCTACACTCCGAACCACCATGGCTCGCTGGATGTCCCGATCACTGAGGATTCCAATCACATCACCCTTGGAGTCGGTTACCGGCAGGTGCCGAATCCTTCTTTGCAGCATCAGATCACTCGCTTTCTGAAGGGAGTCGTTTTCGGCAATCGTAAGGGGATGTTTGGTCATCAATTGTTCCAGCGTTTTCATTCGATTCATCAAGACCTCCGTCGTCTGAACGGAGGTTAGCCCGGATGAAGTTTCTTGAATATGATCGGGCACAAGTTCTTCATGATCCTGATCATGTTCAGACCTGGCATCAAAATTGCTTTTCGGGTGTTCGAGGAGATTTTATGAAAATACGTCAATATGCAGGCATCTTTATTCTCTCTGTTGGACTCGCGAACCTGGCGGCCGCTCAGGACCGGGGGAGGGCTGTGATTAGCGAGGGGCGGGAGTATGAAGAGCATGCCTTAAAGAGTCAAAAGTGGGGCTTTACGCCACAGCTTGGTGCACTGGTTTACGAAGATCCCTCCGGTGCAGCAACATCGAGGGCTACTGTTGGGGCTGCCTTTGATCTGAATCTTACGGATCAGATTCTTGGAGATGATCCAATGGGAAGCTACATTGGTCTGAGTCTTTCCGCGCTTTATGCACATCCGGGGGCCAATAACGCGAATTTCTTTGGGACAAGCTCCGGTGCGGGGGGCGGCTCCAATCTTCTTCAGATTCCATTGGACGTGAAAATCGGAGGTTACCTCTCTGACAGCATGAGGTTTACCGTGAGGGGAGGGGGGAACATCATTTATCGGAGTAATGCGAGCTCGATCAATCTTGGTGCAGGGTCTGATTCCACTGGTCCTCTCTGGAAGGTTTATCCAAATGTGGGGCTTGAAGGTGAATTCAAGGTGGGACCAAGCATCAGTATCATGGCCAGACCCGACTTAACTATCACACCGGGAAAAAACCTTTTCGTTGCGATGATTGGAGCGACCTTTCTTGGATTTTAGTTTCTTCCGGGCCCGACAAGACTCTTTTCAAGTCGGGCCCTTTGAAGCAAACTTCCAACATGAACTCAAGAGCGACTTTTTTTGTTTCGATTTTCACGGCCTTGCAATGGATGAGTCCGGGTGTTTTACGGGCGGATTCTTTCGAGCGCAAAGTGACTGTGAGCGGCGAATGCAATCTCGAGGTGGAGCCAGACCGCGGAAGCGTCATCATGGTTGCCGACGCACAAGCACCTGATGCGAAGACCGCCATCAAGAGAGCCACCGAACTCCATGAAAAACTTCGCTCAGACCTAAGGAAAAGCAAGGTCAAAAATCTTGAATTGACCCAAGCCGAGTACAGTGTTCAGGAAGTAACGGCGTGGGAGAACAACAAAAGCGTCAGCAAAGGGTTTCAGTGTAGGATCGGACTCCGAGCCGTAACTCCAGAGATTTCCGCAATGGGCGAAGTGCTTGCGATTGCGGCTGATGCCGGGGTTCGCAATACGCACTCCTTGCAGACATATCTCTCGGAAGGGCGAGTTCTGGATCAGAAAAAAAACTGTCTGGTCATTGCGGCAAAGAACGCCCGTGAAAAGGCAACCGAGCTTGTCAAAGCTTTGGGCGGGCGGCTTGGGTCTGTACTCAAAATAGAGGAAAAATCCGGAGCTGAACCACAGCCCGGTCCTTTCATGATGGAAAGTGTGCCCATGAGGTCCAAAGCGATGCCTGCTCCGACGATAGAGGCTGCAAAACAGAACATACACCATGAAGTTTTGGTGACTTTCCAGATCGAGGTTTGATTTTTCTCATTCCGCTTTGGAGCTCATTCCGACTCCGATCATGGAGATCAGAAGGGCACAGCCGGCAAGCAGTTGGATCTTTCCAAGGTGAAGGTCAAGAAAGATTGCGTTGATCGCAACTGCAGTAAGCGGAAAGGACAGCTCGAGAAGTGTGGCGCTCGAGGCGCTTACTTTTTTCAAACCCCGATAATAAAGATACACTCCGAAAAAACCAGGAATGATCGCCATGTATGCGATGGAGCGCAATACACCCGACTGCCCCCAAACGAATGGGACCTCAATCGCTGAGGCGGGGAATCGGCGCATCAGCACCAGGAGCAGAATGAGACCGGATGCAAAACGCCAAAAGGAAAGCGCGGCGGGATTGGCCCGGCCCAGGCTGGCCTTTCCGATGACGGTTGAAGTGGCCCATAAAACGGCCGCAAGAAAGGCGAGAGCCGCACCGTGGTTTGCCTGACTCAGGAGGCTGGAGAGGCGAACGCCTTCTGGAAAAGTGAGAAAAAAAGCGCTGATCAGTGCGAGTGTGGCCCAAAGGAAAAAAGTACGTGTGATCCTCTCTCCAAGAAAAAGCCATGAAAGCCCGATCACGACAAGGGGTTGGATTTTCTGAAGGAGAATGGAAACACTCGGATTGACGAGACGGAAGCTTTCTGTAAAACACAAGGTGGCAAGTACGGAACCAAAAACCCCGATCAATGCGGCACCAAGAGTCTGGGATAAGCCCATGAAAAAATCACGAGGGGCAAACCACATCAGCCAGATGAAGCTGGCCAATGTCGCAATCAAATGTTCAAAATAAACGATGGTGATTGCCGAAATCTCCTCCAACAGAGGCTGACGGAAAAGGGTGTCGGTTGCCCAGAGCCCCGCGCCTAGGAAGACAAAAAGAGCGTTTCGCATGATTTCATCCAGTTTTTGAAATAGACGGGCGCCTGTTTGGAGAGGGTTTCCCTGAGTGCATCCTTCTTTAGACCCTCGGTACCCTCAAAGAACTTTGGATCAAAGAGTGCGAATTGAATGTTGTTCGGCTGATAGCGGTCAGGATCCGATGCCGTCACATGAGAAAGGAGGGCCCCCAATGCGGTGTTGGACGGAGGAGCGGAATGGGCTCGATTTTGGATTCTGGCATGAATGAAAATCGCCGCAAGCATGCCGCAAGCTGCCGACTCAAGATAGCCCTCGACCCCGGTGATTTGGCCTGCGAGGTATACGCGGGGATGACCCTTGAGTGAAAGATCAGGACGAAGAGCTTTTGGCCCGCAAACAAAGGTATTTCTGTGCATGGAGCCCATTCGCAAAAACTCGGCATTTTTAAGCGCGGGAATCAAGCGAAGGGCCTTCATTTGTGAGCCGTATTTCAGGCGGGTTTGGAAACCCACAATGTTGTAAGCTGTCTTGGAGCGATTCTCGGGCCTAAGTTGTACCGCTGCATGAGGCCTTCGACCTGTGGATGGATCAGTCAGACCCACGGGTTTCATGGGACCAAATCGAAGTGAGTCGCGCCCCGTTGCGGCGATGGCTTCAATTGGCTGGCATCCCTGAAAGTATTTTTCTTTCTCGAAGTTTTTTGTAGGAACCATCTCGCCAGCGAGAATTGCATCAATAAATGCGTCATATTCTTCTTTTGTGAGAGGGCAGTTGATGTAGGCTTCCTCGCCGCCCTTGTCATACCGATTCGCAGTGAAGGCAGATGCCATATCAATGCTGGAAGCTTCAATGATGGGCGCGATTGCATCATAGAAGTAAAGATCATCCTGCCCTGTTGCTCCAGCGATCCAGGAGGTGAGGGAGTCGGAGGTCAGTGGTCCACTGGCAATGAGGGTTATTTCATCTGGGCCTTCAAATGGCTTGTCTACCTCTCCAGTTTCGATGGAAATATTGGTATGGGATTTGAGTTTTCCGGTGATGAAGCCAGAAAACACATCCCGATCGACGGCCAGTGCTTCCCCCGCAGGGACCTCGGCGAGCATTGCCGCATCCAGAACCAAGGAGCCGACCATCCTCATTTCAGCCTTCATCATTCCCGGTGCAGAGACCGGGGATTTGGACTTCAGCGAATTCGAACAAACGAGCTCCGCGCATTGGGAGGTTTTATGGGCCGGGGTGGTTTGAAGTGGGCGCATCTCGTGAAGAACAACGCGAACACCCCGTTCCGCCAAAAACCAGGCAGCTTCGGAACCGGCGAGGCCTGCTCCAATAATATGAACCCTTTGCATCCTTTTTGAATTAAACTAATTGGAGTATGCCAGCAACCGTAAAGGATTGGATTGATGCATTCCTCGAATACGGCATCAACGAAAAGAATTGGTCCACTGAAACCCGTCGTGCTTATGAGAATGATTTGCATCAGTTTGCGGATCATTTGATGCAGGAATTCGAAATCCAGTACGGATCCGAGCTTGTTCAGATACAGGCTATTCATTTTCGGTCCTTTACGGCTGATCTGATGAAACGAAATGAAAACATTTCTGTTGCAAGAAAAATGAGTGCTTTGCGTACTTTTTTCAAATACCTCAAGCGCAAGGGAGTGGTTGATCGGAATTGGCTTGCGTTGATCCCTTCGCCCAAGATCGACCAGAAACTTCCGGTTTTTTTCAAGATCGAGGAGATCCTGGAGCTCCTTCGAGCTCCCGATTGTAGCAATTGGACGGGGTTACGGGACCGCGCTCTGATTGAAGTAATGTATGGGTGCGGACTCAGGGTGAGTGAGGTTGCGGGGCTCAAGCGGGGTGCCTTGGAGTCCAAATCGGGGTGGGTCCGGATCATGGGGAAAGGGCGCAAAGAACGGTGGCTGCCCGTGCCGGAGCTTGCTCTGAACGCAATCGCGGAATATCTTGAGGCACGGCCAGAGCCCCAAGATCCCGAATGGGTTTTTTTGGGATACCGAGGGACCCCTCTCACTGAACGTGGCATTGCCCTCATTCTCGCCCGACAATTGATGAAAGCCGCAACGCTTTCACCTGAATGGATCGACCGGAATCGCCAGATTTCCCCCCATGCACTCCGTCACAGCTTCGCAACCCATCTTCTGAGTGCCGGAGCGGATCTGAGGAGCATCCAGGAGCTCCTGGGGCACTCCAGACTCTCCACCACCCAGCGCTATACCCATTTGAATCTCGGGGAGATTCAGGATTCATATCTCAGAGCCCACCCTCTTTCAAAAAAGTAAAAGTTCGTGTCTACTAGGGGCCGCAAATGGACTTCAATTTTATCGTCGATTTTCTGATCGATTACTATGGGCCGATCCCTTATTTGGCGATCTTCCTGATTCTCCTTGCGTGCGGTCTTGGTGTTCCGATTCCCGAGGACATCACTCTCATTGCGGGGGGAATTCTCACTTACTACGGTGTCTGTGATGTTTGGCTTATGATTGGAGTG
>JAGWXK010000169.1 GCA_018969905.1 Bdellovibrionales bacterium
GATAGGCTTGTTGTCGGAAGCATCCCAGGCTCGATTCCAGGAGAAGGCAAATCGGATCGAGGCAGCGCGGGAATCCATTCGTGGGTTTTACCTTTATCCCAATGAGGCAACGAACCAGCGTCTCACAGAGTTTGGCATGAACCCCATTCGGGACCGGGTTTCAGGTGAAGATCTCTTGAAGCGCCCGGAGGTGAACTTCTCTGTGTTGGAGTCTCTGGGATGGGAGCCCGCGTTCCGGGATCCGGAGTGTTTTGAGCAAATTGACATTCAGGTGAAATACCAGGGCTACATTGAGAAGGATTTGGAGCTTCTCGAAGGGGTTCGCTCTGCGGAAGCGCTCCAGATCCCCCCAACACTGGATTATGAGAGTGTCGCGGGGCTTTCCAATGAGATCAAAGGGCGCCTGAAAGAGGTTCGCCCCCAAAATCTGGGCCAAGCATCCCGCATTCAGGGTGTTACGCCTGCCGCAGTCGCAAATCTGATGATCTTTTTGAAGAACAAGGCGCCTCATCGCGGCACCGGAACCGAGAGTATCCACCGTGGAACCCAGCACTAGAGCCTTCCAGGAGAGTATCCACAGGGCGTTTCCCGGCCTTCGGGAGGATTCGG
Organism: Bdellovibrionales bacterium; assembly: GCA_018969905.1. GTDB lineage: Bacteria > Bdellovibrionota > UBA1018 > UBA1018 > CAIMNF01 > CAIMNF01. Next base: position 610 of record JAGWXK010000169.1, read on the forward strand.
CCCTGGCGGCGGCCCGATTTGCGGTAATTCTCCACCGGGAGAACGAAAAACAGAACCTCACGCGCATTCTGGGGGCAGAAGAGTTCCCCGAGGGCCATTTGCTCGATGTTTTGGAGCTCATGAAGGTTCCGGATCTTGGACAGCGCGTTTTGGATGTCGGTTCGGGATCCGGGGTCCCGGGACTCCTCGCCAGCGCGGTTTCACAGGGAGACGCACGGGAGTGGGCTCTTGTGGAGTCAGAGAAGGGGAAGGCCGAGTATCTAGGGTCTGCGGCCACGGAACTCGGATTGAACCGCACAAGCGTTCATCATGCGCGAGTGGAGGACGTGGTTGCGGACCTCGCTCCGGACACGGTGATCGCAAGAGCGGTGGGCACCGTAGATCGGATCGCAGCGTGGATTTGGAATTGTTCCACGTGGAACACACTCATTCTCTTTAAGAGTCGCGGATGGGAAAAAGAGTGGGAAGCCGCGAGACTAACCAAGTTCGGCAGGAAATTGACGATTAGCCACACCCATGATTACTCTGCAAATGGCAAGACGCGCCTGTTGGTTAGTCTGAAAAGAAAATGAATTCGGGTCATCTTTTTTTATTGATATTCAGATTAATCAGAGTATCCTGAGGATAATTGCAGTAAAAAGTTTGGAAGAATTGTTCTCCACCGCAACCACACAAGCTATTCGCAAGATAGCGCGACAGAACAATCCGAAGAAAAAAGGGGAGTTGACACGGCCGATGTGTTACCCCCTTTTTTATTTTCCAAAAGTGATGTAGATGTGAACCACTTGGTATTCACACTCTTGGGCGGATAGTATGGGAAAAATCATAGCCGTTGTTAATCAAAAGGGCGGAGTGGGCAAAACCACTACCACGGTCAATCTGGCGGCATCCTTGTCTCTGGCCGATCAGAAGGTTCTCTTGATCGATTTTGACCCCCAGGGGAATGCTTCCTCGGCGGTGGGAATGGCGCAGACTCTGGACGAGTCAAACCTGACGATCTACAACGCCCTTCTTGGTGAAGCCCCGATGTCGAAAGTGATCCGGCAAACCGGAATCGATCATCTGGATCTTGCCCCCGCAAATCCTCACCTGGCCGGGGCCGAGATCGAGTTGGTCAGTGCCTTTGCCCGGGAAGCGAAGCTCAAGACTGCGCTCGCCGAGGTCAGAGAAAAATACGATTTCATCTTTATTGATTGCCC
>JAGWXK010000170.1 GCA_018969905.1 Bdellovibrionales bacterium
CGATTTTTCCAAGGTTGGAGTTCAGGCAAAAGATGATTCCACTCTGATCGTCACGCTCAAACATCCGGTTGCCTACTTCCAGTACCTGACGGGGTTCTGGCCGCTCTTCCCGATCCGCAAGGATGTGATCGACAAGGAGGGAGCGGGGTGGACGAAGCCCGGAAAAATGGTGACCTTGGGCCCTTATGTGCTTGATAGCTATCAAATGCAGACCAGGATCGGACTCAAGGCGAATCCGCACTATTGGAGAAAGACCGGAAATGTCACCGAAGCCACGGCTCAGATCATCAAGGACAGCTCCACTGCGCTCAATGTGTTTAAATCTGGCGGAATTCAAATGATGCAGGATCTGTCTCCGAATGACCTGAAGGTGGCCCGCCCCATGCCGCAGTTCAAAACCTTTCCTTATCTGAAGACCTATTATCTTGCGTTTCGCACCAAGGGGTCGGTTGCGGAAAATGTGAACCTTCGTCTTGCGATCGCGCATGCGATCAATCGAAAGCCGATTCCTGCTGTGTTGAACGGAACCCAGAAAGTCGCCTCCACCATGATTCCGCCTCGTGTGATTGGTCATGATCCAAAAATGGCGGTTCCGTTTGATCCTGATCTTGCAAAGGGTTTTTTGAAAAAATCGGGCCTTGACCCAAAGGCGCTTAAGATTGAGCTCGTGGGGCGAAACAGCGAACGGCCGCAGATCATGGCCCAATACATTCAAAGCGAGCTGAAAAAAAACCTGGGGGTCGATCTTCAGATTCAATTGTTTGATCACAAGGTGTTCAGGTCCCAGCTCACCACTGCGAATTTCCCGATGATGCTGATGGTCTGGGCTGCGGATTATCCGGATGGAGATACTTTCATGGGGTTGTTTGAAACAGGAACCGGCAACAACATGACCCGGTACTCGAACGCAAAGGTGGATGAGAATATCAAAAAGGCCCGCGAGGACTGGAATTCGGTCAAGAGGGATCTCCTCTATAAGGAGGCCCAGAGGATTCTTCAGGTTCAAGATGCGGCAGTGCTACCCCTCTATTACGAAGAAAACGAGGCATTGGTTGCCTCAGGAGTGAAGGGCTTCTCGATTAATCCTATTGGTTATTTCTATTTAAAAGACATCCAGATTCAATGAAAATCATTGAATCCATGTGAAATATGCTTTCCTTTTGAACAAAGCAAATTTGTCAATTACACTGAGTTGGGGAGTATTCATGAATAAAAAAAGCCAGGTACTGTTCATTGTTTTGGTGAGCTTGCTTTTCCCAGGGTGTTTGAAGAAAAAGCCCGAGGTGTCCTCCTTGTTGAGCGCCTGCCAAAGTGTGCCCAGCCTCCCGAACTGTGTTGTGTTCCCTTCGTTCAGTGCTTGTTCAGCGGTGTATTCCCAAAGCCTATGCTCGAATGTCTCGGTAGTGGACCCGATCTCGGGAATGGCTACCTTGTGTGCGGGCTTCTCGGCGGTACAGGACGGTTGCGTGCAAGCCCAATCCGGTACGAATGGCAATGGGAACGGAAATGGAAATGGGAACGGAAATGGAAATGGCAGCACTACCGGAACAAACCCCGACCCCAGTTGTACGGGGGCCGCGGTCCTTTCTCTGGTTGAAAACCCTTCCGAGTTGAATTTTGGGAAACATTTTGCAGGGACAACCGGAACCTATACAAAGACCTTTACGGTAAAGAACACAGGATCCGGCTCTTGTCCTGCTATTTTGGGAAGTCTAGGAGTGGTTAGTTCTGCTGACTTTGCTGTGACGGGCGGAACCTGCAGTAACGGCTT
>JAGWXK010000171.1 GCA_018969905.1 Bdellovibrionales bacterium
CCCGAGCCCGTGCGAACAAAATTCATGTCCACATCTCCCGAGGAGTCCTCCTCATAATCAAGGTCTACAAAAACCTTCCCATCCTGCATTCCCACTGAAACGGCCTGTATCGTGTCGACAAAGGCGGATTTTTCTATTTTTCCATCTTTCACGAGCTTTGAGAGTGCGATTCCGACAGCGATGCAGGCGCCCGAAATCGAGGCAGTGCGGGTTCCACCATCGGCCTGGATCACATCGCAATCCACAATGATCTGTCTCTCTCCCAACTTCGATAAATCCACCATGGCACGAAGGGCACGACCGATCAGGCGCTGAATTTCCTGGGTTCTCCCGGAGACTTTTTCGCGATCGCGTTTGGAGCGTGTGTGAGTAGAGCGTGGGAGCATCGCGTATTCTGCCGTAATCCAGCCCTGGCCCTTTCCCTTGAGCCAGGAAGGAACTGATTCTTCAATGCTTGCGGTACAAAAGACCTTCGTGTTTCCAGTCTCGATCAGGCAAGAGCCCTCCGCATACCGTGAAACATTGACTTCGACCTTGCAGGGTCTTGGCTCGGATAAACTACGATCGTTTCTCATACAGGTGGATTCGAAAGAAGCCTGTGGATCTCGTCCTTGATGATCTTCTCGGCAAGGTTTGGAATGAACTCTTCCGTGAACTGTTTCATATCGTGGTTGATCCGATCCTGGATCTGAAAATGCATTTCTTCAAGTACTCGCGCTACCTCGGACTTTACCATCGCCTCGACCTCCTCCAAGCTGAAACGAGGTTCGCTTGCAACGGGAGGGGGGGGGGGAGCGAGATCGAATCCTGAAACCTCGGAATGCTTGTGAGAATGGTGTTTTTCCCGCAGAGGCGGGGACGTCATGGGCATTTCTTCTACAGAAGGTTCAAGTCCTCGTCCCGGCTCGATCATTCCCCAGTCGTGTTGATTGAGGCCGCTCATTTCAAAGGTGTTTTTCGCAAGCTCTTGAATGTCATCCAGTCCGCCTTGAAAATCATTGGCAAGCGGGGGGAAATCCGCAAAAGCCGCAACACGTTTTGGAGGGGTCAGGGTCACGGGGCCAATGTCGTCAAGGCTCATTACCTCGGGCCCACTTGAGGATTCCATGGGTGAGTTGATTGTATCCATCACCGGATCAATTTTGGCAGCTTGTTCTGCAACGGACAGGAGAGTGCTGCGGAGGTGAGAAGGGTCGAAAGGTTTCACCAAATGACCGCAAAATCCAAGCTCCTGCATTCTTGTTTCATCCACCTTTTCAAAGGCGCTCGACATCATGATTACCGGAATGTTCTTCAAATCGGCCTGGTGAATGAACTTCTCCCGAATCTGATAGGCGTCATATTTCGGGAGCGAAACATCGATGATGCAAATGTCTGGCCTGAAAAGAGAAGCCTGCTCAATGGCTTCTTTTCCATCGGAAACAGTCTGGATCTCATAACCGTCACCGGAAAGGGCAAGACGGATCACTTTTTGAATCGTGAGACTGTCATCCGCGACTAAAATTTTCTTACCTGCCATGCGTAGTTCCATGTTGTCAGTTCTTTAACACCCTGTAAATCAAAAACAATGTGCAAGGTGGGCCCTGGCGGCAGCCAACCGGAGGGAATGAATGGGAAACTTCGAGCCTCGATCAACGACTGGCAAAAAGACCTAAAGTCAATAACTTTTCCACTTGTTTACATAGTGATCATATAAAAAGAAAATTGCGGCTTTTTTCAAAAATTGGTAAAATAAGAGACAGCTTGGGGGTCCAGTTT
>JAGWXK010000006.1 GCA_018969905.1 Bdellovibrionales bacterium
AAATTGTCGAACCCTCGGCATGCTTCGCATGCGCGATGGTTCTCGTCCCATCATCCCCGAAAACTAAAAAGGCCCGCCGACCAAACGGTCAGCGAGCCTTTTTAATGGCGGGAGTGAAGGGACTCGAACCCTCGGCCTTCGCCGTGACAGGGCGACGTTGTAACCAACTCAACTACACCCCCGCTATATGAGATGTAGAGGGGAGGGTATCGAAACCCTGCGGTTTTGTAAAGAAGGTTTTACTTGAGCCCGAATCCGCACTTTTTCAACAAAAGTACGTTGAATTCTTCATCCGTCGGGAACAAAAAGTTCACATCAGAATTTGGATTTTGGTCAAACAGGAGCGATGAGGGGATTTTGCAGGTTTTTTTGCCTTGGGTGACCACCGCTGTGGTTCCAAGTCTCGGGTCGCCTCCGCGACGGTTCACTCGAATCAGGGTTCCGGATCCTGTGTATTCAAGCGTGGCAAACTTGCGTTTGAAGCGATCCGGATTCTGATCCAAAGGTGCGATCTCGCGGAAAACCCCACGCAGAATCTCTTTGGTTTTTGCATCAAACGCCATCTCTTCCCCGTTTTGGAGCGTGACCTTGAGTTCCTCGCCCTTCGCTCCGTTTTCGATCAATTCAATTGCAGGAATGTTGTGGCGTGGAAACAGGTAAAGATAGCTCTCCATGCGATTGGAGAGGAACTCATCCGGAGTGTCTGTGACCGAAAAATAAATGTCCTGCCGCGCCCGGCTCTGAAAGCGGAATTGATATTCCCGATCAGGCCCCGATCCGATCTCGGTTGCGGGCACCGGGATGATCCGGTTTGGGCCGATATTGTTGAAACTGAACCCTAGAATGTGGCCCGTGGTTTCGGATTCCGTGATAATGAAATCGCCAAAGGGGCTTGAGCGCATGACCTGGTCCCCGGCCACCACCGGGGATACGCGATCTGTGATCGGGGGGAGAACTCTGGAAAGGTCCGCAATTGTCTGGCCGAAGGAAGCTTTCGGGGCCAGGGGGATCAGGAGGATTCCTAAAAGGGTGAGGGAGAGAGGGTTCATGGTGGGGCTCCTTTTCTAAACGAGATTGGTTTAATCGGAGCAGGTGTTTTTATCAAGGATTTATTTAAAAAAGTTGCGAAGGCTCTGCCCTCGTCGCTAGACTCCCGAAATGCTTAGGAAAGTGAAACTCACGACCTGGATCTTTGTCGCCCTGATTGCGGGCCTGATGCTTGGGCATTTTGCCCCCGAGTTCGCGCACTCGCTGAAATCCCTACGCACCCTCTTTTTGAATGGAGTGAAGTGCATCATTGCGCCGCTGATTTTTGCCTCGATCGTTCTTGGGATCAATTCGGCGGGGTCGGTGAAGGGGCTTGGGCGGACCGGAGTGCGTGCAATCCTCTATTTCGAGCTTGCGACCACGCTTGCGCTTGTGGTGGGTCTTTTCATGGTCAATTGGTTAAGGCCTGGAGATGGGATCTCTCTTAGCGTTCAGGTGTCGGATCTGGTGAACAAGGCGCAGGAAACCAAGCTTTCGTTTTCTGGGTTTTTCGAGCATCTGCTTCCCACGAATTTTGCCGAAGCCGTGGTGAAGGGGGATGTTCTTCAGATTGTGATTTTCTCGACGATCTTCGGGGTGGCAACTTTGCTTGCAGGCGAGAAAGGTAAGCCAATGGTGACTTTCGCGGAATCGATGAATGAAGTCATGTTCAAATTTACCGGCATCATCATGGGGCTTGCGCCGATCGGAGTCGGAGCTGCGGCAGCAACCGGAGTTGCCGAGCATGGAATTGGAGTGGTGATTCCGCTCTTGAAACTTGTGGGAACGCTCTATCTTGCGCTCCTCATTTTTGTGATTCTGGTGCTGGTGCCTGCCATGATCTATGCGCGCGTGAACATGATGAGTTTCTTGCGTGAAATCAGGCCCGCTCTATTGCTTGCGTTTGCCACAACCTCAAGTGAGAGCGCGTTTCCCCATGCGCTTGAGTCTCTTGAAAAGATGGGAGTAAAAAAACGAATTTCCAGTTTTGTGCTGCCGCTTGGGTATTCCTTCAATCTCGACGGATCAACCCTCTATCTCGCATTGGCTTCCGTTTTTGTTGCCCAAGCAGCCGGGATCGAGCTTTCGCTTTGGACTCAAGTGACCATGATGCTGACCCTGATGCTGACCACAAAGGGAGTTGCAGCCGTTCCTCGTGCAAGCCTTGTGGTGCTCTCAGGTACGCTTACGGCTTTTGGTTTGCCGCTTGAGGGAATCACCCTCATTCTGGGTGTGGATGAGTTCATGGACATGGCTCGCACCACGGTGAACCTTCTTGGAAACTGTGTCGCGACCTTGGTGGTATCGCGCTGGGAGGGCGAGGCGCTTTCTCCTGAATTCAGCAGTGTTGAGCCCTGATGGTTTTAGAAAAGCCGGGATGGAGCTAAGGCTCGCTTACGCGGGCTTCGGCGCATGAATCAGAGTTTTGAGATCCATCCGGAACAGCACTTCCATTTTATTCGGGAAAATGTGCTTCTGAATGATGCCCTCGCCAAAGGTCGGATGCGAGATCCGATCGCCCACCAGAAAATGCTCGTTTGCAGCATATTGGCGGATGGCCTTGGTATTGGAATTCAGTTGCTTCATCCATTCAAGCTCCACGGGTACTGTTTTTTCGGCCTTCGACTCGCGGGGAGCGCGGGTGGTAGTCCCGGGTGAGCCACGGGATGCGGCAATGGCGCCCGGCTCTTTTACGCCTTTTTTGGGCTTGTAGTTGTGTTCGCTTTTGCAAGTTCTGCAAATCACACGAGCGGGCATGCCCCCCATCATGGACATGATGGTGTGGCCTAGGTCCATTTTGCAGCGGGTGCAGAAACAGACGAGTTCTTTTCCAACGGTGAGAGCGGTGCCGGGGGTGTTCATACGCTGTCAGATAAGATAGCCTAAAAGCACAAAACTGAGTATGGAAAAAAGGTCCGATAAGAAAACCGCATTGCTCGATCAGGCAAAGGCTTTGGCCACATCTCCCGGCGTGTACCTGATGAAAAACCCGGACGGTCAGATCCTCTATGTGGGAAAGGCCAAGAGCCTTCGTGCACGCGTAAGCTCCTATTTTCAGCCCATTGTGCATGAGCATCCTCGTACCGAGCTCATGCTTTCCGAGGTCATTGCATTTGAGGTGATTCACACCGAGACCGAAAACGAGGCGCTGGTGCTGGAGTGCACGCTGATCAAGCGCTACAAGCCGCGCTTTAACATCAGGCTTAAAGACGACAAACATTATCCCTATCTATCCGTTTCATTGAGTGAGGAGTTTCCGCGAATCGAGTGGACGAGAAAGGTAAATCGCGAGGATGCGCGTTATTTTGGTCCTTTTCCTTCCAGTTTTGCGGCCCGCATCGTGATGAGACTTTTGACTGAAGCCTTTCAACTTCGGGATTGTGATTCAAATACCTTTGCCCACAGGTCGCGTGCCTGCATTCTGCACCAGATGGGGAAGTGTTCCGCGCCTTGTGTTGCGAAAGTCACCCGTGAGGAGTATCGCGAACAGCTGGCGCGCGCGATCGGAGTGATGGAGGGAAAGAGCAAGAGTTTCATCAAAGACCTGAAGAAAGAAATGAAACTTGCCGCAGAAGAGGAGCGCTATGAGGATGCGGCCCGGATTCGCGATCAGATTCAAGCGGTGCAAATCGTATCCCAGACCCAGTCGGTGGTGGATGCCGACCAACGCCTTGACCTTGATGTGTTTTCGATTGCGGAAAAAGAGGGAATTGCCCACGGAGTGGTGCTGCAAGTTCGGGGCGGAAAGCTTTTGTCGGTGAAGCACTATGATGTGCTGAATTTTGATGGGACGCTCTCGAAGGGCGATATCCTGCATGATTTCCTGACCCAGCACGTGCTGTTGATGGAAGAGGGGAATGAACTTGTTCATGCCAAGGCGTTTTTGATGAGAGAGTTACCGCTTGATCATGAGTTTTTGGAAGGGGCGCTCAAGATCACGATTGAAACCCCGAAGTCGGCCGCACAAAAGCAGCTGGTCTCGGTTGCTGAGACGAACGCACGGTTTGCGGTCGAGAATGCCAAGCGCGAGAACGCGGGACACGGGATTCAGGCGCTGGAGGAGATTCGCGAGAAGCTCGGGCTTGAGCGGGTACCCCGCCGGATTGAATGTTATGACATTTCAAACACGCAAGGAGAGGACTCGGTGGCATCGCGCGTGGTGTTCATGGATGGCGCGCCCGAGAAAACGCTTTATCGGCGCTACAAGATCAAGACCGTGCGGGGAGCGGATGATTTCGCCTCAATGCGGGAGATCTTCGAGCGCAGGTTTTCCAAAATGGACATGGGGCCCGGAAACGAGAAGCCCGATCTTGTGGTGGTGGACGGGGGCAAGGGTCAGCTTGCGCAGGCGCGGGCGATTTTTGAAGATCTCGGGATTCAGGGAGTGGATTTGGTGGGGCTTGCAAAAGCTCGCACGGAATCGAATTTTCAATCAAAGGAAGTTGAGAGCTCGATGGAGCGGATTTTCATTCCGAACCGGGTAAACCCGATTCCTCTTTATCCACACACCAGAGCTTATAAATTACTGACCCATATACGGGATGAAGCCCATCGCTTTGCGATTACCTTTCATCGCAAGCTACGGGACAAACGGAGCCTTCAGTCACGAGAGTGATCGTGATTTAGGCTAAAAGAATACGGCCTTGGCCGGCCAGCAGTTGCTGGATCAATCGCTTCAATTGTCGCATACGCCGAACGTATCAAGGATTAACCGATCAGACAAGGTGGATTTTTCCAACTGGCATCGTTCACTGTTGATGCATGATAAAGACAAAGCGGCACACCTTTTTAAAAACAGGAGCTTACTCCTCGAACATCCTGTTCTTTTCGCTTCCGCCCATCATGGGCTCGCTCAGAAAGTCGTAACCTCCTGTTTTCAAAAAGGTGTTTGAGCTTCCTCGAGCCAATCATCCACAGGGATCGATGCCAGTCAATTAGGAAAGCGCCTGGGTCAGGTCTGCGATGAGATCCTTCACGTCTTCGATGCCGACGCTGATCCGAATCAGGGAGTCCGAGATTCCAAGAGCTTTGCGGTTTTCTACCGGTACCGAGGCATGGGTCATGATCGCAGGATGCTCGATCAGGGACTCGACCCCGCCAAGACTCTCAGCGAGTGTGAAGAGCTTGGTTTTTTCAAGAACCCGGGTGGCTTCACTGAGCCCGCCCTTCACTTCAAACGAGATCATCCCGCCAAACCCATGCATCTGGGCGCGGGCAAGCTCATGCTGGGGATGAGAGGGGAGGCCCGGGTAGAGGACCTTTGTGACCTTGGGGTGGGCTTCCAAAAATTTCGCGATCTCAAAAGCGTTCCGCTCGTGTTCCTTCATTCGGACGTGTAGGGTCTTAAGCCCCCGCATCACCAAAAAGCAATCCTGCGGGCCGGGTACCGCGCCGACCGAATTTTGCAGGAATTTTACCGATTGGTACAGATCATCGCGGCTTGTGATGAAGACGCCACCGACCACATCGCTGTGACCGTTCATGTATTTCGTGACCGAGTGAATGACGGCATCGGCACCCAGATCAAGAGGTCGCTGAAAATACGGGCTCATGAAGGTGTTGTCGACGATGCTGAGTACGTCCTTCTCGCGCGCGAGAGTCGCAAGAGCCTTGATGTCGAAGATTTTCAGCATCGGGTTTGTGGGGCTTTCAATCCAGAGCATGCGAGTGTTTGGACGGAAGGCCGCCTTTACTTTTGAGAGATCGGTCAGATCCATGAAAGTGAAATCAAGACCGAAACGGCGAAGAACCTTGTCGAACAATCGGAAAGTTCCACCGTACACATCATCACTGCAGATTACATGATCGCCCGATTTCAGCGTGTGAAGGAGGGTGTCGATCGTGGCGAGGCCCGATGAAAAAGCGAGTGCGTACTTTCCGTTTTCAAGGCTTGCCACACAAGCCTCATACGCCGTTCGGGTTGGATTGCCGGTGCGGGCGTACTCGTAGCCCGTGTGTTTGCCAGGAGAGCTTTGGGCAAAGGTGCTCGTCTGATAGATCGGTACCATCACGGCACCGGTCCTAGGATCGGGCTCCTGACCCGCATGAATGGCTTTGGTTCCAAATCCTGAAGTAGAAATCTTGATCTCGCTCATGGGGCGAGAGTTTGCCTGATCTCGCGGGCCGCAGCAAGAGCAGAAAGTCGGCCAATGACTCCGTAGACTGCCTCCAAGAGGGGCAGTTCATCGAATTCCTTGGTTTTAATGCAATCACTCAAGTCCTTAAAACACAGCTTTTTGAAAAACATGCCCTGGCTGTTCAGGTTGTCCATTTCATCCCGCTCTTTATTGGCCCGGATGAATCCCCCGATCAAATGCCCGTTCATCAGGTAAATCACGGGCTCGGAGGTGGATCCTTCCGTCACCATCTGGGTCGGAATCCCTTCCTGCACCAGGACCTGTTCGATCTGGGTTTTTCCTTTACCCATGCTCATTTTATTCTTGGTCCTGCGATTCATTGAAATCAGTTCATCCACCGAGTGAATCACCATGATTCCCATCCCGTAGGTGCCTGAATCATTCTTGATGAAAAGCGCGGGCTTTCGATCGATCGAATGGAGCTGGTACTGATCCTCGATGCTTTTCAGCATTCTCCCTGCGGTCTCTGCTACCCGGTCCACTCCGAGCCCGTCGTTGAAATTCACAGGTCCAACGGCCTCGCTTTCTATCGAGATGAGCCAAGGGTCAATGCCAACGAGTGCCGCAAACTCTGTTGCAAGCTCATTGTAGAATTTGAAGTGTGTGCTTTTCCTGCGGCTATGCCAACCCATGCGATGCGAGGGGAGTACGGGTTGGGAAATCTCATCCAGCATCTTCGGATAGCCTGCGGAATAATCGTGATTCAAAATCAGCCAGTCAGGAGTGAATCCGCCCGGGGTGCGTAGCTTTCCGTTTTCCACCCGGGCCGGATGTTGCACGATGCTCTTTTCGCTTGCAGTGGTCAGCGTGAGTTTTTCGGGAATCCCGTCGATTCGGATGATTTCGACTTCGAATCCCGCTTCTTCGATGATGGAGCGAAGTTGATGGAGATTTTCGAGGTAGAATTTATTTTCAGTGTGGTTTTCCGGAATGACTCCAATTCTCGAGGGTGGAGCTGATTGACCCGCGATCTTCGCGATTTGGTCTTTAAAGATTCCAACTGCTTGCTCGAGATCGATTTCGCAGATGTTGTTGAAACCCGCCGGATACAGGTTGCAATCCACAGGCGCGACCTTTTCGCCCGAGTCGCGGATGTCAACGGAGCAGTAGAAGGGAGCCGGAAACTCGGAGAATTTTTTAAAAAACCAGGCATCAATCTTATCGTGATGATCGACGATGACCTTTGCGAGAACGCTTTTTGGGTTTCGGGGGCTGATAGGGGGCATAGCACTTCACCAGGTCTTCCTGGAGTCCTTTTGCAAAGTCGAAAGTCGCCTTCAGATCCTTGCCGATTTTTTCTTTCAGGTAGGAGTCGATCTTGAGCTTTTGGAGTTCATGATCAAAAAACGTGAACGACTCGCACCAGTCTTGAATGATAGTGGGGTTCAAAACGGTTTGGGCAAGGGGGAGGGCGGATTTAAAACAAAGATTCTTTTTGGAGAAGTACTCCAGGGTTTCCTCTTCGGTCACCGATTTGTCTTTCAGGAGGTGGCTGGTGATGCACTGGCGGGTGATCAGGCTCATTTTGAAGCCCGGGATCATTTTCTGAAAGGATTCAATGGGTTCCTGCTCCAAGTATTCACGCAAAAGGTCCAGCTCCGCAGTCGCTCCCTCGTATTGCTTCTCTTCCAAAAGAGTCTGAAAGCGAACGGAATAGGCGAGAGCCTTTTGCTTTGAGTCAGGCTCGTGATCAAGCAATTCCGTAGCAAGGGTTCGAGCATTCAAGTATTGCTTGAGCCCCAGAGCCGCTTCCGCCATGAATGCCCGCGCTTGGTTTACGACCTTGGGATCTGGGCGGCGTAACACCAGTTCTTGCCCGTATTTTAAGACTTCAGAGAATTGCTGGTCCGAAACAAGAGCAGTGAGGAGGTTCAGATAGGAGGCCTCTGTTTTAGGAAGGCTCGGGTAGCGATCGACTCTTCGTTTCAGGTCACGGGCAGCTTGTTTGAAATCCTTTTTTGCCAAGGACTCGGATCCTTGCTGGTCCAGGAATCGAGCCTCTTCACTCGATCTCGGTCCAGGATTCGGAATCTCTTCTTGCGCCGAAACAGGCATGCCAAGTGCCAGAAAAAGCGGGAGCAAGAAAACCGGTGAGATTTTTAGGCCCATAGATTACCTTCAGCCTATCATGAAGCCGAATCGCCACGCACTGATTTTCAGCACGGTTTGGCCCGAACCGGACTCCTCCGCGGCCGGGGTCCGCCAAATGCATTGGATTGAGCTTCTCCTTCAGGATTTCAAGAGGGTTTCTTTGATCTCGCCTGCAAAACCAAAACAAGAGCAGGATTGGGGCCGGGTGGAGATTCCGGATCGGGTCGAGTTTTTGCCGATGCCCCTTAATGATTGGTCGCTGCAGGAGCAACTCAAGGAGTGGAATCCTGAGATCGTTCTATTTGATCGATTCATTCTGGAAGAACAATATGGAGCGATGGTGTATGAGGCGCTTCCTCATGCGCTCGTGTTGATGGAAACCCAAGACCTTCATTTTGTGAGACGGGCCCGCGAACCCTTGCGCGAAACTTGGCTCACCTCTCAGAATGAACCCCAAAGGTACCGAACTGAAACTGCAATTCGTGAAACCGCTTCGATCGAGCGGGTGGATTACTCTTTTGTCGTGTCTTCCTATGAGGAACGATTGCTCCGCGAAGAGTTTGGGATTGGAGCTGATCAGCAAGGGTGGGTTCCATTTTTTTATGATCCCCCAGTGCATGCAGGGTTCAATTCTGATTTTTCAGAACGTGCTGATTTTGTTTGGATTGGAAATTTTAGGCACGCTCCCAATGCGGATGGCCTTCGGTGGTTTCGAGCAAGCATTTGGCCCGAAATTCGGAAGAACCTGAAAAACGCAAGACTTCGTGTCTATGGAGCCTATCCGTCTGCGGAGTTCATGGCGTGGAATGAGAATCCGGGCTTGGGAATAGAGGTGAAGGGACCGGTACGGGCTCTCTCAGAGGTGTTTCAGGACGCACGGGTGAATCTTGCGCCTCTTCGATTTGGGGCGGGAGTGAAGGGGAAGATCCTGGAGGGCTTCCGCTTTGGAGTTCCTGCCATTACGACTCCAGTGGGTGCGGAGGGGTTGCTGCCCGAAGGATCGGATCTTGCGATGTTCCCAGGCGGAATCGAGACGGATCCCAAGCGGTTTGCGGAAGCGGCGGTTCGAATGCACTCGGACTCCGGTGTCTGGAGAAGTGCGCATGATCGAGCAAAATCCCTTATGGAAAATCAGTTTGCGCGCGCTAAGATCGAGCCTGCGCTTCGGGCGCGCATCGGGGAGTTATTGCAGCAGAAACGAGCAGGGGATTTGCCCCGGTGGAGAAGCAGGATTCTGAGGCACGAGCTTTCGCAGTCCCGAAAATATTTTTCAAAATGGATTGAGGCAAAGGAACGATTGCTCGCTATTCAAGAACGGGAAGAGAATCCATAAACTCTGAAACCTGCGTTTCAGAGCTGGGGGAGCGGGCCGGAGTGGTGGATTCGATACTCGGAGTGCTGAAGATCGCAAGCCCCACGATGATGGCGCAAATGCCGCCCAAAAAGGTGAAGAGGAGATTTTCGGCAAGATTTTCCTGAAATTCAAATTCATCCATACCCAAAGGCATATCGGCTGAGCGTCAATAAAACTTGAGCACAAAAATCAGGAATTAAAGCTGCTAGCTTTTCCTGCGGACTTTCACCGAGTGAATGGGGAGCCCGTCCTTGATGAAAAGACGCTCAAAAAGGGTCACAGTGGGGATGGTGAGGAGTTTTGCCTGCGGGTTTCCGGCATGCAGGTCGCGGGTCATCTCAAGGATCTCGAAGGTGTCGGAGAGGGAGTGAAGGTTTTCGAGAATGAATTCGAAGTACTCTGCGTGATCAGTCTTCAAATGGAACACGCCCGTATCGCTCAATAGGGGAGCGATCGAGAGGAGCCATTCGCGGTCCGCAGTCCGGTTTTTCTTCTGGGCCTTTTTGGGCCAGGGATCCGGGAAAAACATGTGCAGAAAATCGATCTCACCCGCCGCAAACATGAAGGGGAGCCGATCTGCGTTCGCCCGGAACGCCAGGAGATTTCGGACCTGGAACTTCTTTGATTTTTCGGCCAATCGGTAGATCTGTTTGAACTTCCAATCGATTCCGACGTAAAGCGCATTGGGATTCTGGCGCGCCCATTCCAGGCACACGTGTCCCGCATTGCAGCCGATTTCGACATGCAAGGGGATTCCAGATCCGGAAGCTTTCGAGGATGAGATGGGGAAGCGAGTTCTCCATTCTCCCTTGTGGGTTTCCGTATCGTGGTCTGTGTACGCAAGTCCCCTGAGGTCTTCTGGGAGGTTTTTCAACTTTTCCCAATAGATGTTCTTGGAGGGGGCGTACCTGAAATCGGGGCTAGACACCGAGCGAGACATAAATAGGACGAATGTAATAACTCGAATGATATCGCTTTGTAAAGACTTCGGGTCTTTTCACTGCCGACCCGGCGGGATATGCACTCTCGTTTTCAGGGAGCGCACACCCCGCCAGGCGGAGTGTGCGTATCATGAGTCATCCAGACTCAATCCCATGTTGTCTATCGCTCGGGGTCTTAGCCGAGAAGTTTTAGAACTTGTTGCGGATTCGCATTGGCTTGGCCAAGGACCGAGATTCCGGCTTGAGCAAGAATGTTGTTCTTGGTCAATTCAGAGGTCTCAGACGCCATGTCAGTGTCGCGGATCCGGGAGCGTGCGGCTTCCAAGTTCTCGCGGTAGGTCCCGATGTTGTTGATCGTGGACTGTAGGCGGTTTTGGAGAGCGCCGAGAGCCGAGCGGTTCTCATTCAAGCGGGTGAGTGCTGAATCGAGTTTCGCAAGGTTCACTTGTGAGGATTCTTTGTTTGCAGTCGAAATGCCTTCGATTCCGAGGGCTTCGGTGCCAACGTTCTGTTGTTGAGCGTCGAACACGAGGCGATCTTGGGCTGCGTTGTTGTTAATTCCGACCTGGATTTCGAGCTTGTTGCCCGAACCGTTCAGGAGTTTTGTCCCGTTGAACTCGGTCGTGGAAGCGATCCGGTCGATTTCGGATCGCAATTGCTGAACTTCCTTATCGATAAAGCTTCTTTCCTTATCACCGATGGTGTCGGAAGCAGCCTGGATCGAAAGTTCTCTCATCCGTACAAGGATGTTTGAAATTTCATTGGTTCCGCCTTCGGCTACTTGAATCATCGAGATCCCGTCCTGGGCATTTCTTCCTGCCTGGGAGAGGGAGCGGGTCGATGCACGGATTCGCTCAGAAATCGCGAGTCCTGCAGCATCATCGCCTGCACGGTTGATTCGGTTACCAGAAGAGAGGCGCTCAAGTGAGCTCTCTTGTGCCCTACGGTTTTGATCCAAGTTACGCTGGGCGATCATCGCTTGGAGGTTAGTATTGATACGCAAACCCATGGTTAGTCTCCTTTTTCAACATAGGTATTCTTCCATGAGTTACTCGTGATCCTTCACGAGATCAGGCAGTCCGAGAATCGCCCGACAATCTGCATATCGGCGGTGTCCTTTTTGACTTGAGAAAAAAATGCAGTAATATCAGGAACTTATATCCGACAAGGAAAATCAGGTATTATTAAATTGCTGATATTTAAATAAAATTCGCCATCATAGGGGAATGCCGGAGCTCGGAAAAAAATGCACACCGCCCCCAAGGAGTGGGTCTGTTCTTCGGGTTTTGAGGGAAAAGAATCTTCCGGCCAACCCCAATCTTCGCGGTAATTTTGAACCTTCCTTCCGGTTTGGGCGCTTTTCTGCTATAAATCCCGCATGACTCCCGAACAATTGAAGGCCCGAATCAAACAACTTCACACGGAAACCCATGTGGAAGTGACCGATCTCACCGGAACCATGGACCACTACCAGGTTCTTGTGGTGAGTCCTGCGTTTGAAGGCAAGATGATGATCGATCAGCAAAAGATGATCATGGCCTTGCTGAAAGCCGAAATCGACACCGAGGAAGTTCACGCGCTCACGATGAAAACCTATACGCCAGCGCAATACCAAAAATTTGGAGGAAAATGATCATGTCTCATCCCCTGACTACTGAAGTGGAAAAACTCGTAAAACAAAATGAAGTGGTGATCTACATGAAGGGTTCACCCGAATTCCCAATGTGTGGATTCTCCGCGCGTGCGGTTGCAGTGTTGAAGGCCGCAGGCGTTGCAAAAATCGCATCTTTTGACGTGTTGTCGGATGATGACATGTGGACCGCTCTTGAAGAGTTCACCCAGTGGCCAACTGTTCCCCAGATCTTCATTAAGGGAAAATTCATCGGTGGATGCGACATCGTAACCGAGATGTTTGAGCGCGGTGAGCTTCAGGAAACCTTAAAAGGCTGATTAAAAGCTTTTTAAGAACAGTACCTCGTCGATGACTTTTGCGCCAAGCAGGATCATGATCAGGCGATCCAGCCCGATTGCGATTCCTGATGTGGGAGGCATGCGTTCGATCGCGGCAAGCAATTCTTCGTCGATCGGGGATGTTGGCCACTCTGTACCATAGGTTTCGCTCCGGATTCGTTGGTCCTTCTCGAAGTTCTTTCTTTGCTGAAACGGATCCCTAAGTTCATCGAATGCATTTCCGAGTTCCGTTCGTCCCACATAAACCTCAAAGCGATTGGCCCAGTTGAAACCGGTTTCATCACGGACTTGATTGCAGAGTGAGGATTGGCTCAAAGGATAGTGTGTGACGAAAAAGGCTTCTGCAGTTGGGAGTCTTGGTTCAATCAGATTGAGCCAGAGCTTGAAATAAAGATCATCCCAAGGTTCTTGAGCGCTTGCTTCAAGTCCGTTTTTTTTGCAAAGCGCGGCCAGTGATGCAGGATCTGTGTGTGTTCTGAGGTCGAATCCAAGAAAGGTTTGAAACAGGTCGACCACGCGGAATCGCTTCCAGGGGCCCTGAAAAGAAATGGTCTGATCGCAACTTTGAAACTGAAGCTTTCCGTGGATGAGGTTTGCAAGCGTACAAAAAAGTTCCTCAACCCGGGTCTGAAGGCCTTCAAGCGTAAGGTTCGTTTCATAAAACTCGAGCATCGTGAATTCCGGATGATGCTCGGGGGAAGTGGGCTCATTTCGAAAAGAAGAGCAAATTTGAAAAATCCTGGGCAAACCTTGTGCGAGCAATTTTTTCATTCCAAATTCAGGAGAGGTTGGCAGAAATCGGGGTGGGGCACTCGGAGGAGATTCGACCTGGAAGGGGCGGATGTGAGGCTCCATTCCGGGGCTTTGGACTAAAACCGGTGTCCTGATCTCTTCGTAGTCGAGCTTCCAGAAATATTCTCGGACGGCCCGCTCTATTGCGCAGCGTTTTTTTAAAATTTCAAGACGATTGGTCATTGGGTACTCTATATCATGATTCGGTCTTTGATTGTTTTTGCTTTTGTTTCCTGCCTGATGGGGGGTAGCCTTGGGGGATGAGTCCACTCCATCATATGTTGAAAAGAATTCAAGAAATGGAGAGTCCGGGGTTTCCCTTTGAGATCCCAAAACAGCGACAGGGCCCCCAAGCGGCTGTGTTGGTGCTTTTTTCAGGTGAGTCGTTCTTGCAGGCAGAGATGCTCCTGATGAAGCGTTCTTCCACCGTGATCACTCATCCGGATCAGATCGCATTTCCTGGTGGGGGCGTAGAGGATCGAGATCAGGGGAGTTTGATCGAGACTGCTCTACGAGAAACTCAGGAGGAGGTTGGGTTAGGCCGAGAGGGAATCATGCCCATTGGGTTACTCCCTGAATTGCCCACTGTCAGTGGAGGGGTTTGGGTGACTCCCGTAGTCGCGTATGCTTCCGAGAAAGCTCGAAGAAGCATCCTAAAATTAGATTCTTCTGAGGTTGCTCATTCTGACTGGGATTTGATTTCTAACCTTCTTTCCACCCGAAAAGAGGAATCGCGCTCGGTCAGAGGGGTTTCGGTGAACCTTCCAGAGTTTCAATGGAAGGGAGAGCGAATGTGGGGCATGACAGCCTTGATTTTTGATCTCATTTTACAGCGGTATGCTAGGATCGGAAAATGATGAAAATTTTAAAACTTCTTGCTTTGGTAGCCTTATTCTTTCAAGTCACCTCTCCCCAAGTTCATGCAGCAGGCGAGCCCTGGAAAGGAAAAACAGAGGTGAGTCCCGTTGAACTTGGTTTGATGGCTGGAGCCGCAATTTATGGAAAAGATATAAATTGGAGTTCCCTTGCGAGCATGGCTTATTTGCTGAAGGATCAAGGTTTCTTGGACGAGATTGATGATCGCCTCTGGATTGAAATGGAGTTGGGACCAACTTTTTTCTCGACTCGAAATTCAAATGAAACTGGGCTTCAATATAGCACTCATCTGCGTTGGGATTTTACCTACAATGAATTTTGGACTTTGTATGCTTTGGGGGGATTGTCTGGATTTGGTTTGCCTTCAAGCTATGATTCCTCCTTTACGATTCACCCGAGATTTGGAGCAGGAGTTCAATATTTAACCAAAGCAGCCCTTTCCTTTCGAGGCGAGGTTTCAGCAGAGTTCATTGGTCTTGGCATTGCACTCAATTTCTAGGGCAATTCAGGGGATTTAGAATGAGAATGGCAGCCCTTCATCCTTATCCTGGAAGCGAGACCGAAGAGTCCCGGAGAGTTCGGATCGAAGCCGGGGCTGCTTTTGAGGCGGATCATCTGGATTTGATGTTTCAGATTACCGGAATCGGGGGAAATGGCTTGCCAGAGGGGTTTTCAAGTCTACCTGAAGTTAGGGGCGAAAGAAAAACAGAGCTCTGGAAGGAGATTTGTTTTGAAGCCTTCCTTCCGGTGCAGAATTCGGAAAACTACTTTGAATTTAACGGTGCTTTGAACGGAGATTGGGATCTCTATCAGTTTGATTCCTATCGATCCGGAATGAGGCAGCTTGCCTGTGAATCAAAGAATTCACCAACCATTACCTCACGAGAGCAAAGCGGCTCCGTTTTTCGAGTGGGGTTCCGAATCCCGCGCGCGCTATTTCCTGATGCGGTGACCTTTGCTTTGATCGGACTTACTTTGGTACTCAAAACAAAATCGGGGACCACGTATTGGGCCCTAACCCATGCAGGGGCGAAACCCGACTTTCACCTGCGAGAGAGCTTCATCTATGATCCAATTCGGAATTGACCGGCTTTTGCACGAACCTGAACTTCGAAAACCATTGCAAGGCTTGCGCCTTGGGCTTCTGGCTCATCCGGCATCCGTTACTGAAACGCTTTCGCATTCCATGGATGCGATCCTGCAAACGCCAGAGCTGAAGCTGACCTGTGCCTTTGGTCCGCAGCATGGAATGCGGGGCGAAAAACAGTACAACATGATCGAGTCGGACGATTATGTCGATCCCATCCACAAGATTCCGGTGTTCAGTCTTTATGGTAAGACCAGAAGGCCAACGGACGAGATGCTTTCCCATTGCGATCTGGTCCTTGTTGATCTTCAGGACCTTGGGTGCAGGATTTATACTTACCTTACAACCCTCATTTACATGATGGAAGCTTGCGCAAAGCTCGGAAAGTCCGTTTGGCTGCTCGATCGACCAAATCCTGCAGGGCGCGCGATCGAGGGAAGCATCTTAAAGCCCGGTGCTGAGAGTTTTGTCGGAGTGGGCCCTGTGATCATGAGGCATGGGCTTACGCTTGGTGAGATTGCGCTTTATGCAAAAGAGGCGTTCAAAATTTCGGTCGATCTCAAGGTGATCGAAATGAAGGGCTATGAGATCAACGAAGCCCCGGGCTACGGCTGGCCGCTTGAGAAGCGCGCGTGGGTGAACCCAAGCCCCAATGCGCCAACCCTTTCGATGGCGCGCTGCTATTCGGGGACCGTGATGCTCGAAGGAACGACGCTTTCTGAAGGCCGCGGCACCACGCGGCCGCTTGAGGGATTTGGAGCGCCTGATCTCGATGGCGCAAAGATATTAGGGGAAATGGAGCGCCTTGCGCCGGAGTGGCTCGGGGGCTGCTTGCTTCGTCCGTTTTATTTTGAGCCGACCTTTTACAAGCATCAGGGAAAACTCTGCAGTGGGGTTCAGATTCATGTAGATCATTCCCACTATGATCCGAATTCATTTAAGCCCTATCGGATTCAGAGTCTTGCCTTCAAGGCGATCCGGAATTTGCATCCTGAGTATGATCTGTTTCGGGATTTCCCGTATGAATATGTGTTTGATCGCCTGGCCATTGATGTGATCACGGGGGGCGAGGAGTTGCGCTTGTGGGTCGATGACAAAGCCGCTCGCGTTTCTGACCTTGAAGCGATGCTCGCTCGTGATGAAAAACTCTGGAAGGAGAAGACCGCTCATGTTCACCTTTACTGATCTCCGGGGCCTGCGATTTACTTCGCCGTTTCTTGCGTTCGTGGGCGTCATGCTCTCAGGACAGGCATTTGCCAAAAAAGAGCCTCTTGAGATTGCGCTCAAAAGCATGGCGCAAAAGGGGGGCTTAAGTGCCCAGATCGTGAATCTCACGCAAAACCGCGAGCTCCTTAAGGTAAATCCGGATCAGCCCTTGAATCCGGCATCAAGCATCAAGCTCTTTACCGCCTATTCCGCACTTTCAAGACTTGGAATCAATTACCAGTTCAAGACACGCATTCAAAAATCCGCAGATGGATCACTTTGCGTAAAGGGCGGCGGCGATCCCTCCTTTGTGATGGAGGACATGTATCTGGTGGTGGAGGGTTTGAAGCGGAAGGGGCTTGAGAGCTATTCTGGAAAAATCACCCTTGATAGCTCCGCCTATGACGAGGAATTTTACCCCGAGGATCGCTCGGATCAGGATTCCGAGCGGGCTTACAATGCGCCCATTTCGGGGCTTAACTTCAATTACAATACGCTTACGGCCTTTGTGAGTCCGACCGAGAAGGGAAAGCCTGCGCGCTTCGGCCTGGATTTCCCTTTTGATTTTGTGCGGATCGAAGGCCGGGTCATGACCGGAACCTCGACCGATGTGACTTGGGACAAAAAAGGAAAAGGCGAGCTTGAGGTGGTGACGCTCGGAGGGAAGATCGCAGAAGATGCCGATGAGTGGCACAAGCCTTTTCGGGTCAGGAATCCGTCGAAAGCCTTTGGCGAGGCTCTTTCAAAAATGCTTGCCACTGCCGGAGTGACTTCTGAAAAAAAGCCAAGCTTTGTGGAAGGTGTGTGCCCTGTGGAGGGTGCGGTTTTATTTGAGCATCAAAGCAAGCCGCTTTCCTTCATTGTGGGGCTCATGAACAAGTATTCGAACAACTTCATCGCGGATTCGTTGGTCAAGGCGCTTGATCATGAGGTGAATCGAAGGTCCGGCTCTGCGGCTGGCGGTTTGGCTTTCATTCGCACTGAGATGGAAAAAATCGGAATCGATGCAGGTAAGCGGGGGCGGGTGATGGTGTCGGGGTCAGGCCTCTCGCTTGACAACCGGATGTCGGCAAGTGACTTCATCAAGCTCCTGAAACACGTTCATAAGGAGAAGGTGTACCTTCCCGAGATGTTTTCCTCGCTCCCGATTGCCGGGATGGATGGGACTCTGCGCCGCAAATACAAGGATTCAGCGGTTACGAATCTCCTTCGCGGAAAAACAGGAAGCCTAAGCGGTGTGCAATCGCTGGTTGGGGTTTATCCGAATCGCTCGGGCGAGTGGATCGGAGTTTCGATCATCGTGAATGGCGGGCGCTCGATTCCGGAAGCAGAGCTTGCGCGGTTTTTGGATTCGAATTGATAGAGGATGCGCGGGGTGTTCTTAGCCTTGCGTCTCAAGCCCTCGGACCGCATGGTCAAGCGGAGTGAGCGAACTCTCGGCACTTAGGTTTCCGCCAAGCTCGCGCGCCTTTTCAATCGACTTCTGAACGCTTTGGTTTCCGTACCAGGACTTGTCAATCGCCTCGTTCCATGCACGAGTGGCCTGATCCAGGCCCGATTGCACGCGCGATAGGCGCTTCACAAAGGTTTCGATCCGGTCGCCAAGTTGACTTACCGCCTGAGACAGCTCAAGCGCCTTCTCAGAAAGTCTGAACTGCTTCCAGCCGTGGGCAATCAGCATGATGAGAGGCAGGATCGTTGCAGGGGAGGCCAAGAAAACTTTTCGATCCATCGCCCATTTGAACAGGTCCTGATCCACATCAAAGGCAGCGCGGATCGCGGCTTCCGATGGCACAAAAAGCACCACGTAAGGGAGCGATTGGTTAACGTGTTTTTGGTACTCTTTGCTGGAGAGGTCCAAAATCCGGGTGCGCAGGCGTTTTGCAAAATCCACATGAAGTGCGCGGCGCGAGCTTTCGGTTTCGATGGTTTCGCTCTCAAGATAGCTGTCAAAGATTGAGGCCTTTGAATCAATGACGAGGTGCTGGCCGCTTTGGGGAAGCCTGATCACAAAGTCGGGCTTCAGGGTGTTGCCATCACTGCCGGATGTCGTGCCTTGTTCCTCAAAATCAATTCCAGACACCAGATCACTTTGCGAGAGGATGTTCCTGAGTACGAGTTCTCCCCAGCGGCCCCGGACACTTTGCGAGGTGGTGAGGGCAGATTTTAAGCGCTCGGTTTCCTGGATGAGTTTTACTTCTTGTTGCGAGATCGTTTCGATCTGCTTTTGAAGGGATGCGTAGTGGTGGGTTCGCTCTTTTTCGAAGTTTTGGATCTGGTCGGTGGTGGCCTTTAACTGGGTTTTGATTTCCTCAAAGGATTGATTGAACTCGATCTTCTTTTTGTCGAGCTGGTGATGGTTTTCCTCTTGCAGTGCCTTCTTTTGGGATTCAAGATTTTGATTCAGGATTTCTTGGGCCACGAGTGAGAACTGGTCCTTTAGTTTTTGTGCGCTCAGTTCATGATCGCGGATCCGCTCCTCGAGCAGCTGCTTTTGCTGAATCAGGGTCTGATCGTGGGTGGACTTCAGGGTATCGATCTCACGTTTGAAGTTTTGCTCCCGTCCGCGGGTCATGAAATAAAGAAGCAAGGATCCGAACAAGGTTCCAAGGATGAAGGCAATGAGGGTTTCCATGATGATCTCCGCGCGGGTTTAAGGGTAGTTGATGGGCTCGACAAACTGTAGGTCAGGCTCGATTCTTTTACAAGAGTTCCAGGAAAACGGCCGATTGAGGCGCTTTTTTACCCGTGTGCCGAGGCGCTCATCCACATTCTTGAAGCCCAGGATCGTTTGGTAATCCTTGATTGCCGACTCGCGGCTCCCGAGCAAGTCGCTTGCGGCAGCTCTGAAGTAGAGAGCTACTTGGTAAAGATGTGCCGAGAGCGGTTCCTGAAGGGCCCGGTCAAAGCAGGCATGAGCCTCTTTTGCCTGATGATCCATCAGTTCAAAGTACCCTCTTTGCATCAAAAGATGCGGATCCTTCGGATGCACTTCGGTTGCCTGAATGAGATAAGCATGCGCCACCTTCGGATCTTCGGATTTTACCTGATACGACACATAGGCCTGATGATACAGATGCAGGGCACGATGGAATGACTGCGAAAGCGGGAGATTCAAATCCATCAATTCCGGATCCTTGATTTCGTCGAGCTTTGAAAAATCGCGCGGGATCTTCAGATAGGGCCCGATGCCAGTCGGGGTCTCCTGCCGGGTCGAAATGTAGATGCAATCCTCTTTTGGATCAAACGCGCAGCTTTGGATCGTCGTGATGACGCTCGTGACGTTTCCATAAATCCTGAGTTCATTGGTGTTCGGCTCAAGGTGGGAGCCAAGGGTGGAAAGAGCGGAGCGCCAATGGAAGTCCACGGATAGGACTTTCGCGCTCTCATCCATGCGGGCTTTGCGAGCCTCGCTGTCCTCAAAAAATGCGCCCGAAAAATGCAGTTCGTGCTTTTGGAACTCCGGAGACTGAAAGAAGTTCGAGTGTGCGATGCCTCCGTCATGATCCGGGCTACGCACATGGATCTCGCCGTGCACGAGCTCGACTGTGACCGAGCGGTTCTCTTTGAAGCTCGTGAGATTCAGTGCCCAGGCGCCGATCGGATTGAATGCGCGGCAGAGCTCGATTGCATGATCGAGCGTGCGGGCTTTTTCCAAAATCTCTTCTCCCAGGAAAAAGATCGGCACACCCTTGAGACTCACGTTTTTTGAGAAGTGGGCGTGAAGCGAAATCGCAATGCCGCTCTCATTCCAGCCGGTGAGGCCTGAGATCTGCATTCCAAGGCTTGAAACAGATGCGTATTTCTGTGAGCCGGCTTCGGTGGGCTCATGAAAGAAAACCGCTTGATGGGTGTCCCAGTAGGATGCGGCAGGGTAATCCAGGTTTCGCAAAAAGTAGGTGTTTTTGTCCGAGAAAATTCTCACGGTGGAACAGCCCGGAAGACCCTGCAAAAAGCGGTTCCGAGTTTTTTGGGTTGCAGAGGCTGCGAGGACCATCAAAAGGTCCGGCTGATAAAGGGTGAGCCAGATTTTCTTGAGTGGAATCTTCGAGGCACGGGCAAAGGGCTCGATTCTCTCGCGATACACCTTTGGCAGTCGCAAAAAACGCTCGAGCACAAAGGCCTCATAAAGACCTCCCATGAGTTTTCCGACACCCGGAATGCGATGGGTGGCACGTTTGATCAGGGTTTGGTTTTTCTTGGATAGCGGAGTGAAAGCAAGTCGCTTTTGCTCCTCCTTGGGAAGGCTTGCGATCAGTCTTCCATGTTGTTCTGCTCGTTCCCGATGCGTGCCCGAGAGCCTCACGAGGTGAATGTTCTTGATCAGCTTGGTTTCCATAAACAGGCTCCTGCGATGAGTGTGGGGATCAGTGCGTAAAGAAAAAGGGTTTTGGTTTCGATTCCAGAGCTTCCGAAGCGGGTTCGCAAAATCGAATACCCCGCAGGGTTCGGGGCGTTTGCGATGAGTGTGAGGCCCCCTCCCGTAACTGCGCCTGCGACGATGAAGTACCGCGAGGAGAGCGATAGATCCGGTACCCGTGCCGCAAGCGAGGTGAGGGCTGCGTTGTCGGTGATTGCCGTGAGCGCGGTTGCGAGAGCAAAGAGCGGACCTTCGCTAAAGCTGGTGATCGAGGGAGTGAGCCACCAGGCCTGATCCGCGGTCAAAATGGCAAGTCCCGCAAGAAAGGCACCGACCATAAGACCGGATTTGATTTGGATGAATCCCTGGTAGCGGCTTGTGAGCTTCAGGTACCCGAAGGCGACTCCAAAGATCAGGATCAAAAGTTTCGGATGATGAGCAGTAATTACAATTGCAAGAAGAAAAAGCAGGTTCAGTGCAAAGATCAGAATCGGGATCTTGGCCCGTGGGTTCGGCATTTCTTCTTTCTTTTGCAAAAGCTCTTTTCGGTTCAAAAGGCAAACGAGCCCGGCATTCGCGAGCACCGCGAGAATTGCACGGAGGCCAAAGTTTGAAAACATGAAGGGCGTGTCCCAGCCCCAAGGCTTTGTCACCATCAGCACCGGGGGAGCTGCAAACGCCGTAAGCACGCCACCAATGGAAATGTTCACAAAGAGCACCGCAATCGAAGAGTACAAGAGCCGTTTTGAGGGCTTTGGTCCCAGGACTTCATAATGCAGAAGGAGTGCGCAAACCGTCATCGCAGCAGGCTCGGTGATGAAGGAACCAAGAAGAGGTCCGATTCCGAGAACACTGAAGAGTGCCGGTAGCCTGCTTCGCGCAATCGACTTTGGGAGCGGTAGCACTCGTGGAATCCAATCAAGAACCGTGTCGGCAAGACTTAAGATCGGTTTGCTGGAGGCAATCACCATGATCGCGACCACAAAAAGGGGTTCAGTGAAGCTCAGGTTTTCAAGCCAGGCAAGGCTCTCGGAAAGCGGAGCAATCGCGAAATGGAGGAGCAGGTAGAGTGCACCCCAGGCCGCAAATACGATTTCCACCTCGGAGAGCAGGTGGAGGTAGGGGTTCTTGGAGCGTGCAAAGCGGGTTGCGTTGAAGGTGTGGAGAAGCGTCAGGCCAAGAAAAAGGCTTGCGATCCACTCCAAGGGGCTTGGGGTCATGGGGGGAGACTACGGCAGGGAGGGGGTGCTTTCAAATACTAACTGGCATCTTTGAGTGGGCACGGCTCACAAGGATTCTGGTTCTAACCTCGCAGCAATATAGGGGATTTGATCAGGAGCGGCATTTCTGAGACTTGTTTTCAAAAATTCGGTCGACGATATTAAGAAAAACATCATAATTACAGCGCCTTAATATCCTTAGGTCTAGGGCTGTGCCCACTCAAAAAAGCCAGTTCACAATGAATTCCGTTGATCTTCTCCGCCCCCTCGTGTCATGGTCTCAACGACTTTCGTTTACAGCTCGAGAGAGCGAGGAGAGACCGAATGAAGATTCTGACTGCACTTGTGATTGCATTGCTGACTTTCAGTTCCGCCCTGGCATCCACCCCGTCCGCCCGTGAGTTGCAGTTTGACCGCGATGTGGAGCCCGCGCTGAAAAAACAAATGACCGACGACCTCGCCTTCATCGGAAACGTAAAGGGCGAGAAGAGCACTCCGCTCCATCAAAAGATTTTCGGAAAAGTCGAGGGCGCAACCTATTCTGAATGGTTTGGGTCCCGGATTTTTTCCGTGGGCAAGAACTCGTGCGGGAGTGCAAACGCCGTGGCCTGTGTGATTCCGTTCATGGACAGCAACAAGATGTGGGTGACCAAGAACTACACCCAGTTCGATCATCCTCAGATCGCGCGTGTTTCCGTGATTTTCCACGAAGCCCGCCACTCCGAGGTTCAAAACGGGAACTGGAGCCATGCCACATGTCCAAGACCATTTCAGGATGAAAACGGAAACGACATCAAGAGCATTTGGACCGGAGCGGTCCTTGCCGGCCAGCCGGCTTGTGATGTCACTCCGTATGGATCTTATGGTAGCGCCACAATTTTCCTGAAAAACATCGCGATGAATTGCCAGAATTGTACTGAAAAAGTGCGCGCGGATGCCGATCTTTTCGGCACAGATCAGCTTGGGCGCGTGATCGATGCGAAAGCAAAGGCCGCAATGAAGGCAGATTTTGGCACCAAACGAAGTGCGCGGATCCGCACGGCCCAGCTTCAGTGAAGAAAAAGCTCATCCTTGGTGTTTTAGGAGTGGGGATCGTATCAAGCCTGATCTGGATTCTGTCCAGGTCAGGCAACTCCCCGACCTCTACCGGCGAACCTGATGCGGGCTCCGGGGCTCGATCGGTTTTGAACCAGATTGTGGATGCGGTAAAAGGTACGGAATCAAAATCCACCGCGGCAGTTTCGCCGGCCGCCGCGTCTGAGCCGCAGGGCCTCTCGGCCGAAGAATCCCGAAAACTCTCGATTCTCTCGGAAATCATTGCCTCCAAAAATGACAATGATCAAAGGTTTGATACCGAACTTCGGAACCTGAGCCCCGAGGCAAAACGCGCATTGGTCAGGAAGTATGCCGAAGTTCGACCCGAAAA
Source organism: Bdellovibrionales bacterium (assembly GCA_018969905.1). Lineage (GTDB taxonomy): Bacteria > Bdellovibrionota > UBA1018 > UBA1018 > CAIMNF01 > CAIMNF01. The sequence goes on from JAGWXK010000006.1 coordinate 23,489, forward strand.
ACGAAACGAGCTTGGCACCTATGTGTTTTTGATCGGGCGTGAGATCAAGGACGAGGCGGATGTCGCGTTTTTGAAATCGGTGCTGATGGAAAAACCCTGCTTGAGTCTTGAGAACTGCGAGCGCCCACCCGAGGGCCAGTCCGGAGACGAGGAACATCTTGGCGCAATCAACGAAACTACTGCAAATTACCCGCAACTGGTTGCCATTCGGGCCATTCGCCACAAGTTGGACGAACTGAAAGAGCAGGGGCAGGAGTCTGGCGCTCTTTTTGCTAGTCTCCTTCAGGCACTTCGTGAGATCAGGGTTTCACCAAACCCAAGAGTGGTCGATGAGGCTACGAAGTCCCTAAAGGAGCTTGACCGTGAGTGAAACCATTGCAACGTCCAAGGAATCAGACAAACCCCTTTGCTTTCGGATCTGGCACTGGGTGAACGGAAGCGTCCTTCTGCTTTCGATTCTGACCGTCGTACTCCGAAAGACCTTTTTGAATTCAAAGAAAATTGCTGCGACTCTTCAAGGTGAACTCGGAACGGCCGGAATCACGGTCAGTGAGGATCAGGCTCGAACTGCAGGTCGTGCGATCCGGGATGGCATGTGGGAGTGGCATTATCGTCTGGGATTTGTGCTCGCAGGGCTTCTTTTGATCCGGATTTTGTTCGTGAAGCGAAAGTTGCCGCGGCCAAAAGGTCTTAAGAACAGCATCCATGCCGCCTTTTTCGCGGCCATTGCCTTCATGGCGGTGACGGGTTTGGTGATGTATTTCTCAAGCTCCCTTGGAATCTCTGAAGAAGTGGTCGATGAGATTGTCGAGATTCATGAGCTTGGGCAGTGGTTCTTTTTCGCGTTTGTTCCGCTTCATATTTTAGGCGTGATTCGCGCTGAGACCACGAATGAACCTGGAATCACATCAAGCATGATCCACGGCAAGGATTCTTAACGCCGCGATTGCCCTGATCATCCGAGGCTAGATGCAATGAGTGAAAAGAACACCCGCCTTGTGTATTCGTCCGATCCAGAGCTCAATCGCAAGTGTCCGCGATGCAAAGAGGTTGTGTCCGAATGCACGTGCGTGCCCGAGGTGGATCCGAAATCCGTAAAGTACATTGCGGTTCTTCGAATCGAAAAGCAGGGCAGGGGCGGGAAAACGGTGACGGTGATCGATCGTCTGCCGAAAAATGAGATCTTTCTAAAAGAACTCTGCACCAAGCTCAAGAAGCAGTGCGGAGCGGGGGGCACCTATCTTACTTCCGGCAAGGACGGCGTGATCGAGATTCAGGGGGATCGCATCGAGCAGGTGCGGGCAATTCTTCAAAAAGAGTCCATTCCGGTCAAGGGCGGTCGTTAGGATATGATGGAACGATTTCGAATGATCAGGAAGGACGGGAAACTCAACGTTGAAAGCAGCTCGCGGGGAGTGCGTTTCAGTGATCTCTATCATGACCTGATCGCGCTGAGCTGGCCAAGATTCACGATCTGGTTTGGAATGGTGTTCTTTGCGATCAATTGCATTTTTGGTTTCATCTATTTCAACATTCCGGCCGAGCAGTTTGATGGACTCAGGCATCCTTCCGGCTGGGATCGGTTTCTGGACAGTTTTTTCTTCAGCGTTCAAACCTTGGGAACCATCGGGTATGGCCATGTTTCGCCCACCGGCACCTTGGCGAACTTTGTAGTAACCCTCGAGTGTTATACGGGGTTGTTCGTGGTCGCCTTGATGACCGGTCTCATCTTCTCGCGGTTTTCAAAGCCCCATGTAAAGGTGGTGTTCAGTCAGAATGCGGTGATCAAGAAGTTCGGGGATTTGCCGTGCCTGATGTTTCGGATAGCAAACGAGCGGCAAAATCATATTACAGATGCATCGGTGAAGGTGCATTTGGTGATGGATGATCCGGATACCGGCTATCGTGAATTTTTGGAGTTGGTTCTTGAGCGCTCCGAGTCTCCGTTGTTTGCGCTCTCTTGGACGATTGCGCATGATCTTGATTCTCATAGTCCCATTGCGCGGCTTGGACTTTCTGAGCTGAAGAATCGCTCGGCCGAACTCATTGTTTCGTTTCGGGGAGTGGATGCGAATCTCTCGCAGGAAATTCGAGCGAAATCATCCTACACGGTGGATGAGATTCTGCCGGATCATGATTTCGTGGACGTGATTGAGCGTACGGCAAGTGGCGCTGCACGGCTAAAAATGGAGGATTTCCACCGGGTGCGGCCGGTTTCGGCGCCTTCAACCTAACTTCTTGGATTCATTGAAGGAAGAAGGGGTGCCTTGGATTCCAATCTGTGGTATACTTGAGTTTGTGGGGCCGTCACGGTTTCGACGGGAGACGTGAAGTCCTTCATGCATGCCGAGGTGCGATCAGGCCTCGTTAAACAGGTCGCAAATAGTAATTGCTAACGATTACGCACTTGCCGCTTAAATAAAAGCGACACGTTTTCAGAGTCCAGGCCCTCGGGGCTTTGAAAACGACATTAGAGGGCTGGTCTAGCCGGGTTCGTTGACCCTAAGCCAAGACAAGATCAACTCAACGGAGGATCCGGAGAGCCGGTCACAGGGCGCTTCGGGTTCAATCTAAAACTGTGGATAAGCATGTAGAGTGGGGAGATGGAGCTCTTTCGGACGTGGGTTCAATTCCCACCGGCTCCACCAAATTTAGCAGTCTGTATTTATAAAAAAAGTCCGGTCTTTTTTAATAACAGCCATCCTGGCTTTTCACTTCCGCTCGGCATCCATGCCTGAAGTGAATATTAAAAAAGACCGGACTTTTTTTATAGATACAAAATACTGAGTTTGGAGTGCCGGTGGGAATTGAACGGGAGATCTCCGGGCAGACTGAATGTCTGCTTTGCGAGCGTGATGCGAGCAAAAGGAGATCGACCTGGGGCTGAGGGAGTTCGACCGGATGGAGAACGACGGAAGCCCACAAAAATGCCAGGAGGGCATTTTTGCACGGCGGGAGCAAACGCGACTGCCGCCCATCGGGCGGAGGCCGGGAGGGCCGACGTGAATTCCCACCGGCTCCACCATTTTCCGCCCGAGGGACACGGTCCTTCGGGCTTTTTTGTTTTCTCTCTATATTTCAATAAATTACCGAAAATTACGCCCAAATCCGAAACCGCCCCAAATCACCCAAAATCACGCGAAATCACCCCATGTGGGGGAATTTGTGGTGATCGGCTGTCGTTAATGGCTGCCAACTACGGCAAAGTCTAAGTATGTAGATAAGAAACCGGCTAAGTTAAATTGGCACCCATGAAAACCCGAAGCCAAAAGATCATCCTGACTGACGTTGCGTGAACTTGAAAAAGACGGATTGGTCGAGCGGTTGGTTTATCCCGAGGTCCCTCCGCGCGTCGAATACCGATTGACGAAGATGGGTTACAGCCTGGGAGAAGCGGTATGCTGGATCTGGAAATGGGCCAAAAAAAACCACGAGGAAATTCATAAGGCTCGAATGAAGTTTGATCAAATGCAGAAAGTCAAATCACTACATAAAGGATAACGGAAATACCCATTCGCCGCATTGATGACTGGATATGAGCCGATTTTTATTCATGGTTCGAAATCGTTCGAATACTCTCAGACGTCAGAAAAGGAATCACCCGTTTCAAAAACACATCCGGGAGTTCAGCGAAAGGAGCATGACCACACGGAGGGTTGAAGGTCTCTGCATGCGGAATCGATCGAGCGGCGGTCGCACCGTCAAGCTTGGCTGAAATTACCGGATCCCTTTCGCCGAAAATCAAGAGCACGGGAGCTCGGATGGACTTCGCTACCTCCCGCAGATCGTTTTCTGCAAGAGCAAAGCTTCGCCAAAGGGCACGGTTGATCGCCAAACTCCCTCTCGCAGCCTGATGAGTCTTCGCTCGCATGAGCATATCGACCGTAACGCGTGTACGAACGTGGAGATACAAACGCGCAAACCAAGATGGCGGTACTGAAAATATGCTCCCCTGAAGCCTGCAAAAAAACCGAGTGAACACGCTCTGCGGAGTGAATCCCCCAGGCGAAACCAAGACAACGCGCGCCACCCGCGCAGGATGATTCGCCGCAAGTCTTACCGCGATATTTCCCCCCCCACGGAATTTCCGATGATCGAGACATGATGCAGATTCAACGCATCCAAGAATTCAACGAAGAGTCGATGAAAAAAGAAAACATCTACCTTCTCGGGGTCGGGCGGAGGAGCGGACTGCCCGTAGCCTGGCCAATCGAGCGCGATCACCCGGTAATGTTTTGCAAGCTCGGGGATCACCACATCAAAGTCGCGACTATCTCCCGGATTGGCGTGAAGCAGAAGAAGAGGTGCGCCTTTCCCCAATTCTCGGTAGTAAACCGATCCTCTAGTAAGCTGGATAGACTTCATCATGAAAGGATCAATCCCGGCGCGAGGGGGTTCATTTCAACGCGAGTCCGCATCAGTTTTTTTATCGTTCATTGGTACAATGATCACGGGTACCTCGGAATGAATCGGCTCTTCCAGCTGCGCTTTATCATCAAACAAAAATGCATGAAAAGCCTTCCCGTTCCTCTCCTCTTCCAGAGTGAAAATCCCAACAACACCTGCCAGCTTTTGAAGTCTCGCATAAGTAGACTGATTCAGAGTCCCCTCATTGAAGCTCAGCTGCCAACGACCCTGCCAAAAATCCTGGTGCTCTTCGTAACCCTGAACAGGATAGGCGCGAATCCAGGTTTGCCTCAGCCTAAGCCGTGTCACTTTCGGTTCGGCACCCCTTTTTCTCGTGATCTCAGCCACCCTCTCCTGCGTGTAGAATGCGTCCCTAGAGCCAGCATCCTTCCAAAAGTAAAGTCCACCAAAAGTGCCATCATCGTTGATTGTGAAGTACTTCATCAAAAGCCCGGGAAGCCCCCTGTACTCTGCCGTGGCCGCCCTGATTTTATTTCGAATCAAGAATCGAGGGGCGTACCAAGGCGTCTTACTTTTCACCCACAGGGCGCAGGATTCCGCCGAGGCTTCGAAATGAATTTGCTTTGCTTTCAACATGACTGGTCTTTCCTTTCTGAGACTGTCACTTCAATAGACTGGAACTGAACCCCTGGAGCTGTTCCAATATCCCGCGAAGCGCGTCGAGCTTGCTCTGATCGATATCGTGCCCTCCCGCCATGAACCTGTGCCCGGCGTCGCCGACACGGGGGCCGTCAAGCCTGAGCTTGAGCGCAACGACGCCTCCAGCATCGAGGAGTATATCACATTCGGTGGCACACTGATCGAGCGCTTGCGTTGCGATATTCAAGACCGCGATTCCAAAGCTCTTTTCAATCGCCCTTGGTTTGGGCCAATGCGCGCACACGGGTGGATGGGGGTTTCGCCCTTCACACCCGGATTCATTTCGAGCAATTGCGAACAACTCGGAGGGGGCTCTAGCCCTCAGCTGTGCGGGCTAAGTTCTTCACTACAGTAGGCAAACCGCGAGCGATATTCTTTCCGAGCAGGCGCGAGAACAGAAAGGTTAGTGGACCTCTCATTGTGACTTGGTGTTCAATCACGGTCTCGCCGTCCTCAGTCCGCAAGGTGTGGACGAAATCCAAGGTCGCAAGCGGCAAAGAGGACCGATTTGAGAAAGCCACTGGAGGCTCAACCCGAGTCAAAGTGAACCGAGTCATGGGCCCGCCGCGCGGCTTGAGAACCCCCTGCGCCCCGACGACAAAAGCCCCCTCCAGACTGCTTACCTCCACTTCGTGGTCCCACTGACTCCAGGCCTGTACATCCGTCCAGAGCTTCCAAACCTGTTCGGGTCGTGCCCGAGTCTTTGCACTTGCACGAGTCGACCACTCACTCCACTTGCTCACCGCCATGAATCCATCTCCTCAATACGAAATTCAAGTCATGCGCTCTCGCACCTAGAATCGAACTTCTATACTACGATGTTGACGATGTAAACATTTGATGTCACCGTAAAAATGAATCATCCAAAAAAACAAAAGGCGAAAGATCCCCATGAACACTCACCACCAAGACCAACGCCCCCTCGTCGTCATCGGTGCCACCCGCGGTACAGGGCTGATCGTCGCTCAAGAACTGATCCGGAGCGGGCGTCCGCTGCGTGTTGTGGCGCGCAATCGACTTAAAGCGCGCTCCCTGCTCGGTGAAGCCATCCCCATTTTCGAAGCCGACCTCGGCGTGCCGGGTACTGCTCGCGATTCGGCCTTGGACGAAGCCCTGCGAGGCTCCGCCGGAATCCTGTTCACAGCGGCCGTTCCTCCCGGACCGGCGCGCGAGTCCACGCTTCAAGCCGTGGATTACGGCGGAGTCGTCGCCACGATCGCAGCCGCGCAACGCGTGGGCTTCACAGGCCGTTTCGTGTACCTGACCACCATGGGCGTTCACCGCCGGAATTGGCTCATTCGCATATTGGACACGGTGAAATGGAATATCCTTCACTGGCGCAAGGAAGCGGAGCGAGCCCTTTCTGCGAGCGGGCTCGACACCGTGATCGTGCGCGCCGGGATCCTTACCGACGCCTCAGGAGGCGCAACCTTGAACATCGCCCCGGGCGATCGGCCCGTGGGACTATCGACGAAAATCGCGCGCGCGGATGTGGCCAAGGTGCTCTTGGGGGCGATCGAAGATCCAACTCCGAATCGGGATGTCTCGGTGTTCGCAGATTTACAAAAGTAGGATCTGCATGCACCGGAGACCAAAAACCAAAAACTCTAGTGGAAACTCCCTGGGGCCCTCGTTCTTGAAGAAATTCTCCTGAACGATCTAACAAAGGACGTGACGTTGCCCCCAAAAACCGTAGCACTAGGCTCTGTGGATACCGTTACCTGATGGGCTTTTAAGTAACAAATATTGACATTTTCGTTACTTATGGTAGATTTAAAGAGAGGTGACTGCCCTTGTCGTTACCTTCTAAAGGATCCAGTAACGCAATGAAAAGGCCCAAAGTACCACTTCAGAACCCCAAGGAGGCCACCCGTTCGGGTCGCTTTGTGAAGCAACTCAAGGGCTATGTGGCATTTCAGCCCGCACCGCTGCCACCGGAACCACCCATTGTTCAGGATGAAGAGTTGACCTACCTGCTGGGGCAAGCCACTCATGCGGTCGGCAAGCTCAGTGGGCTTGCCGCGATCATTCCTGATCCTGATCTCTTCGTTTACTTGTTTGTCAGAAAGGAAGCTCTGCTCAGCTCGCAGATCGAGGGCACCCAGTGCTCTCTCGAAGATATCTTGAATCCCGAAGCCGAACCGATTCCGGATGGGGCTCGCACCCAGGACATCGAGGAGGTCTCAAACTATGTGAAGGCCATGAATCAAGGCATCACTCGGATTGAGCGTATTCCGGTGAGTACGAGACTCATCAAGGAGATCCATGCCACCCTCATGCAGGGTGTGCGTGGATCAGGAAAGACCCCGGGAGAGTTCCGAAGATCCCAAAACTGGATCGGCAGACCCGGCGCGACTCTTATGTCGGCGGAGTTTGTGCCGCCGCCTCCCGACGATGTTGAACGTCTGATGTCGGAGCTGGAGAGGTTCGTTCACCACGCTGACAGGATGCCACCGCTCATCAAAGTGGCATTGATCCATGCACAGTTCGAGACGATCCATCCTTTCTTGGATGGCAACGGGCGGCTCGGGCGGCTGCTGATCACTTACTTGCTTGTGCTTTGGCGGGTGCTCGACAAGCCTTTGCTCTATATCAGTTACTACTTCAAGGCCCATCGGACCGAATATTATGCGAGACTCATGGACATACGGATTCACGGTGACTGGGAGTCGTGGATCAAGTTCTTTCTGCGAGCGGTCTTTGAAAGCGCAGAAATGGGAGTTCAGAGTGCAGCGGAGATCCACAGGCTCATGTCGACGGATCGTGCCCGTGTTCAGGCCGGGGATGTTTCGCCCACGACCCTTCATGTGTATGATCAGTTCTGCCGTGAACCGATTCTTACGAACCCGATTTTGGTCACGAGGCTCAATTCCTCGAAGCCCACGATTCAGCGGGCGCTTGAGCATTTGCAGAAGCTGGGAATCCTGCACGAGATCAGCGGCAAGCAGCGCCGACGCCGTTACGCGTATGGGGCGTATCTTGACATCCTGACCAGAGACACGACGACGCGAATGGGGTAGCGCTTGTTCGCGTCTGGAGGATCCCTGCTGCGCCCTGGTGATCGCGCCTCGCGATGTTTGAAATTACAGGCGAAATTCCGCGCGACGGCGTCTCCACCAAATTAAAAACCCACTGACCTGAGTCAGCGGGTTTTTAATTTTGGTCGTGCTGCGTGGAGATGTAGAAGCCACGCGCGAGCAGAGCGAGCTTACGAGGGTTCACAAAAATGCCAGGAGGACATTTTGCACAATTCGTCGGTTTGCCCGCAGCGCGGAGGCCGGGATGGCCGACGTGAATTCCCACTGGAGTTGCCAAGTCAATACCGGACCATCTAGCCGGGTCGTTTTTGTTCCATCGCCCGTGTGAACTGCCTCGGGAATAGCTTCTAGGGCCCCTTGTTAGGGCATTCGAGGTGGCATGGTCGGACTCACTTCCTCACCTTCAAGAGGTGCCCGATGCCAAACGCGCTGTAGATGCCGCTCGTCACCTTGTCCAAGTGCTCGTTATATCCCACGATGTGCTCCCCCATGCCCATTTTGTCGACGACTGTCCGGAAAGGGCGCTCTCCCCTTGGTTTTGAAATCAGCTCGGCGATGGCTGTAGCCACATTCTTCGGGTCCTGTGCTTTGTTCGAAGCAAGCGCCTTCTCAAATCCCTTGAGAAAGCCTTCGGGCATCTGACTCATCTCACCGTACGAAGCACTCCGTGAAGAGTCACTTGGTCTCACCAAATGATCGATGAATGTGGTGGGGTAACCGCCCGGCTCTACAATGCACGACTCAATGCCCAACTGTGATAGCTCCACACGATAGTTTTCCGCCATGGCCTCGACGGCCCACTTCGAGGCCTGATAGGGGCCATAAAAAGGAACAGCGATTCTCCCCAGAAGGCTTGAGATTTGAATGAGCAGTCCTTGGCTGCGTTCCTTCATGTGGGGAAGAATTGCGCGATTGACTCTCTGAACTCCGAACACGTTAATCTCGAAAATTCGGCGGAAATCCTCCGAGCTGAAGCATTCCTGAAACCCCAGCACTCCGATCCCGGCATTGTTGATGACCACATCGATGACCCCGAGTTGGGCCAAAGCATGATCCACACCCCTTTGAACACTCTCATCCTTGGTCACATCGAGTTCAATGACCTTCGCGCCTTGGCGGGTAAGTTCCTCGCTGACTGCCTGGTTTCGTCCATGGATGTCTCGCATTGTGGCCGCAACACTGTGCCCTGCCTTAAGAAGAGCCTCTACGGTGAGGTGTCCAAAACCGCCGCTTGCGCCGGTAATCAAAATAGTACTCATATGAAAACTCCTTTTTTTGTATGATCGTATTGATTACTTTCCAAAAAGGAAGTAGGCACCTTTTTGTTTGGTACTTACCCAAAGGAAACTATGGAATCAAAAAAGAGCACGATTGATTTGGGCATTCTCGTTCGAGATCTGCTGGGCAGGATTGCCGATAAGTGGACTCTGGTCGTCATTGAGGAGTTGGGCGAGGAAACACTGCGCTTCTCACAGCTACAAAAGAAAATCGGCGGCATCAGCCAAAAAGTCCTGACTCAGACGTTGCGTGAACTTGAAAAAGACGGGCTGGTCGAGCGGTTGGTTTATCCAGAGGTCCCTCCGCGCGTCGAATACCGATTGACGAAGATGGGTTACAGCCTGGGAGAAGCGGTATGCTGGATCTGGAAATGGGCCAAAAAAAACCACGAGGAAATCAATAGAGCTCGAATGAAGTTTGATCAGAAGCAGAAAGGTAAAACACACCCTAAAGGGTAGCGGAAATGACTCTGGGCGTTTGTGGTGATTTCCCATTGAACTGTGTCCAATCGCATGGACTTCTAACCTGATGGATGGAAATCTTACGGTTTCCTGAAGGCAAAAAATCGAGCCAGCAGCCCGATGAAGATCATTCCAAGAGCGACGAGATCCGCCATGAATACGCGATGAAGTTCCTGGTTGAATTCTCCCGCCGACAATGCAAGTAGCATGAATGAGACCACACTAACGAATGCGGAAGTAAATGCCCAAAGGTGCCATGCCGGACGGAACGCCGCGGTCATGAGGAAAACTCCGAAAATCCCAAAGAGCACTGCTCGATGCCGCATCAGAATCAAAATATTAGGATCTTGAAACTCGATCCCGTAGAGAGCGGAGAGCCTCTCCGCCCCAAAAACTCCAGAAAGCGGGAGCAGATGAATGATTCCGACTAGAATCAGTATGATTGTGGTTAGGTGCTTCATGGTTCAACTTTCTTCTGGTTTCGTTTCGCTGTCCAGTTGATTGGAGGGCGCAATCAACTGAAGAATGGATGTGAAAAAGATCGCGAGTAGAATCAGAAGAGAGCTGCCTTGAGTGAATTCTTTACGTCCCTGAAAAAGGTATACCATATGAATTCCGACCGTGAGCAGTCCGATGCTTCCGAGGATCAGCTCCGCAGATCTTGCGCGCTTGGTGTTATCAATAACGCTCCGATAAGCCAAAATTAGTGGCATGGATATCGCGAGGTTGAAGATGAGGAAGAACTCAATTCCACCTGGAACCCTCATCATCTCCCATTCCCGCTGGTAGGCTGCATCCACTTGATGAGTGAGAAGGAGTGCGAGATTTATGGCGTAGAGTGTATCGCGTGGAAGTTTCATGGTTTCGATTCAAAAGGTAGCACGGATCTCCGCAAATGCACTGCTGACATCACGCAGGCGCCCAAAGAAAGATTCAGATGGACCTGAATAGAACTCGGCACCCGCGATCGCTTTGAAATGGTCGGTAATGGCGTAGGTGATTTTGGGCCTGAGCAGTTGCCCCCCTGTTGTGAGCCAGCCCACCCAAGCGAGCTCCATTTCAAGGGTTTCATTCATCATTTTCAGAGCGGGGCGAAGCGAGAAGCCGTGATTCATTCTGACTTGCTGTTGGGTGTTGATCGCCTGTGAGACGAGTAAAGGGCGATTCGTTGGGTCAGCGCCTTGAGTGATGTCTCTAAAATCATCGACCCACCGATTCAGGTACTGTGCGCTGATCGAGAGGCCTTCAGTGAGGGAGCGTTCCGCGCCGAGCACTGTAAAGACCCCCGCATTCTGGATCAAAGGATTCGATCCGCTTGGATCTTGAGTGATCATGTAGGCCGTCTCGCCCCGGATTCCCCAGCCGTCCAAAGTAGAAGCGAAATCGGCTCCGATCACCTGAACACGCCTGAATGCAAGCTCCAGATCGACGCCCGAGGGTCCTGCGCTCATGAGCTCAAGGTCCGGGGTCCTGCTGATGCCATCGAAGAAAGAGAGAGAAAAATCAAAGGACGAAGAAGAGCGGTCGTACTTCAGTGCCCACTGCCTCGAGGCGCCACTGGGCTGCAGGTTGCTGAGAGTGATCCCTTGCCCCAAGGGAGGAATGGGGAGGCCCGGCGCGCGCCATTCCGGTTGCCAGATCAATACCAAACGCGAGCCCTCGCTCAGGTTCCAAGCGGCGCTCAGGGTGGTGAGACCCAGTCGTTGCTCTTCATCGTCAGTGGTGAGCAGGCGGTAGTCTTTCACGCTTAGATTGTCGGTTGGGTTCAGTTTATCAGCGCGTCCCCAGACCAGCACTTGTCTGCCCGCCCGGATATCGAAAGCGCCGATGGAGGTTTCGACAAAGCCCTCCCGAAGGTCGCCAAGAAAGCGTGGCTTGCGGGTCACATTCTCAGCCATACCATAGCCCTCAAGCGAGAACCTGAGCCCTGCGACCTCCTTGGGTCGAAGGGTCAGCCACGCAGAGGTGACGCCGATTCCTTCGTCTGACGTGAAGCGCTTGTCCTCGCCCCATGCGCCAGTGCGTGCCGAGAAGGTAGTCCCAAGCACCTCGCTCAGGCTCTCGGATGCACCCTCGGCTCGCGATGCTTGATTGAAGAGGAGACTGAGACTCAGAAGAAAGCCTATGGTGGTGCGAGGCATCGCCTACTGCCTCTCTAAAGACCGAGAAGTAAAGAGATCGCTTTTGACGCCGACTCCTGCCTTGTAGTTCTTGAATTCCAAAATGGTTTTGTGCCCGCTCTGAACATTCTCGGCGATGAGTTCCATTGCTTGCCATTTCGAGTTCTTGGCATCGACTTTCTCGATGTTCCTTGCCGTGAACTTCTTCAAAAGCTGAGCGTTCAGGTCGTAGGACTCTCCCTTCAGCGCGACAAAGCTCTCTTGATCGATCCAGCCCACGCGCCTCGAGTACCCCGAGTTCGAAGCCACCTCGGGCCTTGTGGGTGTGGACTCCATGACCCAGCATTTTTTCCCGTCGATGACCTCTTCCTTGATGAGTTTGTGATTCCAGTCCTCCACCCGGTGTCCGATCACATCGCCGTATGAAAAGTCAGTCCCTACAAAACTGTCTTTTTTATTGGTAGCGACGAGCCTGCGCACCTTCTTCATGGCAGGGAGGTAGATCCACATGTCGTCGTCCCCCTTGGAGTGTTCGATCAGCAGGGTCTTGGTTCCTTTCACATCCGCTGGACTATCGAATATGACCAAACGCTGGTTGTCTGTCGTACCTGGCAAAAGCAAGGTAGATCCGTGCGTTTGCCGAACGCGCTCCTGGCCTGAAGCATTGATGAGCCGGAAGGTTGACTCCGAGGTGGAGTCGCTGACCTTTGAGGTTTCGAAGCTCTTCTTGGCGATTTGTTCGGGAGTAAGATTGACCGCGTAAGCATTGGAAGCGTACAGGGCGCTGGTGAGGCATGCGAAGGTGAGTACGGCTGGATTGGGTTGTTGCAGTTTCATCGGGTTTTTTCTCCTGTTTTGGAAAATGAATTGCGGACGAAGTGTGAAAATGAGTGCCGGGAATAGGGTCAAGGCCGTGATGGAACTGACCAGCATGGCCATGGCAATCAAGAAGCCCATCCAGAGATGGATCATGAATCCCAGAGAAAGCATCAGAACGCCGAAGCCCCCCGCAACCGCCGTCGAAACAAAAAGCGTGGCCTTGCCTGCGGATTTGAAGGCACGCATCAGTGCGTCCTGCTCGGGGTCGCCCTTCTTAAGCTCTTCTCGCATCCGGTAGCTCATGTAGATGCCGTAATCAGCACCGATGCCGACGGCCATGGCCGAGACCAGGGCTGTGGCGATTTGAAGCGGAATTCCGAGCAACCCCATGATCCCGAAGTTCACCGCTACTGCCGAGACCAGGGGAACCAGGATCAGGAGTCCCGCCAGGAACGAGCGGAAAACCAAAACCGACACGAGGAAGACCGCGCCCATGATTTGAAGGATGTTGAGAACCTTCTCCCGAATCATGATCTCATTCAGAGCAACACCGCCAAGCGATCCGCCTCCTGCCCGGGCTTTGACATCAGGCGGGAGCACCGTGCGAGCGTACTCGGTGGCGCGCTTCGAGAGTGAGGAGATGGTCCTTGAGCTGTCGGTCTTCATGAAGGCGGTGATGACCGCACGTTGGTAGCCGTAGTCCACATAGGAGTCGAAGTCTCCCGGCTCACCCGAGTTCGAGTAAAGAAGCAAGTACTGGGCGACGAGTTCGCGGCTATCCGGAAGCTTGAACTGGGCTTCCGCGCCGGAGTTCATCGATCGATTCATCTGTTTCAGGAAGTCGACGAGCGAAAGAGTCTTTCCGACGGACGGATCCTCCTCGAGGAAGCGCTGGATTTTTTCCATGCCACTCAAGACTTCAGGTCGCTTGATCGAGTCCTCATCGGCGCCCTCGATCAGAAGATAGAAAGGGTTGGTTCCCGCCATCTTGTCATTCAGAACGTCATCGTCGATGCGCTCCTTGATTTTTCCATAAAAGTAGCCTTTTTGGCTATTGTCGATCTTTAAAAAAACTCCTCCGAGCGAGAGAATCGCCACCGCCGCAAACACCGCAGTGAAGATGGTCTTTCGACGATTCATGGCTAGATTATAGAACCGCTCCGTCAGGCGATCCCAGAAGCTGCGAGTCGCCTCGCGGCGGAGCTCGCGTTCGCCTGGGGGCGGAAGGAGAACTCGCAGGGCCGGGATGAAGGTGAGTTCCAGCATCAGTGCACTCAACACTCCAGCACCCGTGAAGATCCCGAAGGTTCGAATGGATTTGATGTCAAAGACCATGAGCGAGAAGAAGCCGAGAGCCGCCACCGTGCAGGCGACGATCATGACCGGGCCCACTTTCGTGAGTGAATCAAGAACCGCAATCCGGCTCAGCTCAGAAGCCGTGGCGGTAGGGTTTCGCTCCCTTGCGATTGCGAATTCCTCATAATAGCGTTTTAGGATTTGGACTGCGTGGCCTGCCGCAATGGCCAGGATCAAAATGGGGGTGGAGGAATTAAATACATCAAAGGGTTCGCCGAGCAGGCCCAGGCAACCCATGGCCCAAGCAACAGACAAAAGAGCGGTCACCAATGGTAGTACCAGGGCTTGAACTGTCCGGAACGCCTCGTAGTGGATCAGGCCGATGATCAGGAGCGCGATCGGAAAAAGAAAACCCATGCGCGCGGAGTATTGCTCGAGGAGGGCAAGGAAGATCGTGATCCCGGAGACCTGAATGTCCACCGATGCGTCGAGCTCCGGGGCCACGGCCTCACGGACGGTTTTTTGAATGGCCTGGAAGCCGCCCTCGATCTTCTTGAATTCAGCGACGATCTGAGTGGTTTTCAGGTCTTTTGAAACCAAAAGGTTCGAGTAGGCCGGATTGGCCTCGACTGCCTTTCGCAATGCCTGCAATCCGGCATCATCCCTCGGAACCTGTTCCATCAAGGGTTTGACCACCATGCCATCGGGAGTCCCCGCGATATCTTTGGCCTTGCGTGCGGCAAGACTCATGATGTTCGTTTTGACCGAGGCGGGGGACATCTGGATCCGCTGAGTGATGCGGGAAACCTTTTCGAGAACGAGAGGCTGGTAGATGGTTCCCTCTTTGGGGGTGACTCCGATGATGACCGTGAACTTATTGCCGAAGGTCTTTTCGATGAGGTTCCCGGTTGAGATGTAGGGATGGTTTTGGGGCAGGGTGCTGTCCGGGTCGATCACGACTTGCAAGGACCGGAGCTGTGCCAGAAGAGCGAGCGTAACGAGTGCCGTACCCACGATCACGAGTTTTGGGGATTGAATGATGCGGGAGATGAATGAACGCACGAGGGACTCCTTTTCCGATACTGTTTATGTTATCATCGTTAACATTAGAGGGAATCCATGTCTCCAAAAAATGTAAACGGTGTTAATATGCGGAAATCACGAAGTTCTTTCAAGAAACCACTGAAGAAGAATCCGAGGAAGGCAGACGCTTATCACCACGGAGACCTGAAGCAGGGACTCTTGAAGGCGGCACTCAGGCACCTTGAGGCCTCCGGGCCCGAAACCCTTTCATTGCGGGAGTTGGCGCAGGAGTTGGGAGTGAGTCAGGCCGCGCCTTACCGGCATTTCAAGGATCGGGATGCGCTGATTGCGGCGATCAGCCAGGAAGGCTTTGAAATCAAGTATCAAAAAATGCGAGAGGCGATGCTCGCGACGATGGATCGTCCGGTCGAAATGTTCCATGCTTGTGCTCGTGCCTACCTTGATATGGCGCTCGAACATCCGCAGCATTTCAGGCTGATGATGAGTGGAACCGTATGCCCGGATGAGGATCGCCCTGATCTGATGATTGCCGCCTGTAGGAGCTTTGTGCTCCTTAAGATCATGATCCAGCGGTGCCAGCGCGCGGGAGTGATTGCAGCAGGAGATCCAAACCACCGGGCCCTGCAATGCTGGGCTTTGGTGCACGGGTTTGCTTCTCTTTATAGTGCAGGACGATTGGAATGGACCGGCATCCATCGCGAGAACGCAGCAGCGGCGTTTGATTTGATGATCGAGCAGGTGCGCGCGGGAATCGGAAACGCTCCTTTGCCCTCCAAATTAGAGTTCGTCCCATTCGTGGAGGGGGAGTCGGCGAAGCGTGTTCAGCTGATGGAGGTGTTGGAACAGCAACTCCTGGGGGAAACGCCCGAGTTTCGGTGAAAGCGTTTTTGCAAGGATGTGCAACCCAATGGTTCGTCTGTAGGGGCTTAAGCAGTTTACTTGGGGGGATTGATGCAATTATTTAAAATATTTGATTGTATATGCAAATAATGTAAGATTGCATATGCAATCAAGGAGAAAAAAATGAAAGTGCTGTATCTCGTATTTCACCCCGATCTATCAAAATCAAAAGTCAATTCAGCCTGGACTCAAGCCGCCCATGAGGCTGGTTTCACCGTGAAGGACATGTACGCGCTCTATCCAAACTTCAAGTTTGATGTGGAAAGAGAGCAGAGAGATTTACTTGATCATGATCGTATTGTTCTTCAATTCCCATTCTACTGGTATAGTTCTCCGGCACTGCTAAAGCAGTGGCTCGATGATGTTTTAACCTTTGGCTTTGCTTATGGTCCCAAAGAAATGCTCAAGCTTGCTGGTAAAGATATCGTTCTTTCCGTTTCGGTCGGCGGCCCACAGGATTCGTATGTTCCTGGTGGCTATAATAACTTTACCGTTCCTGAACTCCTTAGGCCTTTTCAGCAGACGGCTTTTTTATGTCGATTGAATTACTGCACGCCCTTCTGGATGCATGGATCTGTCATTGCAACCCAAGAAATGGCGAAAGAGTATGGTAGAAAGATGGTTCAGCATTTAACAGATCCAAGTATTTCCGATATTTGGATTGTACAGAAAAGAATCTTTAAATCGATGGGGATCAGTTGAAACACAAGTTAAGCGCATATTTCAAAAATTGTTTATATTTTACTTCAGGGTCCCTTTTTCGAAGGATGGAGAGGATGGCGAGCTCCATATTCTCGGAGATTGGAGTCGCACCAATCCATGCCTTTGTTTTAATGGCTCTCTCTGAAAGTAAAAGTCTGACTCCGTCAGAAATTGCCGGTGTGCTTGAGCTTGATCGATCGACTGTGACGAGGCATCTTGATGTCCTTCAAAAAAAGGGGTTTATTCACAAGGACAAAGAGGGAAAAATCGTCAATGTGACCTTGACGAAACCGGGCAAGGCACTGCTGTCAAAAATTGAGAAGGCCTGGGATGATCTTTATAAGAAGTACTGCAAAGAGTGGGGCAAATCCGAGTCAGATGGAATTAACAATCAGATCTATTCATTTCTTAAGCATGGGTAGATCTTTTTGAAACAATTCCAGATAGAATTCATTTTCTGGGCCCCGCTGCCTGCAGATCCCACGGATCTCAATTCCTGACTGACTGCCTGGTGTGATTTGGTGAAAACCCCTGGGTGAGATTGTGAAAAGTGGGGCGGCAGTTCAGATGAAATCGGCGAGCGTCAATCATGAGAAGGCAATCGTGGCGTCCGTTGAAGACACTGTGACTTGAATCGGACAACTGTGAAAGGTTTCAGACGCCACCGGTTTTCCTTCGATTCGAATCAAACCGCATTTGCAGAAGCTCGACGACCAAAGCAAATCCCATGGGCAGATAGATGTATCCCTTTTCAACTTCTTTGCCCATGCCCTCCAAAAACAGGGTCACCCCGATGGTCACCAGAAATGAAAGTGCCAGAATCTTAAGGGCGGGATTTTGATTCACAAAATTCGCAACTGTGGTTGCAAACGCGAGCACCACCAGGAAAGACAAAACGACCGCCGTGATGATCACCCACAAATGCTCGGTAAGGCCAACGGCGGTTATCACGGAGTCGATCGAAAACACCATGTCAATCAACACCAATTGGACAATCGCAGAAACGAAACTGATTTTTTTTGAACCGGCACCTTGCGTTTCCGCCAAAGGACTCTCGACCGTGTGATGGATCTCTTTCACCGCTTTGAAGAGCAAAAACGCACCACCTGAAAGCAGAATCAGGTTCTTGTACGAAAACTGCCCAAAAACGGGCTCTGTCATTTTTACCAACGATGCCGCACCCATGACCAGGAGGAGTCGGAACATCAGGGCCAAAAACAATGCAAGCTTTCTCGCTTTTTCCTGTTCGTTTGATTTCAAACGGCCCGTGACAATCGAAATCAACAGAATGTTATCTATTCCGAGCACAAGCTCAAGACCGATCAATAAGCCGAGGGTCATGAAATCACTTAAATTTACTTCCATTGTGAGATCCTATCAGAAGTCAAAAGGGAAGGGTCATCGGAAAAATAGAATGGTTCAATTCAAAGAATGAAATTCATTCAACTTTCTTTTTTGAATCATAGATGGGGAGTTTATTGCGTAAGTTTTAAACTGAAAATCAGAGGGCATTCATAATGCTTTCAATTCACGTACTTTCTCTGCAAGAACCCCGACCACTGGAGACGGAAAGTCGCCAAGCGCGGCCGCGATGCTCTCCTAGTACCAAAGGATTTTCGAAGGGGTAGCGTTGAAGCGCATCCAGGTGCTTGGTCCGTGGAAATTAGGCTTGATGGATTAATGGCTCCGGCCTAGGGTGGGATCCATCATGCTTTCCTATTTGCACACGATGATTCGGGTTTTGGATTTGGAGAAGTCGATTAGGTTTTATACCGAGGGGCTTGGGTTTGAACTACTTTCCAAAACCGATTATCCGGAAGGGCGTTTTACAATTGCCTTTTTAAAGTCAAAGTCAGACCAGGGGGCGTCTGCCCCGAAGCTTGAGCTTACCTATAACTGGGATACAAAGGATTATCAAAAGGGCGAGAATTACGGCCATATGGCTTACCGGGTGGAATCGATCGATGAGGTTCGCGAGCTCCTCAAATCAAAAGGCTATGACTTGAGCTGGGGTCCGGGGCTTACTCCCAATGGCAAAACCAAAATGGCTTTTGTAGATGATCCGGATGGTTTTGAGATCGAGTTGCTTGAGTATCGGGGGTAGGCGGGTAGGAAATCCCGGATCCATCGTTGGTAGTCACGGATTAGCTCTATCAAATCGCCATTTTGGATAGGCTTTTTGTAGTGCTTCCCAGTGTCGATTTCAATCCTCAGGATTGAGCGGAGTGACCGCTTTGCCTTCCAGGTGTTCGAGATCTCCAGAAAATGTATAGCCCCAGCGAACGCCCACGAGAGGTTTGATTTGATTCTTAGAGATTGATACTGGAAAGAGAAGGGCCTCCCAATCAAGCCTGTCTCTTTTGGGAGGGCCGATATTGAATCCTGGTCGCTGATCTCCCTCGGGAGCAGGCTTGTGGAAGAGGACCACCTGCACCCAGTTGTCCGCGCGTGGCTCTTGGGTCTCGAGAACCGGAAAATGTGAATTGGCACAAGGTAGGCTCTCGGCATTAGCAATGGATCGTACGGACCAGTCGGGATTTTTATTTCCCCACAGACGAAGAGAAAGAGTTTTGAACTTTCCTGTTTAGCTAGGCGCCTAATCTTTGACGCAAGGTTTGAGTCAGGATTAAAGGACCACTCTCATACTTCCGAAATGCAAATAGATGAGGATGCTTTTTTTCATTTTTTTTCTCGTTTTCTTTGCCGGGCAAACGCCATCTTTTGCGGATCAAAATTGTGCAACTGCTCTTCGAGAGCTTTTTTCTCAGGAGATCTCGACCTCGGAGGCAAAGGAGTTTTTGAGTCTTCAGGCCAGACTCACGATTCATCGCTTGGCCTGGGTATATTTAAAGAAAAAGCAAAGTCTGGAGAGCGAGACCCCGAAGAATATTGAAAGAGTGATTCTTCAGTTGCTTGAAGAAAAGTCGAAAAATAAAAACGCTGAATTCGTAAAAGCTCGGAATCTATTTCAGAGCCAACCCCTATCCAGAAACGCCCTCGCCGCGGTTGCTCCTTACCTGAAGGATATTTTACTCCATGAGTTTGATTCAGAAGACCGACCTTTTCTTTTGGATGAATCCGACGTTAAGTTGTTGAGCATCGCATCCAGTCTCGAGAGAAAAACGGAAAGCACTGGGCAGTATGATACCCGAATGCTCGATGAGGACTCGGCTCAGGGGGTTACGAATTTCCTAAAACTCATCAATGCGTCTTATCGGGCCTCCATGGGGCCGGAGTTTTCGTCTATGGAGGTTGAAGTCAATTTAAAGGGCATTGAGAGAACGATACAAGACATCAACGCCAAGATGATGAAAATTCTTGATCAGTTCAATGTCCCTCAAGAATGCACTCGGGGTGAAAAATGCCAATCCACGGTTTCAAATCTGCTCGCTCAAAATGAGGGTTTCAAATCGATCTTGATGGATGTGCTTCAGGAAAAACTTAGGCAAGAAAAAGATTTGATTGATAGTCTCCGTTTTAGGAAAGTATGGCTTCGAGTATTTACCACTCCACCAAAAGTAAATTCAAATTCTTCTACGAGCGGGCAGGATGGGCAAGGGTGGAGCGCGATGCCAGAAAAATTGCAACCCAAAACTGGAGAAACGAAAAATAGCAGTCTTCCCGATACTGGAGTGGTTCCTTTTGATCCCATTGCGACCCTAATCAAAGATAATCCGGTCCGAACAAAGGAGTTTCTATCCAATCTGCAGCCCGGATATGTTCGGTCCTGGGCAAAAGCCGTTGCCCAAAGTGAGAAGGTCTTCTCCTTTAACGGGAGATTGTACTCGAGAGACACAGGCAGAGCCTTGAGCGAAGCTGCATTTTTTGAGATGTTCCCGCCTGAAAAAAAACAATGGGTAAAGAGTAAAATTGCGAGCTGTGGTGCCCCCCTGCGACTTCTTGCGATGGCTGCGATTGGGAATAGAAGGGATGTTTTTGTTCATGGCGGACATTTATATGATGTAGGCTGCAATCAACTTGACCCATCCGAACAAATTGCAAATAAAATAAGCAAAACCTTGGGTCAAAAGCGATCTAAAACGGACTACTCTGGGATGGAATCGGAATATTTGGTTGCGCGAGCAGAGGCGCTGATGAACGATAGCGCCTATTTTACTACGGTCGGGGTTGGTAACCAAGAGTTACGTTATGAGACCCTGTCTGGCAGGAGAATCAATCCAAATTTTAATCGGGCCAGTACGGTTAAGATTGATAGGAACAAATCGAATTATCTGAACAATCTTGATGATCACAGTTTGATTCGAGAATACTTCAGAATCAATCCGCCTACCTCGAGTCAGTGCCAACAATATACGGTCTTGGATAAGGAAAATGGCGTGATTCAGGTGTATCAGGCTTCGACCGGAGCCAGGCTTTATGAACAGAATGTTTTAATTGGTGCTCAGGTGTCAGATGATAAAACCTACTGGGCGGGATACCAGGATGGGAATAAGGAGGGAAGCGGTACCACGGGCGCCGGGATTTTTACGGTTCGTGATCCAAAAACCTTCAGTCAAGATGAGAAAAGTTATTATCAAAAAAACTACAACGGTAACCTGATCTCTTTTGGAGAAAGGGTGTTTGCTCTTCATCAGGTTCCAAATGGCATGGAGTATCGAAATGGTTTTTTTGATGACCCTCCATCTGGACGAAGGAAAACAGGCGGATGTGTGAACGTAAAAAAGCAGGATTTTGCAAAGGTCCAATCATTTTTGAAGCCAGGTTGTCAGCTTTTTGTTTTGCCTGAGACGGGCAAAGCCCGATTTAAAGTAGTAGATGGAAAAATCAATCTGGTTCAGTCAAAGGGTGTAAAACAAAGTGAGGTGGAGCGAATTGCTCTAAGTCAAGACCCCAAGGTTCCAACCCCGATCGAGGTTAAGATCACGAATCGGGAGTATAAGAATTATCGCAGTTCTACATTTATGGACGCTATCCGGGATGAAAAGCCAAAGCTCATGAGTGCTCTCGGCGTTACGAACGAAGTGTACAATCAACTCGCTCAGGTTGCCTTTGGAATCCTCGGTCAGGAGTCCGACTTTGGGAACAGCTTAAAATATAAAACTAAAGAGGAGCATCAGGGGCTGGTAATTCTGGGGAAGATGAGAGAAAAAATCCTGGAGGGGGAGAATCCAATTACTGCAGAAGTGTTCAATACTTCAAGAGGTCTGACCCAAATTAAGATGCTTCCAGAAAAAGTGAACACGTATGATCCAAAAATCAAAAAGGAAACACTTGGGATTCCGAGGGATTCAGCGATCGCAACGATGTTTTACCTGGCTGAGGCGAGGAGAACGATTCTGAATTCAAAAGGCCCGAAGATTAAAGAATCCAATTGGATGGACTATATCCCATACGTCTACACAGGAAGAGTCAAAGCGTTAAGTGATCCGAATCGTCCTGCCACACCTGATTTCAACGAGTATGTGCAGAATATGCGACGTTTTATGGATGGCGTAGAGATTCTGACTCTCCCTTCTAGCACCTAGTCGCAGGAACCTGCATCAAATCCTCCACCAGAAATCAAGATAGACAAGGTACCCCTCGCTTCCGAATTCCAGATTCGTAAAATCCCGGGCCTGTAACGTGAGTGCGGAATGAAAATGATCCCACACCCATTGATAAGACAAAAGCCCTCCCAGGGTTTCTTCTTGGATGTCGATATTTGGACCAAAAATGATCCGGTTCCAGCGATTTGTAATGTACCCGTAATTCACGCTGAACTCTGCCGAGGTTCTTCGCTGATACAGCTCTGACTCGCCGGTCGTAATCCGGAGCTGGTTGTAGGTCAGGAATTTTGAATTCGAAAACGTATCCCAATAAACTGAAAAAGATCCGATTGCCCGCTTGTAATCCAGGTTGTAGCGGGACTCTGCCCCAAAACTTATCCGAAAATCCTCGTTTTCAATCGCCTGCCATTTCAATTGGAGATTTGTTTCTCCGAGAATGTTCAAAAAGGGCTGCGTGCTGATCTGAAGGGTTTCGCCAAGCCCATAGCCGAGAAGCGCAAGACCCACAAAAAACTCGCCCGACTCAAGCGTGGCCGCCGTCTGACCGGTCAGGGCTCCGAGATAGACTTGGGGTTTGTATTTTGAGGAAATGAATCTCTTGCCGTGGATCACTAGATCATGGCGGCCCTGACTCATTTGATCCTTTGATTTTTCAAAATCAGATAAGTCAATCGACTCGACCGCATCATCGACCCGAATCAGGCCATTATTGGAGTGCGAACGAACACGGGCAAGGATGTGGGGGGATTCCGGGCTTCGAGAGGTAACCTCGGCATAGCCAAGGATCTCATTTTGTACTTGGTCCCGAATCAGCAGCAGGTCCCCTGGTTGAAACGATCCTTGCGCCGTTTCAGAGATGCTGATTTCGTTTGCGGATGGGATCGAGCGGATGGTTCCGCGGGCAGGCTCGGCTCGTGCGTGCAAAGGATTCAAAAGCACAAAGAGAAGCACGAAAATTGCGGGTCGCATCGGAGGGCAGCCTATCGGGGGATGCTTTTGATGACAAGGGGGTAGGACTTGAAAGTCGGGTCTTTCGTCTTCTTTTTGGGCTCAAAAAACTTCAAGTGGAGGGTGGGATCGTGCTATGATCCCGAAACAATAGGAGACCCAAAATGAAATCAACTTTGGTGGTGCTTGGCTCTGTTTTTGGAGTGATTGCGATTTGCGTGCTTTGGTTCATCAGCGCGGGGAACGGCTTGATCGCGCTTGATGAAAAGGTGAACAGCTCCTGGTCCCAGGTTGAAAACGTCTATCAACGAAGAGCGGACCTGATTCCAAACCTTGTGAACACCGTAAAGGGCTATGCCAAGCACGAAACCGAGCTTCTCACGGCCGTGACCGAGGCGCGTGCGTCCGTTGGCCAGATCAAAGTCAGCGCTCCAGGGGACCTCAAAAAGTTCGAAGCCGCTCAGGGGCAGCTTTCAAGTGCGCTCTCGAGGCTTATGGTCGTTGCCGAAAAATATCCTGATCTCAAGGCGAACCAGAATTTTCTTGAACTTCAGAGTCAGCTCGAAGGAACAGAAAACCGCATCACGGTCGAGCGCCAGCGCTTCAACGAGTCTGCTCGTGAATTCAACACCGCCATTCGGCAGTTTCCGAAGTCGGTGGTAGCGGACTCCAAAGGGTTCAAGGCGCGCGAGTACTTTGAAGCAAAAAAAGGATCTGAAAACGCCCCCGAAGTGAAGTTCTGATCGGATGCGGATATTTCGGGCATACCGGCGTTTGGTCGGGATTGGTCTTTCGCTCCTCCTTTGCACAGCCTCGGGGGCCCAGGCTTCTCTTTCGATTCCTCCGAGCCCAAGAGATTATGTGCATGATGGTGCGCAGATCCTTGACCCGGCAGCGCGTTCCCGATTGAGTGCGATTCTCTCAGCAGAGGACAAGCGATCCGGAAACCAAGTGCTGGTCGCGACCTTCCCGGGCCTTCAAGGCGAGGACCATGTGGATTTCGTCACGCGGCTTTTTCAGGCTTGGAATCCCGGCACTAAAGACAAGAGCAATGGAGTGATCCTTGCCATATTCCAAGAGGACCGGAAGATCCGCATTGAGGTGGGCTATGGGCTTGAACCCCTGCTCACCGATGCCAAAAGCAAAATGATCATTGAGCGCGCGATCAAGCCAAGATTTCGCGAGGGGCGGCAGGACATTGGGCTCATTGAGGGAGCGAAGGCAATCGTTGCTGTAGTGGCAGGGGAGCCGGTTCAGGTCACGAAAGAGAGTGGCCTTGCCTATCGGATGAAGAAGAATTTCTTCATTTTGCTTCCGATGTTCATTGTGTTTTGGATCATCGTTTTGGCTCGGAGCCGGAGGGGTTGGACGAGCCCTCAAGTCCGGAGACATTCAAGAAACTCATGGGACGGGCCTGATCATTGGGGTGGCTCCTCTGGTTGGGGCGGCTCTTCGGGGTGGGGTGGATCCTCTGGCGGAGGTTTTGGTGGGTTTTCAGGCGGTGGCGGAATGAGTGGTGGCGGAGGTGCCAGTGGTGATTGGTAATCAGGCTCCTAACAAAAAACAGGTGATGAATGCTATTCGAATCGCTGAAGCCGGTACGAGTGGTGAGATCAGGGTTCATCTTTCCTACAGTAAGAACGATCAGGATCTTTTGAAGTGTGCGGAGTCTTTGTTCCAAAAGCTCGGAATGCAGAACACGCGGCTTCGAAACAGTGTGCTTTTGTATTTGAATCCGAAACTCAAAAAATTCTCAATCTACGGGGATCAAGGGATTCACGAAAAGGTGGGTCCGGAATTTTGGACGAATCTTGCAAAAGAGGTGTCGATTCACATTCGTGAAAAAGACATCACCGATGGAATAGTTTATGCGGTGGCGGCAATTGGTGCGGCGCTCAAGGAGCATTTTCCTGCGCTTGAAGAAAATCCAAACGAAATCTCGGATGAGTTGACGGAGGACTGAGGGTTTTTTTGAGCTTGCAGGAAAGCGGTACGGTGAAATCCGTGCCGGAAGCCTTGTGGGAAGGGATGGCGGCATTCCGGCACGGATTCGACGGTTTTTCCTGAAGAGGGGAATCAGGAAAAGGACACTTTTCTTACAAAACCTTCCAGGAATTTTCTTGCCTTTGATCGTTCGCGCACCCTGGTCCGGTCACCGTACCGGTTCAGTCGTTCCAGTGCGTGCTCGACAAGGTCTGCGAGTGCAAGGTGCAAAGTATCCGCGGATTTCTCCAGCCGCAAACCACGGTATTTGCCGCGCAGGATTTGCATTTTCACGGAGTAGAGATCCGGTCCCGGTTGTTCCGGTGCATTGTGCATTTCCAGGGTAACGCGAATTCGGGCGGTCTCCAGTCCCGGGAACTTAGAGACTAAAGGTAGAATTCTTTCGAGGACCGAAGCCCTCGTTAAATCGGACTTTTGAAGGTTCTTGAATACAATCTGAATCATGTTTGGTCTCCTCTTGTTCATGAGCAAATGCTAGGGGAGATCAAAACATTCATAAAATGGATAATAAAAATGATTACTATTGTATAAAGTTATATTTTGAAGGATCGAAAAATCTTGTTTGCGAGCGGGTTCGGGATCTTTCGCGGAGAGGATATCAAAAACAGCTCCTCATGCACCCCTTGAAGCCTGCCAATCTCGATGAGATCTCCCCGGGATACTTGCATTCGTGCGGCATGAGCTGCGAGGGCCGCAATTCCGATGCCGTCTGATGCGAGGAGTTTCTTGATCGCAATGTCCTGGCTTTCCACGATGATCGACAATTCGACC
>JAGWXK010000172.1 GCA_018969905.1 Bdellovibrionales bacterium
TAAAAATCACGTCTCCATGAATGCTCCGGTTTTTGAGTGGCAAAGCGGGCATCATCATACGCACTTTTTGATTAGTGCAAAAAACAACATTGTTGTGGATAAAAAATGAGCTCGGATCAATTCGTTAAAGCAAGAGGTGGTCCGAATCGCATCACCATTTATTATTCGGAAGACAATCGGTTGATGATTCGATCTGGCGGAACTTGGACTTGGAGGAATAATAACCCGGGCAACATGAGGTCCGGTAAATTTTCTAAAAGCAACGGCTGCATCGGTTACTCAGGGGGGTTCGCGGTATTTCCAACTCTAGATCAAGGTGAAGTTGCATTGAGAGACCTTTTAAAAAATGGCTACAAGGGCTCAAGTATAAAAAGTCTGATCAAGCATTATGCCCCAAAAAAAGACAATAATAATCCAGTAAAATATCTGAGGTTTATATTAACGAAGATTGGGATAAAGGATCCGAAGACGATGGTGAGAGATCTTGATTCGAAGCAGTTTGAAAATTTGGTTGCCGCAATTAAGAGTCATGAAGGGTGGAAAATAGGGCAAACAAACTTGCCCCTACGAATTACAAAGGTTCTAAAAGATCGAAAAAAGAAAATGATTGTCGCTTACTGCATTGAAAAAATAGGGTGGCTTGAAAAGGATAAAGCAGTTGAGCTTTCGATAAGGCATGAAATAGATGGAGTTGTGGCAAGATCGAGCAAGGGAAGTCTTTACATTAGAACAAGGCATGATGTGAAGGTCACAAACAATCTCGACGTGCTTGGGTAGCTTGATATGCCATTGATCAGGGTGTCTGAAAATTTGCTTCACTACACAGAGTCAGGTGAGGGCCCGCCGTTGGTGCTCCTCCATGCCAATCCTGGTGACAGTCGGGACTGGGAGGCGGTGATCCCTGCGCTTTCGAAACGACACCGTGTCATCGCGCTGGACTGGCCGGGATATGGGAATTCCACTCTTCCATTGAATCCCGAGACAAAGAAAGTCGATTTCTTTTACCAAACATTTTTAGATTTTGTTTCTCAGTTGGGGCTCTCGAAATTTGGCATTCTCGGTAACTCGGTGGGGGGATGGGTTGCTGCAAGGTATGCCTCGGATTTTCCGGAACGTGTTTCTTCGGTTATCCTCATTGCTCCCGGAGGATTCACGCCGCACAGCATGATTTCTCGGCTCTTTTGCAAACTACAGGGAAGCAGATTCTCCTTGCCCCCGCACCTTTGGGCGCGAATGTATCTTAGGAAAGATACATTAGTTACCCGTGAAATGCTGAACCGTGCCCGGACGTCCCAAGCGGAGAAGGGCCATCTCATCCTGAATCGTTCGATCTGGCGGAGTTTTTTGAATCCGGAATTCGATCTCAGGGAGAAAGCGAAATTGATTCAATGTCCTGTGCTTTTGATGTTCGGAGAAAAGGACCCCGCGATTTCCTCAAAGAAGGATGGCCGAGAAGCGGCAAAAGCAATCCCTCATGCGGAGTTCGTGGTTATGGATTGTGGTCACGCGCCCTTTGCGGAGATTCCAGATGCTTTTTTGGAAAGATTAGGACGGTTTTTAGAGGTTTAGCTTCCTAGCCCGACAATTCTCTTCAATGGAACGGATCGCTTTGACATCAGATCCCGAATTGCTCGAAATACCGCCCTGAAGTGTTCATCGTATCGGGATTCAAGCTCCAGGAGTCGTTTGGACAGCTCCTTGTTCGAATTCAGGACCTCGCGAAGCCGTCCGAAAGT
>JAGWXK010000092.1 GCA_018969905.1 Bdellovibrionales bacterium
GGCGTAGGCGATGGCGTAGGCGATGGCGTAGGCGATGGCGTAGGCGATGGCGTAGGCGATGGCGTAGGCGATGGCGTAGGCGATGGCGTAGGCGATGGCGTAGGCGATGGCGTAGGCGATGGATTCCCGGTTACCGGACCATTTCCCTTGCTCCGAGGATTGCCCGAAAGAGCAGCATAGGGATCCCTTTGCTCAAAAGAGCACGCAGAAAGAAGAAAGAGCAGCCCAAAACATGAGATCCTTTTAAGATTTGCCCTTAAATCGCCCACTGGAAAAAACACCCCACTTATCAATAAGTGTAACAGGGAAACCGGAAAAAAATCAGTGTGTACCAAAGAACGCACCCGAAGGACGAATTGACTCCAAGGAGCTGAAGACCGCTCACTCAATGGCTATGGCCATACAAAAGACGGTTAAAAAATTCTCCTCCTACGAGCTACCTCCAGCTCCTGCTCCATTAATTGAAGTACAAGTATCTCCATCCCTTTTGTCGCGCGAATACTTCATCCATCGATAAGAAAATTGGGTACTACCATTATTAAACTTCCCGCGCACCAATATCCTGACCTCTGCGGTGCATGACGGGGGATTATTTAGATTGAATTTATTATTTCCGATATCTATACCTATTCCGTTTTGAGGCGCAAAATAACGTTGTATTCCTGAAGAAGAAACAACCTCAACCATGATGATCGATGGGTCTTGAGGTGGGTTAGCGTATGGAAATGGCAAAGCAATTGGTGAAGAATTCGGATTGAATGTACTTTCAATCTCTGGGTATGCGAGTAAAGATTGAGTGATTGATTCGGTTCGGAGTTGCGCCCAACGAAAACCAGAACCAGCGCTTTTGGCCCGAAGTTCAATAACAAGCTGTGATTGGCCACCCAAACTTATCCCATCTTTGTTCGTAAAATACAACTTACAACCATTAGGCCCAAGGGTGAACATCGAGGGGAGATCTCCCCCTCCGAATCGAAGCGGGCAAGGCGGTGGGCTCTCCGATTGATCTGGTGGTGGTGGTACGACCATGAGCCGAGCAGAACTATCGGTGACAAACACCGAATCCAATTGGATCGGTTCTATTTGGATCGGATCGGTGGTTACAGGATTTACCACTGCAGAATACAAATTATTGTGTAGAGCTACCAGATTCAGGCTGTTAGCCTGATCTAAAAACACTGGAACTCCATCAAAATATTGATAAGGAATATTTCGAATCACAGAAGGTGCACCCGCTCTCGTGCCAACTGAAACCCGATGATTTAAGACCCCTACACTATTGGCATCAACTACCGCCAAAGAATAATTTTCTTGAAACCACACAAGAGGCGACGGGGAAGGCGATGGCGTAGGCGATGCCAGGGAAGAAAAAATTTTGTTGGGAGTTGGAATTGGAGTTGGACTTGGAGAGGCAAGAATCAAATCTGATAAGACTGCCTCACCAATATTCCCACCGTTTGAACCCAATTTCCCTGATACCCGAAAAATCCATGGAACAGTCGCTGAACCAGTCGGTAAAGAGGGCTTCCACATTTCAATCTTGCCGCTTTGGAATACCGACTCGCCACCACGCTGATAGGGTCGGTAGTTTGAAAGAAACAACGCCACATTATTTCCTACTTGATTTAATGGCAGAACTGGAGGACCAAAGGAGGAATTCGCATCACAACTCACTGGCCCTGGCGAGGTCACTCTCATCAACTCAATGGTTTGCTCCGAAAAGAGGCTTGGGATCGTAACCGCTGCGTGAACGCTTGGCTCAAAAGATTCAACCCCGAGGCCACTTGATCCAGCGCCCAAGAAATATTGACTTGCCGAAATCCCCGACGAAGGGACATTTTGGCTGTAGTTGATTTCATATAAAACCACCTTCCGATTCAATCCGGATGGCACGAGAATCTCAATAGGCACACTGGGGGATGAAGACCCCGCAGCGGATGTGGGGGGCATCGGCAGTAAAACAGAAGTTCCAATCCCAAGACGAATGCAAGGAAGACCCGGAACGTTGATGTAAGGAATGCCGGGGCCCTCGACATTGATCAGCAATTTTGTGAGTGAATCGAGTACTACTGTCGGCCCAGGTGGACCTTCAGAATCAAGACTTAGCGATGGATACAAATCTTGTGCATTAAAACGTCCTGAATCGATTCTTCGAATCACGGAAGGATCAATCCTGATTCTGATCTGACTCTCCTGACTTTGCTGTTCAAGAGAGCAGGAGGTGCAAATCAAAATCAACCCCATCATCAGGATGATCGACCGAAATCGTAGGAAATGCGTTTGAAAGGTAATGTGCCTCACTCTTATATCTTATCGGAGAGTCCCTGGACTCCAACAGAGTGTCACTAATGACTATTTTTGCTCGAACTCAACAAGAAATCGGGCCTTACTCCGCCCAAAGGTTCGCACTCAGGCGATCACGCAGGGTCACTCTCGACTCGGCTCTGGACACATAAGAGTCATATCCAAGGCCCGAAGCCCTCGCCTCGTCCTCGGAGGAGTGGACATTCGGACTCAAGGCTACAATACGGGTGTGTCCCGCGTGACCCTTTATCCACGAAATCCATTCAGGCTCGATCCTGAGTTCAAGGTCGATCAACAAGAGATCATATGTCCCCTGTTCAAGAAAAAGGTCGGCCTCGGACTTGGTTTTTACATAATCTATAGAAACCGGAAGTCCCTTAAAATAGTGACTCACCAAAACCCGACTCAGTTCCGAATCATCAAGCAAGAGGATCCGCTTGGGGGTCGGTTTGATTGAATTTTTTCGATCCATGCGCTTTTCCGACAAATCCGGCAAAGCGGGCCGCGCCGTCTCATGACCGCGGATCAAATCCTCGTGAATCCGGAGAAGCCGCTCCAAACCCAGTGAAACCTGCTCCACAAACTCGCGATAGGGACGAAAGGAGGAAAGCAATTGATCGAGGGTGACCTCATCAGAACCTGATACCCCCGACTTTACTGGTTCCTGCAGGTGTCGGCTTGCAGGCTTTTGGCTTTGCTTATCATGAACAGAATCCATCCCGCCCCCACGCTAGCACGGGGTATCAGCGAGATCAACCAGAGCGTTTCATGGGATTTTCTTCCCTGAAAGCCGCGTCTCCCGAGGCCAAAAGCTTCAGTTTGAATCGCGGATCATAGCATCCGTCCGCATGGAGATTGCAGCAGGCGGCACAGGCCGCAAGCCTAAGGCGCTTTCTGACAAAGATCCTCTGTCCGCAGCCCCGGCATTCATAGCAATGCTTGAATGGCCTGTGCTTTGGGACGGGATTATAGCGGCTGACACCGATCTGCTCCATTTTTTGATGGAAGAGCGAGGTATGCCCGTAAGGAAGGTTTTTCACAAAGAGCCAGTAGTGGATCATTTCGTGACCCAAAGTATCGCGGATGAGCTTCTCGGCATCAAGTTCATCCCGAAGATAGGAGGCCACCTCGATCACACAACCCGAAGGATCGGGAATGAATCGCCCGGCTGATGTCCTCAGCCGCGGGTTCCAGCGGATTTTCGGGATGGAAAGCTCTCCTTCGAATCCCTCCTGGTTCCAATCACCAAACATCTTTTCGAGATCAAATTCGTTCATCCTCTTTTAGGATAAGGGTGAAGTTGTTTTTTACACAGATGATGTTTATTTGACCCAAACTGGCCTCTTTGAATGGGCATGGGCAAATTCTGTTGGCGATGTAACTGAGCAGACTCTTGGCACTTCTTCTGCAAATGCCCGGAACATGAAACGTTATTGCATAAATTTTGACTGTTCTGAGCATCAATCAAGGCATCTTGGGAGTGCGGTTTCCGGCCGAGTGTCCAAAAAAGGGACCTTTTATCGGCTGTGCGATCGCCGCTACATCCAACGCTTTAAGTGCCTTGTGTGCAAGATCCAATTCTCAAAAGCCACCTTTGATCCGGACTACCGTCAACACCGTAGAGACATCAATCAGCGGTTGTTTGTGTTTCTTGGCTCGGGGATCACCCAGAGGCGGGCTGCAATCCTCTTTCAAACCGACCGCATGACGATCAGTCGGAAGCTAAGGATCCTGGGAGTCAGATCGAAGGTTGATCATTTCGAGTGGCTTGAGGAGACTTATCAGGGAAAGCCCATCAAACGCGTTCAGTTTGATGATCTTGAAACCTCGGAGCACACCAAGTGCAAGCCCATAAGTGTGCCTCTTGCGGTTCGAAAAGATGGGCGTGAAATCCTTGATTTTCAGGTAAAAAGGATGCCGGCAAAGGGCACTCTTGCAAAGATCGCACGACAAAAATACGGCAAACGAAAAGACGAACGTCCAGAGGGTTGGGATCAACTCTTTAAAAACCTGAAACCATTTCTTCACCCCAAAGCCGTGATCGAGTCAGATGAGAACCCTCATTACCCGAAGTATGTAAAACGCCATCTTCCAAACGCGAATCACATCCGGCACAAAGGTGCACGCGGAGCTAGTGTTGGTCAGGGGGAACTAAAGAGACAAAAGTTCGATCCCCTGTTTTCGCTAAATCACACCTGCGCCATGCTTCGGGCCAACATCAGCAGGCTCTTTCGGAAAACCTGGAATACGACAAAGAAACTGGAGAACCTCGAGGCTCACCTTTGGATTTATGTCAGGTATCACAATACCGTGCTCATAAAATCGGATTTGTGATTCATGCCCATTCAAAGAGACCAGTTAAAAGTCGAAATGATTCAGCGACCCTTCCGCCCCAGGTACGGGCTTTGATGCCTTACCCTCGCCTGGTTCCGAAGCCGGTCTCCGTTTGCTTGAAGTTTCTTGTTCAGAAGAGGGGGCACGCTTGAACTCTCCCAAATAAGAGGGCGTTTCTTCGTTTCGTTCGTCTCCATCCGGATACCACTGTGCGGGAGGTGCATCGAGGCGAAAGGGCTTCCAGTTCCCGGAAAGCGGACGGTTAGAAATTGCAAGCTTGTCGAACTCTTTCTCGCTTGCATCGACAAAAGCTTTTAGCTCTTTTTGAAAGGGTACACCAAGAATGGCGCGACGAACGAGCGGCCGGTTTTTCGCTCCAAAGCGATAAGCGATCACCATCACTTTTTTTCCCTTCTCGCGATCATCCAGCTTCGCGCTCAAACCCTTTAGGGATCCTTTCGGATAGACATGAAATTCGAGATTTCCTTCCCATTCGATCACATTCACTTTTTTTCCCGAAGGACCGGTGCCATCAAGGCGATCAAAGACTTCTTCTGCGAAAACAGAAACAGAGGTGATGAGCCCCGTAAGCAGGGCAAAAATGATCAAGAAAACGCGAAAGGGCAGGATCATGATGAGTTCCTCACAAAAAGTTCAAGCACCCGATCCTGGGAGTTTGCGTCCGAGAAATTCCATGGACAGAGTACGTATCGGCTGCAAACTGGCTTTCCTTAATGGGCATATGATCATTTTTTGTCGGCGTAAGCACTGAGACCTATTGGGAAATCTTAATTCTGGCGCGCCGCGCAGGTGGAAATTTAAAGAAATCTATTGGGGTTTTTTGGCAAAAACTTCGCGATTGCAATGATTTATAGCTGTTGTTGGTTGCCTTGTGCCCACCCAATGAGGCCAGTTAGCAGAAGTTTGACGGATTTCCGTCTACCATATTCTGAATGGGGACTCGGGGTTGGGAAGGTCTGCGCCTTCCGCTTGTGATTGGCATAGGGCTGTCGTTTGCGTGTTCAAATCGTCCCGTGTCTCCCGGCTTAGTGCCTACTACGGAACTAGGTGTGCTTCGGGGGCAGTCCTTTGTTCGGGCGATCACACATTTCCACACACCCTATTCCTTTGATGCGTGCGATGGCAAAGGCTACAACGCGGATGGGACCATCAATCGCGGGTGTTGGGCCCATGCACGCTACGCGTTTTGCGAGAACCACATCAACTACATTTTTGCGACTGATCACACGAATCACCTGGCCGAGACTTCGTTTTCGGATCTTGCCCTTCTTGAATCCGGCGACACGTTGCTAACCAGCGCTGGAAACCCCGTCGGAAACCAAATCAGCTGCCCGAATGGATTCACGCCAAGGCTTGCGATCGGACTGGAGGGGAAACTCCTTGCACTGGGTATGGAAAACCATGTTTCAGCCGATGTTCTGGAGCGGGAAGGCGTCTATGAGGGCGAGGATCCCGCGCGTTTCAGGGGCGCCGCCGGATTGGATGATGCAAAGGCCCTGATCGGGGTTCCGCACACCGAAAGCCGGGATCTCATCACACTGACTGCGATTCAGCCCTCTTTCATTGAGATTTACAATGTGCATGCGAATCTTGATCCGAAGATCCGAAAAAAATATCTGGGCAGGAATCCATTCGATAAGATCGGCGTGTTCATCAATTACCTTGCCGATCCCTACAAGTCGCTCAATCCCGATTACATGTTCCTTGATTTCATCGAGTTCAACCGCGTTTATTTTGATCGCTGGGATGCACTCGTTTCCGCAAGCACCACTGCTCGCGTGACCGGAGTGGGTGGGCTTGATTCACATGAAAATATTTTCTCGCAAAAAGGAGCGGATGGAGAACGGCTGGATCATCACAGGCGGATGACCCGGTTTTTCAACAATCTGGTGCTGACCTCGACCGATACCATTTCCGGAGTCAAAAGTGCAATCGAAGCCGGACGGGTGTTTTTTGTGGTGGAGGGAATGGGAACTCCTCTTGGGCTCGATTACCATCTGGTGCGAACGAGCGTTGGAGGCGACTCTACGGTTGAGATGGGGGACATCGCATCCATCACGGGCGGGGACACGGGCCGCCTTGAATTCACTCTGCCCGTGGTGCATCCTGGGTTTCCGGGTATGGACTCAGACGACCGACCCGAAATCCGTGCCGAACTGATTCGCGTCTCAAGCTCCGGGGCCGAGACGGTCGTTGCGGGAACTTCGGCCGCACAACTCATCCATTCCAACCCTACGCCCGGCGATTACCGCATCCATGTCTATCAAAAGCCAAAACACTTGCGTGAGCTGATCTTTAATGAAGATCTCGCGGATCAGGAGTTTCTCTGGATTGTGAGCAATCACATCAAGGTCACCAACTGATGAGAACTCTCTGGTTGAGAATCGTTCTCTTTGCGTTGATTCCAGGGGCTCCGATGCTGTCGGCTCATGGAAACGAGCTTGGACTCAGCACTGGGATTGAATTCCCTCAGCCCTTGACCCTTGGGGTGCAATACAAAACAGACGCGCTGCCGGCATGGGTGGCCTTTTACAAGGCCGGATTCTTTGCCTATCCATTTTCGGGCGGGAGTCGCTCGGTATCGATTTACAGCATGGAGATCGGAGCCCGGTATCATCCCTTTTTAAATGGATTTTATGCAGCAGCGCAGCTTGGCTTTCGGAAGGCCGGGGTGACGGTCGATATCTCGAACTTAAAGCAAGATGGCGTATCGCTTGCGAACACTGCAACGGCAAGTCTGGGGACGGTTTATACGGGGCTTCTGCTTGGCCATGAGTGGCGTCTTTCACCCAAATTCTCCTTGGCGATCGATGCAGGGATGCAATTTGCACTCATCCATTCTGGTGGAATCACGATCTCTGCTGATCCAAGTCAGGATGACGGCACGGATAACTCGGTGAGCGATCAAAAAGAGATGCGAAGGATTTCAGGACTTCCGGTTCCGCAAATTGCGGTTTTGAGACTCGTCTGGTACATATAGGCCATTATGGCCAAACCAAAGTTCGCGTTCTCGATGAGTCGGGTTTCCAAGATCTATCCCCCCAACAAAACGGTCCTTCGCGACATTTCGCTCTCGTTTTTTTATGGTGCAAAGATCGGTGTCCTTGGTTTGAACGGGGCCGGTAAATCGACGCTCATGAAAGTGATCGCGGGCGAGGAAACCAATGTAAACGGCGAAGTCCTCCCAAGCGAGGGCGTGACCTTCGGGTACCTGAAGCAGGAGCCTGAGCTTGATCCCTCAAAAACCGTAAAAGAAATTGTGATGGAAGGAACCGGCGAGCTTGGCCGGGATCTGAAACGCTTTGAAGAGATCGGCTTGAAGTTCGCCGATCCCGAGCTTGATCCTGATGAGATGACGAAGCTGCTTGAGGAACAGGCTGCGATTCAAGAGCGAATTGAGGCAAAAGACGGCTGGGACATCGACCGCAAGCTCGAGGTTTCCATGGACGCGCTTCGCTGTCCTCCCGCGGACACTCCGGTGAAGAATCTCTCGGGAGGGGAGCGCAGACGGGTTGCCCTTTGCAGGCTCTTGATTCAAAGACCCGATGTTTTGCTCCTTGATGAACCGACCAACCATTTGGATGCAGAATCTGTGGCATGGCTTGAGGACTTTTTGCAGAAATACGAAGGCACCGTAATCGCGGTAACCCACGATCGTTATTTCCTCGACAACATTGCGGGCTGGATTCTGGAGCTTGACCGCGGTCATGGAATCCCTTGGGAGGGAAACTATTCAAGCTGGCTTGAGCAAAAGCAGAATCGCCTCGCCCAAGAGGAAAAGGCCGAGACCAAGCGCCAGAAAACGCTTGAGCGCGAGCTTGAGTGGATTCGCATGAGTCCTAAGGCGCGTCAGGCGAAGAGCAAGGCGCGGGTGAGCGCCTATGAGCAACTTTTGAATGAGAGTCAGGGCGGCCGACGCGAGGAAGAGATGGAAATCTTCATTCCTGCGGGCCCACGTCTTGGGTCCGTGGTGATCGAAGCCGAGAAACTCTCGAAAGCTTTTGGCAACAAACTTTTGTTTGAAGACCTGAACTTCAAACTCCCGCCCGGCAGCATTGTCGGGATCATTGGCGGGAACGGAGCCGGAAAATCCACACTCTTCAAGATGCTTGCAGGTCAGGACAAGCCAGATCAAGGTGCGATCCGTGTCGGAGATACCGTGAAGCTTGGTTATGTGGATCAGTCGCGTGATAGTTTGAATCCGGAAAACACGGTGTGGGAAGAGATTGCGGGTGGAAAAAACGAGACGGTTTTGCTTGGAAACCGCGAAGTTTCCTCGCGCTCCTATTGCTCGCGCTTCAATTTCACAGGGTCCGACCAACAGAAAAAAGTAGGAATCCTTTCGGGCGGGGAGCGCAATCGCGTTCATCTGGCCAAGATGCTGAAGTCGGGTGCAAACGTTCTGCTGCTTGATGAACCGACAAACGACCTTGATGTGAACACGCTTCGTGCGCTTGAAGAAGCGCTTGTGAATTTTGCGGGAACTGCGCTTGTGATCTCGCACGATCGCTGGTTTCTAAACCGCGTTGCGACCCACATTCTAGCCTTTGAGGGCGATTCGAAAGTGGAGTTCTTCGAAGGAAACTTCCAGGATTACGAAGAAGACAAAAAGCGCAGACTCGGTGCGGAGGCGCTCGTTCCGAAGCGTGTTCGGCACCGTGCGATTGAGGCGTTTCGGTAGGGTCAGACTCACCGCACGGCCGTTTATGGGCGCTTTAGCGATTCCACGCAAGTTCCCGGGCCACGGGGAGGCTCGGAAGGAATCACATTGGTAGTTTCGAGAAGAGCATTTACTGCACGCCTTGTTTCATCGGAATCGCCATCGAGCTTGAATTGTGCAGCAATTTCACGGGCTCTCTTCCAGATCCTCTCCTCTGAGCCTTCTCCTCCCCAGGCTTGAAATAGGGGAGCGTATTTGGGAGCAACCCTCGGGGTGGCGGAAATAGGGTCTTTGAATACTGGAATGATTTTTTTCTGAAACAGATCAGAAAGAGTGATTGCCTGATTCGTGAAGTGGTCCGAGATCCGATACCCACCGAAATCGTAAAGAAAGTGGCCTTCGTCCGAGCCTTGAACATTGAGAACATCGTAAATCAAGCTGCGGTCACTCTCGAGGCTTGTTTTTTTATAGGCGGTGGTGATGCCGAATTCGCGCAAAGATCGCTCGATCTTGAGTGCGTTGGTTTGTTCAAGTTGCTCTGATCTGGTGATGTCCCTGAAATGCGACTGACGTAGCAAGAGCCCTGCCGGTTGCATGGTTTCATCGACCGATGATTTCATCAGGAATCCAAAGTCGATCACCGCATAACTGTCAATCGCCCGAAAATCACTTCCCGCATGGTAAAGCGCCTTTTGTACCAGTTTCGAATATGAAAACTCCCGAATCGCCTCGGCGGTTTCGAGCAGACCGTTCCGATGACTGTTTTGACTGATTGCTTGAGCGACGCCTCCTGCACCTTTTGCGTCCAGGATTCCTCCGGGGACTTCGATCACAATAGCGCGCCCGTAATTTGGAGGCCTAAGGGAAGATCTGAGTTCTTTCGGATCGTGCTCGATTGCGGAATTCACGCCGCGAGTGGTTCCCACTTCGATTTGATCCCGCGAGATGCAAGCGGCGGAATCGATCAACCACGCATCCATTTCAAGTTCGCTCATCGTTCGAGTCACTTCAAAATCGCGGCGAATCAAGTCATAGTCCGCAAAGAGCACCCGTGCCGTGGTTACGCGGATCGCAGGTTTGTGCTGAAAGTGGCTTTTGTGAAAGCTGCCGATGATTTCATCAAAGGTTTTGGGAGGAGAGTAGGGATCAGCGGCCAGGGCACTTTTTGCGAGAAAAACGGTGATGATCGCCAATACTGGAAGCCTTCGCACGCGGGACTTATACCAGATTTGTCAGGAATTTCTAGGGGGATTTTAATTTAAATAACCCAGAATTACGGTGGTTTAGTTAATAAATGAGAATCGTCGAAATAATTTTCAGATGCAGTGTAAGAAACAATGTTGACTTTTTCATTCAAGTTATGTAAAATGCGGTGCAATTGTGTACTCAGGTTCGTTCGTGGCGCGTAGGTGGTGGTTCACGTAGAAAAAAGTCTGAGTGTGAAATGGAAGATCGATTTATGAAAAATTGGGCAGGATTGGTAACCTTGGTTCTCGCACTCACCGCATGCGGCAAGAGTCTTCAAATGAAGGCGAAGTCGGATGAAAATGCAGCAACTGCTTCTGCAAACAAGGATTTGAAGGACGGAGCTGGAGCTGGAGCTGGAACCGGACCTGGAA
>JAGWXK010000173.1 GCA_018969905.1 Bdellovibrionales bacterium
TCATTTAAAAGCGTTGCTTCGATTTTTGGCGTCCGGGCCAAACTATGGCATGCCATACAACCTTGCGTGAACATCTTTTCACCGCGGCTTGCGGCAGGATTTGTGCGAATGCTGAGACGGGTTCCGGGATAAAGGACCGAGGCCCGCGACAACTCGATCCGTTCGATCCCACTTATCTTGAAAAAAACAGCCGGCACCATTCCCGGCGCTGAAGAAGCCATCGAGGAAAGGGTGCCATCTTTCTCCAATCTGAATTTCAAACTGCCCCTCCAAATCATAAAGCGAGGAACTCTTGAAATTCGACCGCCAGGTCCATAAATCGTCACCAAATCCACGTCCGCCTTGTCATTCAGGTCAAGATTCTCGGTGGATTTTTCAAAAATCAAATCCTGGGCTGAAACCATCCCGCCCTTCGAAATCTTTTTCAAATCCTCTCCGCCCCAATTTCGCAAGACCTTGGGACCCGATGGCGTCAAAAGGCTGACTTCAAGATTCCCGGCGCTGGCCTCCGGACCCGCCAGAAGCGAAAATAGGAGCAAGAGCATGGCCCTATGACAACAATCTAATGACTTACTGTCAAGATGTGGTTTAATTACTTGAAGAAGGAGTCCACGGATTTGGACATCGATTCGATCAGGAGTATTACCCGCATCAGTCGCTCCCTTTGGGGTGACTACCAAAAATCTCTTTTCATGAGCTCAGATACCCTGACTAGCGTAGGGCTTTTACGTCTGGATGATGAGGAGACGATGGAGCGAACTGCCAAAGCGCTTGTCGAAAGAGCTGAAAAGAGTCCGCCAAAGCCACTTGCCCTTCAACATCCGTTTTTTCGTCTGGCCCCCATCGAGCGCTTCCTCCTGACCGCACTACATCTGGAGCGATGGAGCCATTCAAGAATTTCGCGCGTGCTTGGAGTGGAATCCAAAATGGTGGCACCGTGGGCATGGGCAACGCGGATGAAACTGATTTTTCAGGAGTCGGCTCTTGGTCGAGACTTGGAGTACCCCAAGGGCCCCACCTCTCTGGGGTCCACCTGCCCGGAATATGATATTTCACAGCCTTGGACGCAACGTCTCTTGGATGATGAATGCGAAAAGAGGGAGCGTCTTTTCCTTCAAGGGCATTTGATGGCGTGTCCAAGCTGCAGAAAAAGCCTTGAAATCAGCCGAAAAATGATTTTCAAAGTTGAATCCCTGATTCCAGTCAAGGAGGCTGCATTGGAAACAGAGGCCGCTGCAGGAGAACTCGCCCGGATCTGGAGGGAAGGAGAATCTTCCTATCGCCCCCTTAAGACCACATTTGCCCAAAGCGTGAATGCCTACCTCAATCGAACAGGTGTGCAATATGCCTTGCTCGTTCTGATTGCCGCAGCATTCTCGCTCTTCAAGAGAATCCTTTAGCGTTGTGCCTGTCACCTTCGAAAAAAAACATTACCGTTCGTCAGATCATGGATCTCCCCATCTGCGTTTAACCGATAAGTCAGGGTTTCCGAATTTTTCTTAAGGATGCTTCCATAGTTGATTCCCACCTCGAGAACAATTGACGCAAAGGGGTCTTGCTCGGTGTTCAGGTTCTGAACAGCCACCTCACGCACTGAAACATCGAGATTGAATCCCCAAAGCACACTTATTCCTTTTGGAACCACTCGGGCCGATGCGATGTACTTCCCTGCGCCTTTGACACTGCCCCCGTAAATGAGGCGGACCTCGTACTTAAGG
>JAGWXK010000093.1 GCA_018969905.1 Bdellovibrionales bacterium
ATTATCTGGACTCACTGCTCATGCACAGTCCCGAGACCGGGGATGGCCTGACGAAAACAGACTGGGAAGTCTGGAAAAACATGGAACAATTGCACAAAAAAGGAACGATTGGGAATATTGGAATTTCAAACGTAACCCTTGAACAGTTGATAGCCCTATATAAAGGCGCGAAGAGGAAACCCGCCTTTGTACAAAATCGGTGTTTTGCCGATACGAAATGGGATCTGGAAATTCGGAAATTCTGCATGAAAAAAAAGATCCGCTATCAAGGGTTTTCACTCCTTACCGCAAATCGGGAATTTTTTGGAGGTAACTTGCAAAAGCAAAAGGGTCAAACTAAATACAGACTTACGCTGGCCCGCCCGGGCATTCATAAGGATGTCCAAGCAATCATGGAAAGAACGGGAATGGAAATCCAGCAGATCATTTTCAGGTTTGCCCAACAGTCCGGATTCATACCGGTGACGGGTACCCAAACCCAGAGCCACATGAGCTCCGACCTTGACTCTTCAAGGTTCCGCTTGAGAGCCGGAGAACTAAAAGTCATCGAGAATATCGCATTTCTCGGGTGACTTTTGATTTAGGACTGATTTTCACTTTTTTTCAGGATAACCGTATCGGGGCGACTTGCATAATCAGACCATGATCCATCATAAAGGCTGACCTGTTTGGCACCCGTAAGCTCCAACCCCGCTACCAAAATCGCTGCGGTCACGCCCGAACCGCACATGGTCGTGATAGGCCGGTTCAAGTCAATACCCGCTCTTGAAAAAAGCGTTCTGAGTTCCGATATTGGCTTCATTCGTCCGTTAGTTTGCAGCTCTGAAAAGGGAAGGTTAATGGCCCCCGGCAAATGCCCCGAACTGAGTCCCTCGCGGGGCTCCGGCAAAACCCCCGAAAATCGACCCGCAGAACGGGCATCGACAATTTGTCCTCCGGAGAGGATCAATTCTTGAATTTGTTCAAAACTCCGGATTCGAACTGAATCCAAGCTCGAATTGAAGCGCCGTGATGGGCGGGCCACCGGTCCTGGAAGCACAGGATAACCTTCAGCCACCCAAGCTCTCAAGCCCCCATCGAGTAGATGAACTCGCTGCGCACCGAAGGCACGCAACATCCACCATGCGCGAGGGGCGGAGAAAACTCCATCTTGCTCGTAGACGACTATTTCCAAGTCTTCACTTACACCGAGCCCGGACATCGCTGAGGAAAATTCCTCTGCGGATGACAACATATGCGGGAGTTTGGTCCGTTGATCTGAAAGCTTTTCAATGTCAAAAAACAAGGCCCCCGGAATGTGCCCTGCAACATAGGTGTCTCTTGGGTTCGCTGCACCAGATTTCCCGACGGGCACAAGTGAGGCATCAAAAACCACTGTATCCGCTTGATGGAGCCTATCAAAAAGCCATTTCGGAGAAACAAGGATACTCATGCGCGCGCCTATTTATGGCCGATGGACTTCGTGCGGGCAACGGGCAGTTGAACCAACTGCCCTCCAGTATTCGATTGCAAGGTGAGAACCCTTCCCCCAAAGGACAAATCAAGGGGCTTTCCACTCCGAAGAGTTCTCAGCTCCTTCGAAGTCAGTTCTTTCGATATCGATTTCTTTTTACCCCGCCCACCGGACTTCTCCGAAAACTCAAGACTGATGCTCAAACCCTTGGTTTCGTAACAACGATTAGCGGGTGCATTTGGATTAAAATAAGTCACCGTGAATTTTTCCCCTGATTCAGAGGTCAATTTCAACCTACCGGGCAAGCCTCTTAAAACCCGATACATTTGGGCCATCGGCAGTGTCGTATATCCCTTTCCTGACGACGAAACTGAGCTATGCTTACCTGCCTCACCCGGTTCGGAAAGCACAGCCACGTAAACGCCGTGACTAAACCAACAGCCTTGGGAATGATCTTCCGCTTCTAAATCCAGTACTGCAGTTTGCAGTCTAACCTCAACATCCACACCCGAGGGTGTTTGACAGACCACGACCACTGGCTGCCCTGCATCCAGCATCTTCAACTGAATCGGGGTAAGTAGGCGAGCCTTTGCCAATTTTCTGCTTTTTTTCATCTAAAGTCCTAATCAGATTCATTAAAAATGAGCAAGGGATGATCGCAACACTGCTCAAATGGTTCTAAAAAAAGCCGGCCCACTTCGAAATCATTCGTTAATAAAACAAAGTGAGACCGGCGCCTTAATTTTCAGACTACTTGATCTTTGCTTTTGTAAGCTCTTGAGCGCAAACATTAGTCGAAATCCTTGCTTTAGTTAGCTCTTGAGCGCAAACATTGGTCGAAATCTTTGCTTTAGTTAGCTCTTGAGCGCAAACCTTGGCTAGACCGCCCTTCATTGCCTTTTGTTGCTTCGGAGTAAGTTTCTTATTCTTCTTTTTAACTGCCATGATCTTTTTCCTCTTACGGTTAATTACAAAGGTCACCAATTTGACCCCCTCTTCGAATTTTAATTTAAAAAAAATTCAAACGCAATCTGCTATTAAAATTAGTATTTAAAACTCAGAAAAGTCTTAAATACATTTTAAAATTTCAGTGTTTGCGAACCTCCGGTATCCACAGTGTGTCTCAACCGACACTGCGAAAAATGGTCATGACCCTAAAAAAATTGTCTCAGCAACACTGAGGCGGGGGCGCGCCCTTTGATCAGTACAACCCTGACTCTCGAGCCGTAAGCCTGTACCCCCTTTTCCCCCAACCAGGCTTTAATTGATGGATTCAACGTCAACGCAACATTGGCGAACGCAACCTCACCATCGAGGGAAGCGGAGGGGGCACGGTAGCTGACTATCTCAACCAATTTTCCACCAATGGTTCCAAGATGAGGCTCATCCTGCAATTGGAGAGAAACCTCCTGCCCCTGCTTGAGTGAGTGAAAATCCTTCTCTTTGATCTCAACTTTCGCTATCCAGGGTGAATCAACCTCCCCGAGAACTGCCAACTCATCCCCTTTGGCTACCAGGGAGCCAACCTCAACAAATCGGCGAATCAGAACAGAGGGTTTTTGAATCGAGATTCCGCTTCCATCAGAGAATGAAATAAATTTATCTCCCCTTGAAACCCGCTGGCCGATTCCCACTGTCATTTCCTTTACAATCGCGGTTTCCGTCGCTTTCACCACCTGCGCATCCTGAAGAACAAGCCTGCCTTCTGTCACGGATGAATCCACCACCTCCGCTCCCAACAAAAGAATCACTCCGGCGACAATCAAAATCAGGACACCAATCACAGGAACCAATAAAGAGTCCGGCCCCGGTGACTTAATCAGAGAAATTGCGTTCCAACTTAAAAACCTCGAGGTTTCCCGAGGGTAATCATTTTCATCCGCATGGGATGATTCCACCACCTCAAACATACTAACCAGCCCGCCTTTCGCTAAGGGCACTCAAATCCGCCAGGTTAAAAAGCTGTTGGTACAAGGAATTCGTTTTTGAAAGATAGGAGTGGGGTCCCACTCCCGCGATCACTCCGATATCCATGAGGATCACATAGTCAGAGGCCGTAGCGGTTGAAAACCTGTGGGCAATGTTGATAATCGTTCTGCGATCCCCCTTTAGGGCAAGCATCACAGCCTTTTCTGAAATCCCGTCTAAAGCACTAGTGGCCTCATCCAGCACAAGGATACGGGGATCACTGTAAAGAGCTCTTGCAAAGGCGATTC
The DNA here is from genome assembly GCA_018969905.1 of Bdellovibrionales bacterium. GTDB lineage: Bacteria > Bdellovibrionota > UBA1018 > UBA1018 > CAIMNF01 > CAIMNF01. The sequence continues at coordinate 3,670 of JAGWXK010000093.1, forward strand.
TTTGTTTCTCGCCACCTGATAGACCGATTCCTCCATGAGAAATTACGTAATTGATTGTGTTCGGCTTCTTGGAGATGAAGTCTGCGGCATCTGCAATCGAGGCGACCTCGTGAACCCGCTGGAAGTCGATCTCAGGGGAGACCATGGCAATATTTTCTGCAATGCTCCCCTGAAAAAGAGATGGCTCCTGCAAAATGAAACCCATTTTTTTCCGGAGCCACGAGGGATCATAATCACCAATATCGCGTCCATCGATCAGAATACGACCCTTGGTGGGCGAGTAAAGCCCGCCTAGTAATTGTCCGATTGTGCTTTTTCCGGAGCCGCTGGGGCCCACCAAGGCCACACTGTCACCCGCCTCAATCTTGAAGCTCACACCCCTGAGGGCCCAATTATTTGATTCTCCTCCAAATCTAAACCAAACGTCCTGAAATTCAATCTCGCCCCGGAAGTCATCCTTGACGAGCGCATCCTGGTTAGCCACTTTCTTTTCCGACTCAGCCAGGAAAATGTCATTCAATCGCCGAGCGATCGCTTTTGCCTCCTGAATGCCCGACCAGGAATGGGCTAAATTGTTAAAGGGCCCGAGAACGCTCGTCACCAATACACTCGCCGAAATCACCTGCCCCGTAGAAAGCTCTCCCCTGAGTGCTAGGTATGCGCACAATCCAACCAGAACAAATCTTCCCACCTCATTTATGGATTCAGAAACAACCCCCAATAAACCCGCAATCGTGAAAAACTCATTCCGGGCTTTCAGGGTGGTAGCAATTCGCTCCTCCAGCCTCCATCGGGAAGTAACTTCGCAATCAAGAGTTTTAATGGTCGCAACACCCTTGAGGGTATCGGTGACTAGACTGTCCTGCTCCGCATGACTATTGAAAACCCTTTGGTAAGAATCCGTCAATTTGCCGGAAAAAAAGACCGTGATAAATACCATTATTGAACACATCCCCATTGTGGCAATCATGATCTTAGGATTAAATGCATAGAGACAGGCTGCAAATACTGCCAGCGTAATCAGGTCAAGGACGATGGCAACGAGATGATTTGTAAGAAAGTCCCGGAGCCTTTCCATTTCAGTCAATCGCCGTGTAAAATCCCCCACATGCCTTGATGCGATGAAGTCATAGGGCAAACTGAACAACTTCCTGAAAAATGAACTTAAGGCAATGAAGTCAAATTTGGAAGATACGTAAATGATGTAGCGTGATCTGGCATAGCCAAGAACTGCGGTTGAAACCGAGCCGATTATACCCAATCCCAGCACCAAAAACAGAAGACGGTAGTCCTGCTGCGCGATCACTCGGTCGAAGATCAATTGGAGCAAGAATGCGGGGAGCAAACTGAGGAAGACCATCATTATGGAGATGCCAAGGATGATACCCATTTCCCGGCCATACCCCCGCAATAAGCTCAGATAGTGGGAATATTTGGATTTGGGAGATCTCAATTCCAGGAACTCACGGACCGGTTTCAACAAAAGAACGGCCTGCTCGAATCCGATTTTAAATTCATCAAGGGTCATCTTCCGGATTCCCAAATTGGGATCCCCCAGAATGACATGATCGGTAGTGACCTGATAAAGAACCATGTAATGGTATTGCCTTAGAACAATGGATGGAAGCATGCCTTTGTCCACATCCCCGATTTCCTCCACGCCGATCGGATGCGTGAGAAAACCGAACTTTTCGGCTGTTTCCGCCAAATCAAACAAGGTGGTCCCAAGTTGATTGGTCTGGAGTTTTTGGCGCCAGAACTGTATAGAAAGTTCATTTCCCCAGAACTTCGAGATCATCGCAAGACAAGCTGGGCCACAATCCATTTGATCGTTCTGTTGGACCCACGGATATCTTAGCCAACGAGGATGCGTCCTCAAGACACGGGAATCCGAGAAAAGCTCCTCGGCATCCACATCATCACCCTCATTTTCGGCAATAGTTTCGACGTCTGGCGCCGGGGCTAACTTCAGGATCCAATTACAGTAGGCTTCAAAATCCTCAGGAAACCGAGTTTTTGCCTCGATCAACACCGATCGCTCCAACCTCAATATCGTTGATTTTGAGGTCGATTTGAATGTCGCTGCTCCAGGCGCTCCGCTCAGACACTCCGCCAGTCCAGTCCAGCAATGCTCCTGCACCCGCCAAACACTAGAGATTCCACTACCTGTTTTTTTCTGAAAGCCCGAAACCAACCCGTCCTGCACCAGGAAAATCGAGGTCGTCTCCCCACCTTCATTCAAAATCACCTGTTGTGGATTCAAGGGGAGAATTGACGCGTTTCCCAGTAAAAAGACCTTCAGTTTCTGACCAATGCCAAGCTCATCCATTTCCTTTGTGAGCTTTTTGAATACCTGATTTTCAGTCATTTGCCGCAAATAGTTGAACAACCCGCTAACCCTCGAAAACGTCGAATGAAATATTCCCAAAGGTATCCTTAGAACGTTGGAGTCGGTGTCCGCCTGAGCACCGTACTGGTACGGGATATTTCGGATGACCGAATATATGTTGAGTGAACGCCCAGGAATCAAACTCCCCACCTGAATCCTCTCCCCGGCCTCATTACGAGTGAAAAGCCTAAGTCTGCCATCAATTAAAATGAAAAGTTCCTGAGACTCCTCTCCATCATTACAAAGGAGCTCTCCGGCCTTTAAAGTGATGAGTTCGGAACGCTGAAGAAGTTCGTCAATCTCAGAGGCTTGATCAATATAGTTGAGCAAAGTGGGGTTGCTCAGTAGCGACTTTATAAGTGATTCTTTATCCCTACCATCAGGAATCTTGCGCATTTCCCGGAACTCGTGGCTACCTTCTCCTGCTCTGTTCTTTTTCACCATTCAGTATTTCCCCTAAGGTTTTCGGCGAATCGAGAACAAAACTTAACCGGTTGTAACTCCCCAGCGACTTGGTCACCTTTTAATTCCACAGGGATTCGGTCACCCCTAATCAGGTCTAAGTTATTGTTTTCCCTCAAGGGAGAATCATGCATGGGACCGGAAGGGGTTTTTGTGAATAAGAATGAAGCCTATATTTTTTCGATTATCACCCAATTCATGAGTGGGTCACTTAAGCGAAAGGAGGCGTCAAAATTACTTCAGATCGAGCCTCGCTCCGTTACCCGCATTGCAAGGCGCGTGGAGGCTCGAGGGATTCTTGGGGTGAAGCACGGGAACCTGAAGAGAAGACCAAAGAATCGTTTAAACGAGGGTCTCCGGGCGAGAATTGAACTCCTGATGGAAACCGAGTACTTCGACTTTAATCTGACCCATGCTCTGGAGCGGCTCGAGGGGGTTCATCAAATCAAAATCAGCCATGAGACTCTCCGAAGAATCTGCGATAAAAAGGGCCTGATCAAGCGCAGAAAAAATCGAAGATCCACCCCTCATCGATATCGCGATCGCATGCCAGCAGAGGGCTTGATGCTTCAACTGGATGGCTCACCCCATCGATGGAATGGCAAGGATGAGTGGTGTCTCATTTCTGCGATTGACGATGCCACCTCGAAGATTCCGTATGCGGAATTCTTCCTGGGTGAGGACACCTTGAATTGCATGACATTGCTTCAGCGAATCATTGAGCGATTCGGAATTCCCGAGTGCATTTATACCGATCGTGCTGGTTGGTCAGGGGGCGGAAAGAGACAGAACTTCAGCCAGTTCGCCCGGGCCTGCGAGGATCTTGGAATCCGCCTTCTTCAGGCGAGCACCCCACAAGCCAAAGGCAGGATTGAGCGCTCATTCCAGACCATCCAGGATCGATTGGTGCCGGAATTACGCGAAAGAAACATTCGAAACATCAATTATGCAAACTGAAGGATGTCGGACATGCGGTAGTAGGTCGCGCCATAATCAAATGACATGATCTCTTCATCCTGCAAAAGCTGGTCCACATATTCATCACGGGCAAGGTTCCGCGCAGGAAATCCGGCAAGCCGGTCAAATGACGCCCTCTCAGATAAGGAAGTTCCCCTTCCCCATTAACGACAAACGCGCTGTAAGATAAGCCTTACAACGCGTCTGCTCTTAATTGAGTCGTCTTGAAACTAGATAAGGGCGCTTGCCCTACAAATCTTCACTCCGTTCACCAAGCTCCGCGACTTCTGGATCACTACTGCCTCCCCTGTACTGAAATAAAGGACTGCAGCCTAATCGCTTAGGCGACATCCTCAACCCTTACTCGCCTCTTGATGTTCGCTTTGCGCAGCTGATCTTGAAGACAGGCCTCAAGAGCCAGCGTGACAGAAAAGCCAGCTTTCTTTGCATAACGGACAGCAGCCGCTGGACTTACCAGCGTCCTTCCCTTCTCAATCTCGCAAAGCGCCGCCTTAGAAACACCTAGCTTCTTTGCCATCTCGACCTGAGACAGATCAAGCGTCGTCCTCACCCCAAGCATGTATGTCGCAAAGGTATAAGGGCCATTTAAACTTGATAAAGTTTTTTCAGCTTCTTTAATACTCATGCTTGTTCACCTCTAATACTCCCACTAGGACGATGTTCCCAGATTCCGTTTCTTCATAGATCACTCTATATGACCGACTGAGCCTTACCGATCTCTGCCCTTTTCTTTCTCCCTTGAGCGGCTCATCGTGGTACCCAGCAATCTTTCGGGTCTTCCTGATCCCGTCTAGCTCCACTGATTTCACCCAAGTATAAAAAGCGGCCACAATGTGCTTTGGCAGTTTCCTTAATTGCTTCTCCGCAAATCTTGTAATCCAGACTTTGCTTGATGGCTCCATCCAGTTTTTATAGTACAGTGAATCACTGTACTTTGTCAATTGGTTTTTCACAGTTCAGAATGGCTTATTTTACGGCTCTCCCTTCCCCATTAACGACAAACGCGCTGAAAGATAAGCCTTACAACGCGTCTGCTCTTATTTTGTGTTGGCTCAGATTAGACGATGCCTCTGAGCCCTAATCCCAGGGACTCGCAACACTCTTTTTGTCTATCGTACTATTTATGGCAGAGCTCATAACCATTGCCTGTCCCTCCAATGAATATAGGCTGCCAATCGATCCTTGATGCAATCAGTGGGCGTTAAAAGCTTCAACAAGTTTGTGCTTGTCGCTGGCAAACGAGGGCAGCAATTTCCTCAATCGCAGTCCTGGAGGTAATCTTCATTTTTGGCGCCCCGTCGGCAAAGGCCTCCCTTAGCGTCCTGGGCGCTTCTTTTGGTAAAATACCTCTCATTCATTTTTTGATGGAGTGGGTTTCATTGCGTCTGATCGAAAACATGTCGCTCGTGACACCCGTCTCTCTGGACACATCCCATTTTTTTCGTTCGTGAATGAGCGATTGCAAAAGTGGATTTTATCAACAAACTTTAAAGATTTTCGTCTTTTTCCAGAAAAAAAAGCCGATATGTCAGATAATAAAGGGGTGTCCGTGCTTTTAGCATTTGCCCGAAAAATCTTCGTCAGACCAAAACTTGGTCGAGCGACGCTCGTCGCTTCGATGGGGGTTTTGTTTGCTCAGCTAAGCGCCTGCACTCCTCAGATACTGGGCGAGCGTCCATCCGCAAAGAAATCAAGAATCGCCCGAGAAAACGCAAAAGCAACGGTCCCGCGCTGGAACCCAGCAGCTTCTTTCACAAATCTCCAAGCGCTTGGGGTCGAGTGGGAGCTGACAAGCGAGGAAATCGCGGGTGTTCGCGTTGAGTTCCACTCTGGACCCGGATGCGTGAATGACTTGAATGTTCCGGTGTCGTTGTCGGGGCCTGCCCGGAGTGCAAGCTTCAGCTCCCTTGCAGACGGCACTTATTCGTTTCGGGTCATTGTAAAAACCCAGAACGGCCGCGAAAACGAATCTTCTTGTTCGGAGGTGATCGAGGTCGACACCCAAGCGCCTGCTCAGGCAAGTGCGCTTTCATGGCAAGGGGGGGGAACCTCCGCTCAAACCACAATCACGCCCCGGTGGAACAAAAGCACGAGCACGGATCTTCTGGAGCAAAGGGTTCGAATCTTTCAGGGGTCCGCATGCGGAGGATCAGCCGTTTCAAACCAGACTCTTGCCTCAACCGTTGAGACAAGCAGCTTTATCGGGATCGATGGGGCAACCTACAGTTTTTCCATCACATCGAAAGATTTTGCTGGGAATGAATCGGTAGTATGTTCAGGGCCGGTGCTTGTGAGCGTGGGCTCAACTCCTACTCCTACTCCAACGCCTGTTCCGGAGTTAAGCTATTCCGGCGCCACCGGCACAAGCGGGAGTGTCGGCGCCTTGATGACAGTTTCGCCTACCACTTTAAACAGCAACGGTTCGGCCATCACTTCTTGCGGAATCAAGAGCGGGACCACCGCGCTGCCGGCCTGGGCAACGGTTGATCCAAGCACCTGCGTGATCTCGGGCACGCCGACCGGCACACTGAGTTCGACCACCTACACACTGGTTGCCACAAACTCTGCCGGGACTTCCGCCGATGCGAGCGTGACCCTGGAAGTAGCGGCGGCGGCATCTCAAATGAACACCCAAATTGCGGCAGGTGGAGCCCACACCTGCGCGATTCAGAATGGTGCGGTCTTATGCTGGGGCGATAATTCCCTAGGCCAACTTGGAGATGGCACGACTACAAACTCCGCAATTCCAGTTCAAGTTCCAGGGCTTGACTCTAACGTCACAAGCCTTGCGGCAGGCGCTTACCACACCTGCGCGATTCAGAATGGTGCTCTAAAATGCTGGGGCGATAATTCCTCCGGCCAACTTGGAGATGGTACGACTACGGATCGCTTAACTCCGGTTGCGGTTCCAGGGCTTGACTCTAACGTCACAAGCCTTGCGGCAGGCTACTACCACACCTGCGCGATTCAGAATGGTGCTCTAAAATGCTGGGGCGGGAATTACGCCGGCCAACTTGGAGATGGAACGACTACAAACTCCGCAATTCCAGTTCAAGTTCCAGGGCTTGACTCTAACGTCACAAGCCTTGCGGCAGGCTACTTCCACACCTGCGCGATTCAGAATGGTGCGGTCTTATGCTGGGGCTATAATTACTCCGGCCAACTTGGAGATGGTACGACTACGGATCGCTTAACTCCGGTTGCGGTTCCAGGGCTTGACTCTAACGTCACAAGCCTTGCGGCAGGCGTATATCACACCTGCGCGATTCAGAATGGTGCTCTAAAATGCTGGGGCG
>JAGWXK010000094.1 GCA_018969905.1 Bdellovibrionales bacterium
CACCGATGCCGGTCAGGTCACCACCGATGCCGGTCAGGTCACCACCGATGCCGGTCAGGTCACCACCGATTTCAATGGGAGCGGCTTCGCCCGCCTTCGGTTCGCGGGATCGTGGTTCAAGTTGGAACCGGTACACATGGTTTTCCCAACTCACTCGAAGAGGCTCGCCGCTTAAGCGCTGCATGACGGGTGTCGGAGTCGGTCCTTTGGATAGGGTGCGATTCAAAAACTCAAAAACGGTTTCCGCGGAAATCGCAAAGGGCTGAGAATACTGAATGATGGTTTGGATGCCGGTTCCGGTTGAGCTTGGTCCGGGGGCAGCCATCGTGACCGGAACACTCTGCTCCGAGCGGCGCTGAATCAGGGTCTGGCTGCTCAGAAGTCCCAAAAAGCGGGTGCCGTCGTGATTAAAAAGCGGAGCTCCGCTGAACCCGAAGGTGACCTCGGCCTGACTCATCTGAATCAGGGATTTCGCGGCCGGGATGAAGCCCATTTGGCTTTTTGGATTTGCCACAAACGCCTGATGTTCGGACGGACTGTGCGAGCCGACCAGAAATCCGCGCATTCGGACCTTTGCCAGATACTCGGGAAGACTTGCGCGCTCCTTCGGATTCAGGCGGAACGCACCGCTTGCAAGCCCCGCCGCAAAGGGGGGCCTGACCCTGAAAAGCGAAAGACCATAAGCCCAATCGGAGGAGAGGTGTTGGAGCGAGTGGGTTTTTCCCTGAACCACCATTTCGTTGCAAGAGTGGCTGATCGAGGTGTCGTAGCGGTCGGGCTCGGAAATCACGTGTTCACTCGTGAGCACATAGAGTGCGGCATCCGGGCTTCCTTCGGTTTGAAACAACAGACCGCTGCCCTCGCTCACCCGTGCCGGATTGTCGCAGCGGGCGGATCTGATCTTGACCACACTGCTGATCTCGGCGGCCTTCGCTCCGATCGTAAAGGGGATGAGGATCGCAAGGATTGCTCCATTGAATGATGTTCGCATGTTTTTCCTGATTTTAGGTTTCATGATGATCTCCGCGGTGGACGAACGAATACACCACCGACTTTCCTTTTCCTTTTCGAATGACTTTTCCGGACTTGATCCAGCGGTTCAATCTGCGAACCAGCGTTGCCCTTGATTCCTTGAGCTCCCGCTCCAGCTCCGCGCGCGTGAACTGCAGCCCCAGCCGCGCAACGACCAAAGCCTCGACCGAAGCCTGGGCGCTTTCCTGATCGGTGGCAGAGGACTGAAGATGGCGGGGAGACTGAAGTTCAAACCAGGCCGGATGATGAACCATGGTTTCCGAATAAACGGAGCCTTTGCGGAGCCAAACCCCGGGCTTCCAATGGGCTTCGACCAGAAGATCTCCTTCACGGATGGATGCAATTTTTTGTCCGGGCGCAAGAGCCAGGAGCGCTCTCATGCGGGCCAGCAGCTGGTGGATCCTTGGTTGATGGATGAACTCGTCATATTTGCGGTAGCCGAAAACATCCTGCACAAACCGCTCACAGGTAAGGTGCGAGGCAGAGAGAAGAAGGTGAAAGGCACGCGCAAGGGATTCCGAGCGGATCGCAGATCCTTTCCTTGGTTCGATGAGAAAGTGCTCGAGATCAATTCGAAGAAGGATCTCATTGCCGGGCCGTGCCCCCTTGGCGGCGGGGGTGGCATCAGTGGCGGATGCCAGGCGGACTGCAATCTCGGGGTAAACAGGGACTTTGGTGGAGGACTCAGAGAGCAGGGTGAGTTGGTGCTGAAGAAGGGCCAGCCGATCATACTCGCGGTCAAACCAGGGAGAAGAGTGCGATCCCGTCACCGCAAGGACATGATCCAGAAGCTTTCTGATCCTCGGTTCAAGCGAGGGGCAAAGCAGGCTCATCAGTTTGAGAGAGTTTCGAAGAAGTGCGCAATCCCAGGGGGATGCGAGCGCTGCTGCAACTCCGCGCGAGTCGAGCTGGATGGTGAGTTCGTTCCACACCCGGATCCAGCGGCTTGCGGTAACAGAAGTCGGATTTTTCGCAAACTGCCAGCTCCACAGATACAGTCGCTCGGCGGTGTCCATGATCCGTGAGAGTCCGTTGAAGGAGGACTCGACGGCGCCCGAAAGCGTGCCGAAGCGATAGCCCCGCTGAAACAGGTGACGATCGGAGGACATGAAACCGTCCCAGACCAGGCGCGCGGTTTCGCGGACTTCATCGGGCACCGCAAGATACGGATGCTGACAGACCCAAAGTGCAAAATACTGATTCTGGGTGAAGCCGCCCGGTCGCCTGAGCTCGCGTTCGATCCAGCCAAGGTCGCCGTTTTTCAGCCTTTGGGTGAGTTCAAGATAGATTCGCTGCGATTTGATGCCCTGAAAGGGTGCAGGAAGGATGGCCGGACTTTCGCTGCGGGAGTCCTCGCCATGCAGCCCGCACATCAGTTCATCAAGCCGCGCAAGGCAGGCATCGATGGGAAACCCCAGGATGTCGAGACAAAGGGCTTCATTGATCCGTGCCACGCATTCCTCGGCCGGAGTGCGGGCATCCTGCCGGAAGAGCACGAAGTACTCGAGCGCGCGAATGAATTCCTGGCGAAGATAGGCGTCGACCGCCTTTTCGAAGTGGAAGTAGCGGCTTGAGCCAAGAAGTGCTGGTTCGAAATCAAGCTGGATTTGGGCAAGACTCTCCTGAAAAGCGGCAGGATGATTTCGCACCCGATGAAGCGAACCGAGCCAAAGGCGTGCCGAAAGCGCAAGAAGGGGATGCGCGTGCGGATCCCGCGAATACCCCATGACCTCGGGAAGGGCGTCGAGGCATTTCTGGATTTCCTGATTCCAGCGCAGGGTCCAAAGCGAGTCCATCCGTCGCATGGACTGCTCGCGCGCCGCAAGAGTGCCGGTGGCGGTTTCGGCGTTTGGCGATGCGGGGTTCAATTCCGATAACATCGTTGGATGTACCTCCCCAAAACATCGATCACGCGGCCCGCATCCGAGAGCGACTGGAACTGAAACCAGCTCTTTCGGATCTGCTCTCCGGAGTTCCAATGTTGAATCCAGCTTTCAAACTCGGGGGCGCCGGCAAGGCCCGCATCCCGGATCGCGATGAGAAGGCTGGTTCGCGAGATCATTTCGGATGCCCAGATCTTGTCTTCGACCCGGTCGAGGCGGGGTAGTGCGCCTTTTTGAAGAATGAGCCCAAAGAGCTTCAGGGCGTTCTGGGTGCCGGCGCGGGGATCAAGACTTTGATCATCAGCCCAGCCCTCGCGCGCAAGGCTTTCCATCAGGTCGCGGTAGCGCCCCTGAACTGTCGAGCGGAACCAGTCGGAGTCGTAGCGTTCGAAGAAATCCTGAAGCCAATACAGAATCAGAAACCGTCCTGCGGCATGGGGACCCCGATCCTCTTTCTGCCAGGTTTCGAGTGGATACTCGGAGTTCATCCATTCTCCGATCGATGCGATGATCGTGCCCCAGACCGGATCCAGGGTTTTTGAGATTTCAGAAAGATAAAGATGCGCGCTTGCGAGTTTGAGGAGTGATTTTGGTGCAAACACGCTCCCTCGCACACAGATGATGGTCTTGAGCTTTTTTAGTGAACCGGAGCCACCGCTGTTCTCGAAATCCGACCGATTCCAGGGCCGCACAAAAGAGCGGATGCCGCCCCCGGATGCAATCGAGACCAGAAGCTTTCCGCGGGATTTCCTTTTCTCGTGTTTTTCAAGTTCGGACAGCACATATCCCCGCGGGGAGTAGCGATCAAAGCCATAGAGCCGGCAGACCCCGTCAAAATGCGAAGCCGAGGCGATCGGAAGGGGCACGCCGTCGGGGCCCAGGAACGCAGGGCTTTGGATCTCGAATTCATTGAGATTCAATTGCGCGATTGCGGCCCTCTTGCTGACCAGCGAGGCGACCCCTGCATCCTGCGCGCGACAAAGAACCCAGCGGATGACCTTGGCACGAGCGAAGTTCCCGCGCGGCGGTTGATCGGAGCCCAGGAAGGTCATGCTTTCTCCCTGAATGGTTTCGGTCTCAAACCAATGTCCGAAATCATAGCCGCGGAGTCCGAAACTTTCGCAAATTCTTGGCACATTCGAGCTGAACGCGTGGATGCGTTTGCCGTTCTCAAAGCGCGGCCGTTGGATGACGACCGAGCCATCATCGTTGGTCTGGAAGCCTTCTGCGTCGAGAGGTGAAGAGAATGAGAAAACCGGAAGCAGGAGAACCCCGAAAGCAAACAGTAGCGGAATGAATTTCATTTGGTGTCGCCTCCGGCTTCATCTCGCCAGGCCCGGGTCAGACTTTCGTAGCCGATGTTCAGGGCAAGGAGCTCTTTGGCCCGTCCGAAAGCCTCGGGACTGCGGTTGTTCAAAAGCTCGGGCAAAAGCGCTTTCAGTCGCAGATGCACCTGATCCGCCTTGCGCCAGGCCGCGGGGATGTCGCCAATCGAGGAGATCGTCACCGCCTCTGACACGATCAGCAGACATTCGGTCACGGAGGATTTCAGTGGTTCGGACTGGGTGTGACGCAAAATCCCCTCGAGCAGATGTCCGATGGTTCGCATGCCGGCATGTATCATCTGCGGTCGGGTGCGCTCATAAAACCCGTGCGCAAGAGCAAGTTCCTCGAGCAGGACGAGGATCCGGTTGTACTGCTCGCGGTTCACCTCGGGGAGTGCTTCTTGAAAGAAGCTTTTGCTGTTTTTGATCCGCCAGTAGAGCTCAAAGGTTTCGTGGATCGGGGTGAGCGACACTCCGGTTTCCTTGGTGAAGTGGTCGGCCACCAGGTGGCACTCGCTTTGCAGATCGAGCAGGATCGGTTTTGCCCAGCCCCTGACAAAAGGGAGCATGCTGTCGATGGCGGTTGCGATCTTAAGAAGCCTTGGTCGCGAGTCCACCATCTGGCCGATTCCCTGCACGATGGTTTGCGCCGGTGAGGCATGGGGGAGAAGCAAAACAGCGATGAAAAGGCCGATTCCTTTTTGCTTACTCACCAGGGAGCACCCCCGTTTGGATTCATGGGTTGGAGCTGAGGCGGAAGGGATGAGAATAGTTTTTGAAGCAGCAGTTCGAAGTCCTCGGAAGAAACGCTCAAGCTTTCGCCGCGAATGGCGCGCATGAGTTTTTTGTCAAGCTTTCGCTCATGGTGGTATCCGTCGCCCGTGGTCGAAGCGTTTCCGACCTTTGACCAGACCTGGCCCTTTTGATCCGTGAAGTTGCAGGCATCAGGACCGGTACCGGCCAGGGCTTTTGGATTGGCGCCGAACGCGGCCATCAGGTGGGTGAGAGCAATGCCGGTTTTCATCTCGATGTTCCTTCTGGCAATGAATCCAATGTCTCGATTTGAGGAAGTTTCTCGATTTGGCGAAGAAGCGAGTCAAAGACCGCGCTGGAAGCACGGACCGTTCGGCCCCGGACCAGGCGTTTGAACTTGCGTGCGGCAATCGCATCCGGATTCAAGCCCTGATCGATCAGGTGGGCACCCAACTCAAACGGTGCGGCCGCAACTCCCGCAACAAAAGGGATTCCCGGGAGGATTCCGCAAGGGATGGCGGTGATCGGGATGCCCACGAACAACAAAACCGCGCCCCACGCACCGGGCGGTAAGCCAAAGTCCGAATTTGGCAGCGATAAATCCACGTCCCAGCACCAGCGGTAAGCCACTGCTGAGGAATGAAACAATGCATCGCGTACCCGGTATTGATTGAGTTTCCCCTCGATTTTTACAAGCTTCCCCGAGTTCATGAGTTTGGTTTGTTTCAAGAGTGCAAACTGGCCTCCTTGGGCCAGATAAAACGAGATCACTCCGTCCTTCAGGGTCGTGATGATTTCACGCTCAGAGTTGCGATCCCTGACGCGGGCCACGGTTTGGGAAAGGATCACGGAGGGACTTGGGGACTCCCTTGCTTGCGTGGGCTCTGAAGAGACGAGCATTGGACCCGAAAGTTTGATGAGCCGCGCGAGTTCCTTGATCTCGGTGGGGCTGAAAAAATTCGAGAGCTCATCTCCGGTCACGGGGGCCAGGGTGTGAGCAAAAAAGCGGTGAAACAGCTCAAGAGACCGGCGAAGCGAGAACTGCGAACCGGGGATCTCGCGGATTGCGCCAGTGTCGGTAAGCGCTTGAAGCCCTTCTTCGAATGCATAGAGCTCGCTTTGCTTGAATTCAGGACCAAGCGCGATGGGCTGAAGCACGCCCTTGAAATAAAAAAACTGAAAGCGATCTTTTTGAAGAGCTTCCGCAAGACAAAGGCCCTCAAAACCATTCGAGGTGTTGGAGGAATTTCCGACCCGGCTCCAGGCCTGGTTCTTTGAATCCGTAAAGTTGCAGACATCAGGACCGGTTCCCGCCAGGACCTCCGGGTTTGCAAGCTCGTCAGGGTTCGCAAGCGCAAACACGGGGGCGAGTGCGTGCACAAAGAACAGGATGAGTGGAAAAATGGTTTTCAGTGCCATGAATGCTTCCTTCCCGAAGGTGATTCGAATCGTGAAACGAATGCCGTGCCCGCAGGTTCAGGGAACGTACGGACACGGATGCATTTGGTCAAGAACTGTGATTGCGGCGCGTTATTTTTTTAAGCTTTGCTAAACGGCCTTCATTGACTGCGCTTCAGAGCTTGAATCGAGTAGCGGATGCCCTTGGAAACCGACTGGGCTCTTGGATCCGAGCGCTGCGAAAGATCGCGCAAAATCTCCTGGAAAGGAGCGCCATCCGTCAGTTGCAAGAGTTCGGTGAGCTTTGTCTGGACTTCCTGAAGACCCGAGCGCGCGCCGATCATCGACTGCAGTTCGGTGGCAAGAATGATGGCTTGAATCACGACCGCCTGGCGATCATAAGGAAGCATTTGCTTGGTCATCTCGAGCAGACACGCGAGGCGATTCACGTTCAGGTGAATCGGATCCACCGAATGAATCGTCCCCGGACAATAGGGATCGGCATAGGGAAGAGCGATGGTCGGCGGACAGTTCGGCCCGGGATTCAGAACCGGGTTCATGACAGAGGGACGCCTGAGCGAAAGCGGAAGAAAAACGATTTTTTTCAGTTTCAGCCTCGGACCACAAAGCCACTGAATGGTGATCTTCGCCGTGGGGCGATTCACAGCAATTCGCGTGGTCTTCAAGCGAGGACCGTCGCTGATTTCCCCGATCACCGAGTCATCCGCAAGCACCGAGGCGCGTCCCCGGCCGCGGGTTTCAATGATGAAGGTCCCCACATAGGTTCGCCCATAGTAATCAAAGAAGGGGATTTGCGGGATCTCGATCATCTCGATCGACCCGCGGTGAAGCGTGCGATTGAGAGGCATGGTGTACCCGTTCAGAGTATCCCCGTCCATGGCGCCGCCCATCTGGGCCTGGGCCAATTCCACCTCTGCGGGGGGCGGAGATGTCTTTGCCTCCGTGCTTTCGGTTTGGGCCCGGGTTTCGGCACAAAGCAGGGTGGAGAGAACAAGAAGAGTCGAGAGAATGCTGAGTTTCATTGGGATTTCCTTTCAAATCAGTTTTTGGTTTGGCAGAGAGAGGGTTTTGCACCGAGCTTGAGCTTCACTTTCAGATGGAAGGAAAGAAGCGCTTTCGCGGTTGCTGAGACTTGCGGATTGGAAAGTTCGCTTTTCAAAACGGGTCTCAGAACGGTGATCTGATCCACCACCGCCCAGGCCGCGCAGGCCATGTCGGTGAGAGTGCCGCTGCCATAGACGAACGCATCAGCCTGAACCTCGGCGATCGCAGCCTCTGATTTCAGATTCTGCCAGGGGGCTTGCCGGTCGTAGTTGTTGTTTCGGATCATCTCATCCACGAAATCCTGCAGGATCTGGTAGGACTTCATTTCGATCGGATTGAATTCGTAGCCCGGCTCGGCCATCGCGCACGGGCTTGCGGAGAAGAGGGCCAGGAACAGGGCCAGGGCAGGAATTGCGAGGGACCTGCCTTCGGTTCGGGAGCGTTTGTTTTGATTCATGGAAACATCCTTTCAGGCGCGTTTTTACGGGAAAGAATGAATCCGGGCGTTGAGATTGAATTTTCATTGAGCGGGAAATTGAGTGGAATGAAACGAAAAGAGTTTTCAGACCGGAGAGGGTTAGCGAAGGTGCGGCTCAAGCCGCTGCTTTAACTTTTCAATCAGTTTCGCCTCGATCTGCCGGACCCGTTCGCGGGTAAGCCCGAACTCATCGGCCACTTCTTGCAGCGTTTTCGGCTCCTCGGACAAGATCCGCGCTTGAAGCACCATGCGCTCTTTTTCATTGAGCGATTCGGTGAATGCCGGAAGCTCCCGGCCCAAAAGTGCAAGCAGCTCTTCCCGCTCCAAAGAAAGATCGGCCGATTCGCGGTTGTCGACTAGTGTGGCAAGCAGGCCGCGATTTGGCTCATCCGGATTACCGGGGGCCGGAGCATCGATTGACATCTCGGCGCCTGACGAGAGCAGCCGCTGCTCCATCTCGATGACGTCCTTTTCCTTCACATCCAGATTTTGCGCCAAAAGCGCCGGTGCCGCGCGGATCCCTTGTGCCTCAAGGCGCTGTTTTTCACGCATGAGATGATAAAAAAGCTTCTTTTGGGCATGCGAAGTACCCACGCGCACGAGTCTGAAATTGTCGAGCAGGTACTTCAAAATGTACGAGCGAATCCACCAGGTCGCATAATAGCCAAGTCGCACGCCCTTTGTGGGATCGAATTTTGAGACGGCTTTCATGAGTCCTATGTTCCCCTCTTGAATCAGGTCAAGCAGGTTGTGGTACATCGAGCGGTACTCATAGGCGATTCGGACCACATTTTTCAGGTTTGCCGATACGAGCAGTTTTGCCGCGCTTACATCGCCCTGTTCTTTCATCCGGACGGCGAGGGCCTGTTCCTGCTCTGCGGTCAAAACGGGCGAGTTTTTGATCTCCTGCAGATAGCGCTTGAGCGGGTCAGACGGAATGAGAGTCTTTTCGTTCTGCTCCAGCACTTCGGGCGCGTAGGGGTTATAGACTACGGGGAGGGCACCGGGATCTGCGGCCGGCGCCCCGTCGATCGCATCTGGTGCGAAGCCATTGTCCTCAGACTCAAGATCCTGTGCCCCGGCATCCTGATCCGCATCTGCTTCCTCCCTTGGGTCAGGAGTATCGAGGATCGCTTGAGTGGGCTTCATTTTCGGGGAATTCCGCTTCGGGCCTTTTGCCATGGGTTTTTCCTGTTGCGGTTTGGAGAATATCATACATAGTCGAAAACTGGATGAGGCAGGAAGCGAAAAAGCATATCTACCCAAATGGTTTAACTCTGATCGTCGACGAGGCGCCCCAGCTCCAGTCGGTTGCGATCGGTGCGTGGGTAAAGACTGGTTCCCGTTACGAGGACCCGGAGCTTCAGGGGATGTGCCACTTCATCGAGCACATGATCTTCAAAGGGAGCGAACGAAAGAGCGCGACCGAAATTTCAAAATCGGTTGATCGCGTGGGTGGGGATTTCAATGCCTTCACCTCGCGTGAACACACTTGCTTTCATTTCTATCTCCCGTACCAGGAAGTGGGACTTGGCGCGAATCTCTTAAAAGAGATTTTGTTCAAGCCGCTTTTTGCCAAAAAAGAAATCGAGCGCGAACAACAAGTCGTAATTCAGGAAATCGCGATGACCCGCGAGAACCCGGAAGAGGACGCCTTTGATCGCTTTTTTGAGAAGTGTTTTGGCAAACATTCGCTTGGCCGCAATATTTTGGGCACAGTGGATAGCGTGAAGGGTCTGAGCCGCGAAAAAGTGGTGAAATTCTTTCACCACCAGTACCGGCCCGAGAATATGGTGCTTGCTGTATCGGGCGCGATCACTTTTGAGCGCGCAAAGCGGGAGTTCGCACTGATTGGCGTAAAACCCTGGCCGGGACGGGGCAAATCAAGAACACCACCTGCCTGGGGCGCGCATCCGCCCGAGGCAACAGTCCCCGGACTTTGGTGGGTCGATGAAGAGAGCGAGCAGGCGCACGTGATCTACGGCATCCATTCGCCGCTCAAAAATCAAAAAGACCGCGTTGTTTCCACCATGATCCAGCAATACTTGGGTGGCGGCATGAGCTCGGTTTTGTTCGATCAGATTCGCGAAAAAAAGGGCTGGGCCTATACCGTTTACGCCAACGCGGTGCAGTTTCTGGACTCCGCGGTATTCACCCTTTATGCGGGAGTCAAGCCCGAGCGGGTGATGGACACGATCCGGGTGTTTCACTCGGAACTTGCGAAGGTTGCGCGCGAGGGAATTCCCACAGTGGAGTTAAAGCGCATCAAGGATAGTTTGATTTATTCATTTGAGCTGTCTCTTGAGAGTTCAGAGTCGCGAATGATGTCGGTATCGACCTCGGAGCTTTTCTTTAAGCGCGGGATCACTTTCAAGGGTTATTGCGAGTCGGTCCGGAAAATCCGCGCGGAGGACACGCGTGCCCTTGCATCCTTGTGGGTGAAGTCCTGCGATCCGACGATCCTTGTGCTTGCGAAAAAGCCCAAGAATCGCGCAGCACTTGCACGCATTCGGGATGAGGCAAAAAGGATTACGGGGAGTGCCGCGGAATTTGTCACAAACTAATGGAATGGACTCGCCCTGTTTCTAAACGGCTTCAAATGAGCCAGAATGGTTATAAGTTGTAATCATTCAACAAAAAACAGGGGAGTCCAAGTATGGAAATTACAGTAATCGGTATTGATTTGGCAAAA
>JAGWXK010000174.1 GCA_018969905.1 Bdellovibrionales bacterium
AAGGGACAGATCTCGGGAGTGATCCACAAGGCGCGCCAAGAGTTTCCCGATTATCCCTTGGTGGTGGAGGCGGATTCTGTTGCGTTAGCGGAGTCGCTTTTGAAAGAACCTGTGGATCGTCTCCTGCTGGACAATCTGAGTCCAGAGGATGTGGCAAAAGTTGTGGCCCTGAGGAACAGTCAAAATCCGAAAATGGAGCTTGAGGCCTCAGGAGGCGTGACGCCGGAAAGAGCGAAAGCACTGGCTCGAGCCGGGGTGGAATGGATCAGCGTGGGTGCATTAACCCATAGCGCCCGAGCGATCGACTTTAGTCTCGATATCCGCTCGGCCTAATCGGGTCGGCCGCAAGCTTATTTCTTTGCAGGTTGAGCCGCCGCGGCATTCGGCTGGTTCATCTGAATATTGAACTGGGTAACGATCTCCTTGGCCTCGTTATTGCTGGCGCTGAGCTTGATCAAGTCCTTGGCAACATTTTCCAGCTTGTCGGAAACAAGCTTATAACGGGCGATGGCCTGTTGGGCGTTGCCTGCGACCTGATTGACGCTGGAACGCTCCTGAACAATGGAAACTAGTTGGACCAGATTTACAATCAAAAAGGCGCCCAAGAAAGTGATGAGGGGCCAAGCGCAGGAAGGGCAAGAATTGGAGTAAGCTGTGTTTTCGTCGTGCATGATGGGTTTTCCTTTATTTGGCTTCGGTTCCGGCGTCCAACTTCACGTTGAGCTCGTGTTTCTTGAGGATGTCCTTGAAGGCAGGGTCTTTTTCTCCCGCCATGGCAATCCGGATGCTGAGATTCCGCAGAACCATTTCCAGTTGACTGCCGTTGGCGACCTGAGCTTGGACCATTTGGATCTGACTAACGGTTTTCCGGGTGCCCAGGCCCAGTAAAAGATTGAGAATGAGGAGCAGACTTACTGCTCCCGAAAGAGACCAAAGGATGATTTTTTGCATATTGAACATAATTAAAGTTTTGCGCACGGTGTCAAGTCAGGTTGCTGAATCCCGTGAATAATGTCTGAGTAGCTCTAAGGCGGTCATTTTGCGATAAACTCCTCGACTCAGACTGCTGTTCCTGAGTAAGCAAGACGCTGTCGATGAGTAATTGCAGTGTACCATCAGGCCAAAAGCATCTGCGGCAGGCTCTTGCGCGGTTACATCGCAAACATGGGCATTGTCATGAGGGGGAGGTTGCCACCTACATCCCTGAACTCGCCAAGGCACACCCTGATCATTTTGGAGTGGCGGTAGCTGAGGTGGATGGGGAGGTACATGAGGTGGGTGAAACCACGGTGGAATTTACCATTCAATCCATTTCCAAGGCCTTTCTCTTTGGTTTGGCAGTTGAGACCCATGGGAGAGACGCCGTGTTAAAACGGATTGGGGTGGAGCCTAGTGGGGAGGCGTTTAACTCGCTGGAACTCCGATCCAGCCGCAAACCCTTTAATCCGATGATTAATGCCGGTGCAATCACGGACACAGGAATGGTCACGGGAAGAAATACGCGGGAGAGGATGGAGAAGATTCTTGCACTACTCAGTGGAGCGGCGGGTCGGGAGCTAAGGATTGATCAAGCAGTGTACCGATCGGAAAAAGAGACGGGGCATCGGAACCGGGCCATTGGTTATCTTCTTAAGAACGTGGATTTGATCGATGGGGAGGTGGAGGAAGTTTTGGATGTA
>JAGWXK010000095.1 GCA_018969905.1 Bdellovibrionales bacterium
ATTCCCATTCGCTTCAAGCCGTTGGCAGCACAGTCATACACCGGCTACAAATTGCGCATTGTCTATGACAATGGGGTAATGGATCAGGCGCAGGCGATCAAAACCGTGGAACTTCCACTTTCTGGCACAGGGTCTGACCTGAACACCGTCACACAGAACCCCTCCAGCATTACCTTTACCACCGCATACGCCTTGAACCCATCCAGTCCCGAGGTTCGAAGCGTCACCCTTACGGCAAGAGGACATTCTGCATTTGCTCCCGTCACCGTTACCTGGCCCGCCGAAGGCAAAGGTCCATTTGATGTGTCTGCGAATAATTGTTCAAATGCTCAGAATGCATCTGCTCCGACTGCAACAACTTGCACCATCAGTTTCAGCTACAAACCGGGCGCTTGGGGCACGTTGTCTAGGGTCGTACAGCTGAGCACTCTCAATCCGATTGCAGGTGCGGGCACCCTGAGCCTGAACCTCACCGGTACCGCAAGCCAGAAGTTCCCCACCCTCACACTTTCGAGCTCATCTTTGGTATTCGACCAAAGAATCATCAACTCTGAACCTCCCCAGACGCAGGTGAAAACAGTAACAATTACCAATACGGCGAATGCCTTGACAGGAGGAGTCGCCAAGAATTTCACCTTTTCCGCTCCGTCGAACGCAGCTTACTCGATTGACACCGCTCAAACCACTTGTGGTTCATCCGAACTGCCCCCGAGTGCGGGCTCCTCATCCTCATGCGTGGTCGCAGTTCGCTTTGCCCCGTCTGTCGTGATTCCCGCACCCGGATCGTCCTCCATTACGCTCAACTACCAGGACGGAAACGGGAACTCCTCGGGACCCGCACCCGCATTGAACCTATCCCTCAACCTGGCCCTGCAGGGATCCTCAACGATTCAAGATCCCAATCTTGTCTTTAGCCCTTCGCCATTGGCTTTCGGAAGCAAGATTCTCAGTCCGGGAGTGCCCATAGAACCCGCGAGCCTTGAACTAACGATCACGAATCCATCGACCAATGTGATCAACGCGAAAAACATCTCTTTCTCAGGCCTTTCCGAACCATACTCGATCGATTCTTCCGGGACCACCTGCAACCCTGCTTTGGTTCTCAGTCCGGGGCAAAACTGCAAGGTGAAGGTGAACTTCTCGCCCGGTGTTCTTGGCTCTTTCTCTCAATCGCTTGCCATCGGATACATGGATGGTGGAATTCCCCAGAATGGCTTTACGAAAAACCTTCCAGTCACGGGGAGTGTAGTCAGACCGCTCCGTGTTTTTGCAGGAGGACTTAAGACCTGTCTGATCACGGAACTCGAAGAGGCGATTTGTTTTGGTTCCAATGTTAAGGGCGAGCTTGGTCAGAACCAGAGCTACAGTTTCAGTGATCTTGTCGTGCAAAACATGCCGAAGATCAATTTCGGCTCTGGAGCAAAAGTGAGAAAGATCGCTCCGGGCAGGAACCATGTCTGCGCCCTCATCGACTACCCTGCCGCAGTTCCCTCGAGAGCCGGCGAAGTCGCCTGTTGGGGAGACAATCAGTACGGTCAGCTCGGCCGGGGGAACACCTCACAGTTGAATGCTCCACAACTCTCCGGAAATTCGATTGTGCCCGTTGACCTGGGAAGCCAGGGAAACACTCAACTTAAAGCAATCGACCTCTCTGCAGGATTTGAGCATTCTTGTGCAATTTTGGAGGGCGGATCCATCAAATGTTGGGGTTCGAATACTGCGGGACAACTGGGGACCGCTACATCGGGAAATCTTGGCGATGCTTCCAACGAGATGGGGAATGCGCTTCCAGTGGTTCCAGTTCCGGGGGGGGCCGCGGTCTCGATTTCTGCAGGATCCAGCCACACCTGTGTGGTTTTCAACAATGGTGTCGCAAGGTGCTGGGGAGACAATTTTTATGGCCAGATCGGGCAACCCAACATGGATAACTACGGCAGAGCGCTTGTGGCCAGTAATCCCAAAATTGGTCCTATGGCTTCGCTTCCGGAGCTCTCACTTGGGTCGGGATTCCAAGTGGCCGAAATCGCGGCTTCCTTCGGCGCTCGAACCTGTGCCAGAAGCCAGAGCGGTGCATTGAAGTGCTTTGGAAAAACCGCAGTGGAGAACACGATATCTTCCACGAACTCATTCGCAGGCCTGTTGGGCAAATGCTACATGAGAAATTCAGATGGCGCAGGACTCTTTGATTGCAACGGCCAGAACCTTCCGGCCATCGATGTCGGAGGAAAGACCGGAGACATGCCAAGCCTCACCCCGATAAATCTCGGATCGGGCGTACAGGTTTCAAAAGTGATATCCGGACTCACCTTCACTTGTGCACTTTTGAATGACAAGTCGATCAAATGTTTTGGAAAGGGAAACCTTGGGCAACTCGGACGGGACGCCACCTTCTTGAGCGATGTCCCCTTTGGACCTAATGAAATGCCACCCGCCGCAAGCGTCACCGCAACCGCAAACGAATGGCCCGTGGATTTGGCTGCTGGAGACAATCATGCTTGCTATACGAACAATCTGAATCAATTGAAATGCTTCGGATCAGCCACATCGAACGCCACGGGCACGAGAAAACTCCCCGGGCAGGCAAACGTCATCCAGATCAACTCGGCTGCAACAGCTCCGGTGGTGTATCAGGCGCAGTAAACCGGTTCTCCACACTGTGGAGTGGGTGTTGAATGGCGGAGAGAGAGGGATTTGAACCCCCGAGACCCTTGCGAGCCTGCCGGTTTTCAAAACCGGTGCAATCGACCACTCTGCCATCTCTCCGCATTGAGTAGGGTGAAGGCCCACTCTATCGATAAAGTGCGGGCCTTGTCAATTCGCGTGTGACTCGCCCGGTTTTGGCTTGTAATACACTTCCTGATGGATCGAGGTTTTTTCAACACCTTTGGATGTCAAAATAGTTTTTGCCTCATCAATCATGGCACCATTCCCGCAAAGGTAGAATTCGGTATTCGCCCAGTCAATGGCCGCCGCATTCTCGCGCAGCCAATCCGTGACCCGACCCTTGAACCCGCACCAATCGGCTTGTGAACGCGATAGCGCCTGAACCAGACTTCCCGGTCCAAGCACCGCGAGCAGCTCCTCCGTATACAGGAGGTCACCTTCATTTCGCGCCCCAAAAAGAATCCGTGTTGAACGGGGTCTGTTTTCGGAAAACACCCTCGAAAGCGCCATGGACCGAAAAGGCGCAAGGCCGGTTCCCGTCGAGATAAAGAGCGCATGTCGGTCGGGATTCGGCTTGAAAACAAAATCCCCAAATGGCGCCATTCCGGTCATCGACTGACCGATATTTAATGAATTCAAATAAGTTGTACCAGGGCCGCCCTCGACCAGCTTCACACACAATTCAAAAACCGGTTTTCCATCAAGATCAAGTTCGGGTGAAGAAGCGATCGAATATGCCCGTCTCAGATCCCGCCCCCCGGGCCCGGCTCCCGGGATCACGATGCTGATAAACTGCCCCGGTTGAAATGAAAAAGCGGGTTCGGCTTGAAAAAGAAACTCAACCACATCCCCTGTCAGGGACTTCTTACCAATCAAACGCGACGCAACCGTGAGCGGCTTTTGCTTTTCCATGCTTTAACTCCTTGAAGCGAAACGACAACTTAGCTAAAAAACTTCGCGGAATCCAGCCTTTTATGTTACTTCTCGATTCATGTTTGGTTTAAGCGGCGGTCATCTCCTCATTCTTGCAATCGTAGTTCTCCTTTTCGGGAGCCGCAGGCTCCCCGAGCTCGGCTCCGCTCTTGGAAAAGGCCTTGGAGCCTTCAAAAAAGGGCTCGAAGGCAAATCAAACGACAAGGACGACCCGGATCATCGCAACCGACTGACATGAACGCTCCGCTCGAGTCCATTCCAGAACATCTCCAAGATTACATCACAGAGCAGGATCCATCCCTTTATACACCGATCGATCAAGCCGTTTGGCGATATGTGATGCGCGTTTCAAAGTCTTTCTTTGCGGCCCACGGGCATCCGCTTTACATTCAGGGTCTGGGCACAACCGGAATATCCACGGATCGGATCCCTTTGATCTCCGAGATGGATGCGGCTCTCCGAAAGCTCGGCTGGAGAGCGGTTGCAATCAACGGATTCATTCCTCCTGCGATCTTCCTTGAGTTTCAATCGCTCAGGATTCTAGCCATCGCATGCGACATTCGAAAGCTGGAGAACATCGGGTACACCCCATCTCCCGACATCATTCATGAAGCCGCAGGACATGTTCCCATCGTCGCTGACCCTGAGTATCGCAAGTACCTTGAGGCCTATGGCGAGGTTGCCCGAAATGCGATCATCACCAAGGCCGATCTTGAACTGTATGAGGCCGTTTTCAACCTCTCTGCAATCAAGGAGGATCCTCACTCCACTCCTGAAAAAATCATGGATGTTCAGAAGAGGTTCGAGACAGTTGCAAACCGGGAGGTAAAGCCCTCCGAGGCAGCCCTCCTTACCCGCATGGCCTGGTGGACCACTGAATACGGCTTGATCAATGGCTCAGATGAACCATTGATTTATGGCGCCGGTCTCCTTTCTTCGATCAGCGAGAGTTTTCACTGTTTGAGCCCTGAGGTGAGGAAAATCCCGTTCTCACTGAAGGCCTGCATCAACACTTCCTATGACATCACCCGTCCCCAGCCACAGCTCTTTGTTGCCCGGAGTTTTCATGAACTCACGCTCGCACTTGATGAGTTCGCGAACACAATGGCTTACCGACGCGGCGGAGCCTACGGTCTCAGACTGGGAGTAGAAGCTCAGAACACCGTAACCGCAGTACTCGATTCCGGAGTACAGCTTACCGGAGTCCTGAAGGACGCACTCTTTACTTCAAACGGAGAGGAGGCGGGATTCGTACTCTCGGGAGCAAAGCAGTTTTCATTCCATGATGTGGCCTCCACCGAGATTCATCCGCATCTTCTTCCTGATGACATTCTGATTCCCCTCTTCGGCTCTGGCGTATCCGAATCGCCCACCGAGGAGATTCTGCGCAAGGTTCACGGAAGCGGCCTCCACACCCGCTCGGGACTGAGGCTACAGGGAAGATTCCAAAAAACCGTAGAGCTCGGAAAAGGAGGGAAGATCCATCTTCTTGAGCAGGTGAAAATCACCGACGGGCAAGGACGAGTGGTCTACTCGGAACCCTCAAAACTCTACCCACTTGCACTTGGGACCCGTGTGATTTCGGTATTTGGCGGGGCTGCCGATCGAAAGAGATTCCTTTTGAACCAAAAAAAACCGGGGAAAAAAGTCCAAGCCCACACAAGCAACCTCACTCCCGAAAACACGTCATTGAACTTTCTGTATCGACAAGTGCGCGATTTTCGTGATTCCGGTGAGCCGAATCTCAGGTACCTTGACACTGTGTTCAATCAACTGGACAAATACTTTCCCGAGGACTGGCTCTTGCGCCTGGAACTTCTCGAAATCTACTCCGAACGCGAACCGGACAATGTGATTACCGCAAAGCTGTACCAAGCACTTGAAAACCTCAGTGTCACAGTTCCGGATAGAAAAGAAATGATTGATCGGGGGCTGGAGCTCATATGAATTGGATCGGAATCGGAACACTTCTCGCATTTTTTGGCGTTGCGCTCGGCGCCTTCGGAGCTCATGCACTGCAGGATAGGGTTGAACCCCATCTTTTGGAGATTTTCAAGACCTCCACCCACTACTTCATGATTCACTCCATCGCCCTGGTTCTGTTTGGGCTTTTTCGGGCGAAAAAGAATTGGTCGGGATGGTGCTTCCTGATGGGAATTCTGATCTTCTCTGGAAGTCTCTACACAATCGTTTTCACAGGGGCTAGAGCATTCGGCGCGATCACCCCGATCGGTGGAGTTCTTTTTATGGCAGGCTGGATCGGTTTCGCTTTTGAGGCAGGAAAGCGGGGATCCCCAGGATGAATGAACAATCCTTGAATTCAACACCGATTTCGGTCATCGCAACAGTCTCAAGACTGGTCACCCGGGTCACCGACCGGATCACGGGGGATCGCTCCGAATTTCCGCTACTCGTCGCCACGGTCACAACTGAAGCCCTTCGCCACTGCGGAATCGGGGCGAATGCATTTTATGGAGAGGCTGCCTGGATTGAGGTCATGGAAAATCAATCCGTCATGTGGGTGGGTTGCTGGGGGGAAAACTCGCACTTCTGGACCGTTACCACTTTTGGAGAAATTGTCGATCTCAATACCAGCGTGTCGCACCGGAAACGCTCCCACCAGAATCCGGATCATCAGCCCAAGTTCTCTCCTCCCCTGCTTTGGTCAAAGGATGTTCCATCCTTTTACCGGTACAAGCCCGGCGGTATCGCCGAAGTGGACCTGGACTCCGAGCGTGACCGAGGCTGGTTTGAGCTTTGCCTGAAAGAGGTGGTTGAAAAAATTGGCAATCTCGAATCCCTGATGAAGATTCCCGAGAGAGATCTTGATTTTCCCGACGAGGCCATTCTCTGCCCGGGAAGACGGATATTGGATGATGGCGCTCAGAGCTTCCGCCATTTTGACAGGGCCCTTTCCGTTCACGGCATTCCGAAACGACCTTTTTAGTTCACAATCGGGCATCGCTTCGCATAAGATGATTTTGATGAAAATATGGAAAGTTTCAGGATGTCTGGGTGTTTTGTTTTTCTCCCTGAATGCTATTGCTGTTGTCAATAGCATCAACGTTCAGACCTACAATCCATCCACCTCCGACCGTTTCGTGATTCTCGAGGACGGATTTCGATCCGAGTGGCCAAAGACGACCCGACTGTATTTCGGAATGAGTTACAATTACGTTTCCGAACCATTCGTCGCACTGGATAGCACGGGCACCACCAAGCTTGGGAACATCATCGACAACATTCAAACCATCGACACTTTCCTTGGAATCAAACTCTCCAATAATTTTGCGGTATTTATCGGAATGCCAGTTCATTTTATCACGTTTCCCAACACCCAACTGGTGGTGAATGGTGCGCCTCAAATGGAGTACCAGACGGGAAGCACTACAAGTCTCGGAGATCTCAAGGTCATGGGGAAGATCCGTCTCACGGACGACGCAAGCCCGACCTCGATCGCACTCATTCCGGAGATCCATTTTGCCACAGGGGACACATTCAATTTCGTGTCTGATGCATCCACCTACATCGCGCTCAGGGCCGCTCTCGAACGCCAATTCCAGGACTGGACCCTCATTGTGAACCTTGGCTATGCATCCGCAATGAACTCCTTCTACATAAACCCGCCCGAGTTTCCGAATGCTGTCGACTATCGAAAGCGTTTGATTGCCGGAGTGGGGGGATTTCTTCCCTTTAGCCGGGATTGGGGCTTGAATTTTGAGCTCCAAAGCATAAGCATGTTGCCTTTTAATCCGAATATTTCTCCGAATGACGCCTACCTTGGTTTCAGATACGGATCCCCGGAGGGATTGGCTCTCACGGCAGGGGCGGCAGTTGGTCATTTTGGGGGACCCCAAGGACAAGACTTCCGGGTCATTACAGGAATCAGATACACGCTTTTTGAAAAAGAGGATCGGGCACCAAGACCACTATCAAAGTGATCCCCGTTCCATTAAGTGCGTTGATCCACCCTTATCGTTGATCTTTCAATTTTGCGACCCCGGACATTGGATAAAGTTGACCACCAACATCGGTTAATTTATCCTTATGTTAGAGGGACACCACCGCATCATGACCATGAACACTTACGGAGTATTTGGGCTGATCTTCCTCAGTGCAACCCTTCTGTCCTGCGCAAAGAATCCCGATGTCTCAAACGAGGTTATTGATGAGGTTGCCCAGCAGGTAGGGGACGTGATGGCATCAATGGATGAAATCGGGGGCTCCACCGGCACTTTGAGCCAGCATCAAAAGTCGTTCCTCCGCCTGCAAGACAGACTCCAGCCGGCGTTCGAATTTTTTGCCCTGACTCCAAAAGC
This sequence comes from Bdellovibrionales bacterium, assembly GCA_018969905.1. GTDB lineage: Bacteria > Bdellovibrionota > UBA1018 > UBA1018 > CAIMNF01 > CAIMNF01. The sequence continues at coordinate 7,917 of JAGWXK010000095.1, forward strand.
CTATGCGGACTCATGCATATCCTCGGGCTTCGCCATGTGTGATGTTTCGAGCCGCATTCTAAAACGAACATTCTCCGGGTGCACCTTGGGACTTGCAAGCATCACCGGGACCGTATCACTCAAATGGGGAGGAACCGGGTCCGGATGTTCACTTGGCCTACCGGCTCCAGGAGGGTACATCACACGTGTGCCTGACTTTACCGTCACGGGCTTGCGGGGAGCCACCCTGAGCGTTTCGAGAGAAGATCCCACAGGCGTCGGTCAACGCCTCACGTATGCCTCAGGAAACGGACCTTCTGCCCAGTTCAAGTTTTCAAGCGACGGCATTCGCCGGGTATTCACCCTTCCTGATGGAAAGCCCCTGATCGACCTTACCTCGAGCACAGTTCAAGATCTTACCCTCACCGGGGCGGAGCGAAGCCCCTCAAGAGTCCTCTCCGGGGGAGTGCTCAGGGTGAAAAACAATCAGAGTGATTTTTCATGCGACTTCATTCCAAGTAACGTTACTTGGTCCTCAAACTGCAACTGCCCTGTATCCGGAAACTGGCAGGCGACCTGTTCGGATGGAAGCCGGAGCTCCATCCGGCTTTCCGGCTGTGGGACTGCGGATTTCACCTTCGGCCTTGAATCGCAGACCATATCCTTTGATCGCTGCGGCGAAATCTAGCAAAATCAGTTTTTTTCAAGTTCATAATTGAAACTGACGCTCACCCGAGTTCCCTTTACCCGATTCGGAGGAACCTCGTGCCTCAGCCAACTCTCGAACAAAATGATTTCTCCGACCCGCGGAACCAGGTCTTCTTGAATCTTTCTCGCAGGAGAGGCCATGAAGAGCGGTGCCCTTGGATCCTCAACCCGGAGCGGACTTGAACCACGAGGGACGTCGACATAGTAAGTACCGCTGATGACCGAGCGAGGATGATGATGAAAGGCATGATAGCACCCTTCCGGCATCAGATTTACCCAAAGAGAAGTCAGCACAAGCTCATGCCCCGAAACCTTGAGCCCCAATTTTCGCGAGAAGGATCGCGCCTCCGGGTCGAGAGCCGATCTCAAACGATCAAAAACGGTGAAGTTTCGATGAAGCTCGGAAAGTGATCCATAGGAGGTATAACCGTTTGGATAATTCTTTTTACTCCACCGCAGGCCGACGCGGTCCACCTCGGGCAAGCGAAGTGCGGTATTTCGTATCTCCCGCTGAAGTCCTGAAGGAATTCCAAGTCGCTTTTGCTCAATCAAGGTTTCGAAACAAACTCTCATTCTTTGTCCTTTTCCGGCATCTTATGCTTGATGACGGCCTCGATGCCCCGTCTGAACTGTTTCCAGTACTCCTTGGCGAAGGCTGCGTTTGCAGTTGGCAACTCCAAAGTAATCGTTGGAATTCCCAGCTCGATTCCAGAGTAATTTCCAAGGGAGCCTGGAAAAAATCCGGTGGATTTCGCCTTGATCTTCAAACGAAGTTCCTCGCATTTTTTGACATAAAAGGCATCAAAACGATCCAACTTCAAATGATCCGGACCGTCATAATCCAGCACATTCAGGGGAGAATGGATGGATAAAATCTTCGAAGGTCTTACCTTTTCAATCATATCCTTCTGAAAAATCGTCTCTGGTTCTGAGTCTGGTTTGTATCCCGGGAATCTCCGCTTTTCGGATCTGAATTTCGTTTTCCAGGAGGCCAGCGCCTGTGATTTCCAATCCTGGGTGCCGAAATTTCGGTTGCAATCCACGCCGTGGGCGTTGGTGCGGCTTTTCGGATATCCGAAAAATCCATCCGGATTCACAAGTGGAGCGAGCACCAATCTTGTGTCAGGATAATTCTTCATGTTTTCGGATGCCCACTTCGCAAGTTCAAACCCCACATAAAGGGGCGTGATCTCATCTCCGTGGACCATGGAAAAAACCAGAGTGCGATTGGAAGCATCCTGTGGACCAAAATCCGCATAAACCAGGGGCCGCCCCTGAACAGAAGTGATGTCATACTTCCATTTAATGGAACCGCACGGAGATTCTCCCCATTTCCTTTTCTTGAACGCCTTCTCAAGTGACCCGCAAAGGGAGGGAACATCAGTTTCAATCTCATCAGCTTCGGCGAATGATTCCAGAGGAATCGGAAGACCGGCACTTCCTGCAAAGGAACACCAAAAGATCCAAGCGTACCCGAAAATCCGGGCGGCCCTCATTTCAGCTCCTCCTGATTCAATGAAATCCTGTTCTTTTTGCGGCGCCTAGACCAGAACCTGTATCCAAACACCAAAGCCGAAACCACGATCAACGCGACAATTCCGCCCTCCACTTTTTTGATCCATTTGATGACGGACTCAAGAAAATCACCAAAATGATAAACTGAATAGACAATTGCAGGCACACTCAATATCGCGGCCAGCCCGTCAAAAAAGATCATTTTTCTGTATGGATAATGCAAAAGTCCGGCGGCAAAAAAAACTGTCGATCTGACCCCCGGCATGAACCGCGCCGAAAACAGCAACTTCGCACCATGCTCATGAAGCCTTACCCGAATTCCCTCGATCTTCCCATCGTCAATGAATACCCGGAAAGGCCATCTCTTCATCAGTCGCTTTCCGAAAATCCTTCCCAGAAAATAAACCAAGGAATCTCCGATCAGCACTCCCGCCATTCCCACTCCA
>JAGWXK010000175.1 GCA_018969905.1 Bdellovibrionales bacterium
TGATCTCGTCCTCGCCCACGTCCACGAGGAACACCCGACCTTCAAACAACATCCCGACTGGTTCGGTTCTCTCATGCTTCCGGATGGGAGCAAAAATCTGCGCAAATGGGACAATGAGACCCAGTTCACCACTTGGTTTGAACCTTTTCTCCCCCGTTTCAATTACGACAACCCCGAAGCCTGCAATTACCTCATCGAAAACGCCGCCCAGTGGGTCACACGCTTTGAACTCGATGGATTCCGCCTCGATGCGGTTAAACATATCCCTCCTAAATTCTGGACATCCTTCCGCCAAGGCTTGCGTTCTCGCCTCCCGCAAGCCTCCTCAGACACTTTTTATCTGGTGGGCGAAACCTTCATGGATCGCAAGGGGATCAACACCTTCATCGGTCCCAATCGGCTCGACGGCCAATTCGAGTTTCCCCTTTATGATTCGATTCTCGCCACTTTTGGCATGGGGACGGAGGATTTCTCAACCTTGGAAGCTTCGGCTCTCGCCTCCGATCGCATGTTTGGTCCGGAAACCACCATGTCGCCCTTGCTTGGAAATCACGACAAGTCCCGCTTTCTCGCTTATGCCGATGGAGATTTGCCGGATCTCAAGGAACCGGATGAGTTTGTGGTCGGATGGAGCAAGCCTCCGCGGGTCGATCACCCATCCAGCTATGCCAAGCTCCGGTTGGCTTTCACCTTTCTCCTCACCTGCCCTGGCGTACCCATGATCTATTATGGGGATGAACTGGGCATGACCGGAGCTCAGGATCCGGATAACCGTCGAATGTTTCCCGATCTGAAAAAAATATCCCCGGAGGAGACAAAGGTTCGCGAACACGTCTCCCGGCTCAATGCCATTCGTGCTGCGCATCCGGCTCTTCGATATGGGAGCCGTCGCTGCCTTCAGGCTGATCGGGACACCTATGCGGTGGTGCGGGCGTACCTCACCGATCGCATGCTCATTCTATATAACAGGTCGGACCAGCCCAGAGAACTGGGGCTCCATCTGGAGCCTGAATTTTCAGACGGCCCCCTGGACGACGAACTCAGCACAATCACAGGAGCAAAAATAAAAAACGGAAAGCTCACGCTCGTGCTTCCTCCTCTTTCGAGCTCTATCCTGATTGCCAGGTAAAGCCATCTTCCGCCTCTGGCAACACAAAGAGTCCCCCTACACCGATATCCGAGACGCGATCTCGACGAAAAGGGATTACCGGATTCTGTGTCAGGGGCACTGCTTTCCTGCAACATGATCTTTTTCGTAGGACTTCCTCGCCAAGGTTCAAATGATTTCAGGTAAACCCACTGAGGTGTTTGCGGTCGTCTTTAAAAGAATTTGCCCCGAATATACGAAAAAAGTGAAATCTCTAAGCCAGCTGAATAAATAGTTTCAGCATAAAAACGTTAAAATAGCTCTAATGGATAGCGAATTGCACAATTATAACTGTATTTTATCTATATATTGTATTTGGAAAATACCCAATACTGTATATAGAACCGTTCGGGATGACGATTTTTCGCATAGACAGCTTCGTAAGTCCTCTCCGACTGACATCAAATTGTATCTATTACGTATTATTTTTCCCGAGCTTCATTGCCCTATGGGTTTTTTCCATGACGTGCTCCGCGCAAGAACTCGATTCCCCCTCCTTTCGCACCAACGCGCAAGATGTGAA
>JAGWXK010000007.1 GCA_018969905.1 Bdellovibrionales bacterium
AGCTCTGGAGCTGGAGATCGGTCGCCTTTGGCTCAGAGGCAGGCGGAGGCGTAGGCGTAGGCGTAGGGCTGGAGCTGGGGACTTGTAGATTGCTTTTTTTTCCCGGATCCGAGTGGCCGGGCTGGGCGGTGAGTTGTTGTTTTGACTGGCAGGCGGAAAGAAGGGCCAAGGTCAATATCACGAAAATGGGGCCTCGGGTTTTCATGAGGACGCATTTTACATTTACAAACCATTTTAGTCAAGTATAAATTTTTTACTGATCACCGCATCGGGCCAATGTCGTTTAAGTGCTTGTATTTATTTTCTTTTCTTCTCGACCCCCCCGTTCAAGTGCCAGGGGTCGGGCGGAGTTAAAATGCGATTAAAACTTTTCCAGTTTCTGCCGATAAGTCTGACGGGAGAAACTGTTCATGAGCTTTGATTATGACAAGGTGAAGGCAAAACAAGAGGATGCGCACGGCAATAGCTGGACCGCGTACTCCGACCTTTTCATGATGCTTTCCACTGTTTTCTTGCTTCTCTATGTTTCAGTAGGTCTTCGAAGTCAGACCTCCGGGGTTGCCGTCCACGAGAAAATCAAGCAACTCACCCAAAAGAACGCGGATCTCGAGCAGCAGCTTCAGGTGTACAACACCCTTCGTGAACAGCACATGAAGAACGAGGCCACCGAAGAGGAGGCCCAGGTTTACGAGAAGCTCATGGGAAAACTCTCCCTTCTGCAAGATGAGGCGAAAGATGAGAAGAACCGTCTTCGGCAGCAGGCGAAGGAAAATGAAGAGAAGGAATACGCGCTCAACGAATATCAGCGTCTGATCCGGAACATCATCAACACGAACGTTCTCTCGAAGACCCAGCTCCACAAAAAAGACGTGATCATTGCAAAGAAGGACACCATCAACGAAGAGCAGCGCCAGATGATCGAGGAGCAGGAAGAAGAGATCAATTCGAATCGGGAGAAAATTGCGAGGGCTGAAAAAGACCTGAAGGACAAGATCCGTGCACTTCGGGAGGCGCGCGAAAACGAGGAGATTTCAAAGTCCCAGATGGAAAAGCGCATTGCCGAGCTGAAAGAAAAGTCCCAGGAAACGATCGAGGCGCTGGAGAGAAAGAATCAGAAGGCGCTTCAGAAGTTCGCGGAACAGGAAGCCAAAATCAAATCGGACTTCGAGGCCCAGCTCGCGCAGGAAAAGCTGAGTGCGGCGGAGCGAGAAAGGCGCATGGCTGAATTTGAGGCAGAGGCGAATGCGCGAGAAGCCGCCTTGAAGGGCAAGGTCAGCGCTCTTGGCTCGAAAGTAAGCGAACTTGGATCAAAGGTTGCTCAAGTGGAGGCTGAAAAAGGGCGGGCCCTCGCATCAGTGGACTCCCTGCAAAAGGACCTGAAGCGGGCCCAGGAGCTTGCCAACGCCAGGAAGGAACTGGCAAAGCGGATCAATTCGGAACTCCGGAAGGCTGGCCTGTCCGGAACCGTGGATGAAAAGACCGGGGATGTGACCCTTGCCTTCGGAGAAGAATATTTTGATGCCGGCAGCGCCAAGCTGAAACCGTCCATGGAGTCTACCCTCAAGAAGTTCATGCCGGGGTATTCTTCCAGCCTTTTCAAGGATAAGAAAATCGCAAACAACATCGAGAACGTCGAAATCGTCGGGTTTGCTTCCTCCACCTACAAAGGGAGGTATGTTCCACCTGATAGCCTTGATCCAAAAGATCGTGAGGCGATTGAATACAACATGAAGCTCAGCTCCCAACGGGCGAATGCGATCTTCAGTCACATCGTCGATACCAAAAAAATGAGCTTTGAGCACCAGAAGGATCTTCTTCCCAAGATCAAGGTCGTTGGCCGCGGCTATCTGCCGGAAGGCACCACGGGTAAGGATTTTCCAAAGAATATGACGCAGAAGGAATTCTGCGCAAAGTTCAATTGCAACCAGGCCCAAAAGGTCGTCATCAAATTTAAACTGAAGGATTGAGGAGAGCGCTATGAGCACGGGAGTAACAGGGTATTTCTTGGATCTGTTGGTAACATTCGGAAAGGAGCTTCTCCTTCCATTCCTGACCTTCGGGTTTGTCTCGGCGGTTGCCCTCCGGTTCCTGATTTACTGGACGGTGAAACGGGAAGAGTGGTTTGTGATGGAATTCGAGCGCAGGCTTCAGCGCTATCTGATTCATGAGAATCCGCACGGGGTGTTCTCCTTCACGGTGACCCTGAAGAGGATTCTGGAAAAGACCTTCTATGAGTTGTTCCAGACCCGCAGTGAGATGCATCGCCGGAAGTTCGACCACATCATGGCTCCCAGCGACCGGATCTTTTTGATTCAGCAGGGATCAGCCTACCTCGTTCGGGATTCGATCAAGTACGCCGCAACACTGCGAAAGGATGATGGAGTGGAGGAAAAGGATGAGCTTGTGGAGGTTTCAAAACACGCCCTTTCCTTGAACCCTTGTTTTACCAAGCTCTTCGGGATTTTCCCGATCGGGGCCTTGAACGACTTCCTGAATCTGCTGCCAGGGCTTTTCATTGTAGGCGGTATTTTCGGGACCTTTCTCGGGATCATGAAGGCGCTTCCGGAACTTCAGGGAATGAACCCGAGTGACGCGGAAGGTACGAAACTGATCATGGACACCTTTCTCGTAAAGATCGCGTTTTCCATGAGTACATCGACCATGGGGATCCTGTACTCGGTGGCGTACACGATTTTCAATTCGTTTGTGAATCCGGAGAAGCTCTTTGTGGAGGTGGTGAACCGTTATGAGCGGAACCTCCATCAGCTTTGGCGCAAGAGCCGGGACAACGATCTCACCGAACTTACCCGCTTTGACGAACACCGCGATCCGGTGGAAGCCCTTGCCGAGCTGGCCTTGAAAAAGGAAATCGCTGCGGACGAATCGAAACGGTTGAAAAAACAAACGGAAGATCGCCGGGGCATGAATTACACAGGGACCTCCCGGGGTAAGAATGCACCACCGCCGATGGCCGCAATCAATCCAAAGTCTTCACGCGATGACGAAGGGAACGGGGACTCAGCTGCTTGAAACCAGGCCTTAGAATCCGCATGCGCTTTGATGGGCGCGATACCGAGGTGGATGTTGGCGACGATCAGTGTGTGATCGGTCGAGCCGATTTCCTTGCTGTGCGGATGCCGAACTGCCCGACCATGAGTCGTGAGCACCTGCGGGTGGAGTATGGAGATGGCAAGATCTGGATTACCGATCTTGGTTCTTCCAACGGAACCTTCCTGAGCGGTCGAAGACTACCACCGAAGACTCCCATCGAGTATCGCGGACAGGAGCTGACCGTCGGGGACCTGGAAATGGGTACGAAGGTGTGGATTCTGTACAATGACACCATGGCGCAGACCAACAAGGCCATAGAGCTGAGCGAGCGTATTCAGCTTTTGCAATTTGAAATCGCCGAACTCGAAAAGGGAAAGCTTTCAATCGAGGAAAAGCAGCAAGTCATGGTGAAGAGGGTCGAGGACCTGATTTTCCGCGAAGTGGAGCTTTTCAAGTCCATCGACGAGCAGAAGAAAAAAATTGAAGAGTGCATGATGGAAGCAGAATTCATCGAGCAGACCTTGAAGGATTGGAGAGCGAAGAAAGAGGCGGCCGAGCTCGCCCTCAGCCAGCATGAGGCCAGCCTTGCGGGAATTCAGGAATTCAACAGCGAGGAGGAGCGCCAGCTCCTGGAAAAGAAGGCGGAACTCGAGGCCTACCGCGCGAGCCTTGAGCAGGACCGGGATCAGGCAAAGTCCAGATTCGATCTTGAGCTGGAACAACTTCAGGCGGAGGCGAAGCTAAAGCGTACCCAGATTGAAAATGAAATCGAGGAACTGCGATCAAGGAAGCTCACGCTGGAGCGGGAGCTCGAAGCGGCCAAGATCGAGCTTGATACCGCCGAACAGCGCGAGCCCGAACTCCGGGCCGAATTGCGGGCAATGGAAGAAAGTCTCCGATTGGCCCGAATTGAGATGGAGGGAATCCAGGACCAGATTCCGCTCCGGAAAGCAGAGCTCAAGGATCTGGAGGCAATGGTATCCAGCATCCGCAAGGAGATCGAGGCATCCCAAGGGAAGGCTTTGCTCATCATTCAGGCCAGTGAGGCGGAAGCACGAAGGATTGAGTCCGAGTCGGCCGTGAACGTGGCAAGAAAGATCAAAGAGTGCGAGGATGAAATCGCGAAATCCCGCGAAGAGTGGTTTGGCGCAAGCGAACAAAGAAAGAGGCAGCTCGAAGAAGAGATCCGTGCCCGCGACGAACAGGCGGGGCAGGCGATGGCGGCGCTCAAGACGAGTTTTGAAGCACAAAGGGCGCGGGAACGGGAGGCGCTGGAGCTTGAGATCAAGACGGCGCAGGATCGGTTTCAGGCCGAAAGCAAGGCGGCGGCTGAAAAGTTTCAAAGTGAGCAGGCTGCGACGACCAAGGCCTGGAATGAGGAGGTCCGTGCAACCAAGGAGCGGGATCTTCAGGACATTCGCTTGATTCGTGCAACAGAAGAGCAGAAAATGCGAGAAGTGATCACGGATCATCGTGTGCGGTTTGCAAAGCAAGTGTCTGCAAGCGCGCTTGCAAAAATTACCGGAACCGACGCCAGCCTGAAGCCAGTCATGACCGGTCTTGAGGCGGAATTGATCAGGTCAATCGAGGATTATGCGCGGGGTGAGGGATACCAGGTCGAATCCCATGAGGTAAGCCAACGGCGTTTTATTCGGAAAACGATTGCATGGGCCGCGGGCAGCGTTGCAGTGATTTTTGCCTTGATCTATGGCCCGGGTTTTCTCGCAAAGAAGATCGATGTCCTGAAAGCTGAAAATGCTGCCGAGAATGTGCAGTTTATGAAGGAGCTGCGCGAGCAAAGAGAGCGAATGCTGGCTCTGCAACTTGAACCCAGAGTTGAATTTCAAGATGGGTATGTGGATAATATTCTCTACAATCCAGGGTATCTTGCTCTGAAGCAGGACGAGCCGGTGCAAAAAGAGTGGACCGCTGTTTTATCGAAATTCTTTTTTGAGGTGCTCTTGCTCGATGATCAAAAGGTCGTGAATTACATACCCGTGGAGACGTCGCTGATTCGCGCACTGGCCGATGTGAACGAGGTATTGAATACTGCGAATTTCGATGTGAATCTTAAGAAGATGAGGCAGATCGAGGAAGAAAAACAGTCGGAGCTTTGGATCGCGGCGGGCAGTAAGGATAACTGGATCAAGATCAGAAAACGCGAAGCTCAGTTTTTTCAGGAAAAGTCAAAAACCATTCTTGAACAAAAAAGTTCAGAGAGAACGCCTGCCGGTTCAAACTAACGGGTTCAGATTGTGGCCTGAACAAAGCGATCAGGGGCGGACAAAGTCGCAACTTGCCGGGGCAGTCAAATTAGCTTGCATGGTGCGGGAAGTTCAGAACGTAATCTTTGATTTCTCGAGTAGCTTTTGGCGGTTCACGATTTTGATCGAGCGGCCCTTTTGCTCAATGAGGCCTTCTTTTTCAAGTTCAGCCAGCGTTCGAATCACGGTTTCAGGCGTGGTGCTTGCCCATTCCGCGATTTCTTTCCGGGTCCAGTTCTTGTCATGAAAGTTCTCGCGTAAAAACAAAAGCGCTTCCGCGATCCGTTCGGCCGCACTGTGCGAGGAAACCCTTTTCAAGCGCTGCTCCATCTGCCGAAAATCATTTGAAAGCTGCATCAAGAACTTCATTGCAAGGTCCGGGGTTTTTGAGATCAGGTCCATGATCGTGGTTTTTGGAATGAAGCAAATCTCCGCGTCTTCGACCACGATGGCCGAACTCTGATAGGGCTCATCCGAAAAAAGCGCGCGGTAACCGATGAGCGAGCCATCCTTGAAAATCTGGACGATGTGGGATTTCCCGTTTTCATCGAGTGCCTCGAGTTTGACGGTTCCCGAGGTCACGCAATAGATGCCGGTGCCGGGGTTGCCTGCGTAGAAGAGGTACTGGCCTGCTTTTTGGCGGGTTTGGAACTTGTTTTGATCAATGAAATCAATATCTTGCTTTTTCAACGAGCAAAAAAGACTCTGTGACCTGCTTTCGCAATTCCCACAACTGTGTTTTGTGCCGATCGGGTCTTTTTGCATTCGCCTGTGCTCCCGCAAAACATGATCTTCGTCATGTTCTTTGTTGGGCCCATCATACCACCGAAAGGTAGGGCTCCGCTAGTCTTGGCTCAGGAGGCAAATCGCCATGAGTAAATCCATTCCGTTAATTCAAAAGTACATGACCACAACCCCCCATTCCGTAGGACGGGAGCAGCCGCTTTCGATTGCGCAGTCCCTGATGAATCAGCACAAAATCCGCCATCTTCCCGTGATGTCGGATGGTCAATTGGTTGGAATTCTTTCCGATCGTGATCTGAAGCTTGCCATGTCTTTGCAAGGGGTCGATCCCGAAGTCTGCAAGGTGGGGGAGATCGCAAACGAAGAGGCGTTCCTCGTGAAGCCGGACTCCAAACTCGATGAGGTATCAAAAATGATGGCGGACAAGAAGATCGGCTCGGTTCTGGTGGTGGATCATCACAGACTGGTTGGAATTTTCACAACCACCGATGCGCTTCAGGCGCTCTCTGAACTTCTTGAAACCAGGCTTACTCACTAGGAGGAGACCTGTGGAAGCCCGTCTCTGCCTTCATTGCGGTCAGGCTGTGAGTGATCCCGTGTTGCTGGATTTTTGCTGCCCGGGCTGTGCAGCGGTGTACCGCATTCTGAAGTCCGGTCCCTTCGCGGAATACTACCGGATGAAGCAGGATGGGGTTTGTTTTGAAAAGAGTGGTCCTGTGAGCCTGATGGTCCGGGACTACTCTTTTTGGAATCAAAGTCAGGCCGATCCGCTCAAAATCTACATTGAGGGAATCCATTGCACGGCATGTGTCTGGTTGCTGGAGCGGCTGCCACTTGCCCTGCCCTCCGATGTCGAGTCCTCGGTGATTGATCTTTCACGCTCGCTGCTTTCGGTGCGAGTCCGGTCGGGGGCGGTTCGAGCCCGGATTGCGGAAACTATTGCGTCCTTCGGATACAAGCCTCATTTGATCGAAGGCGAGGAGGGTGCCGGAAAACTCCTGGAGCAGGAAAACCGCAGGCGCCTGATCGATCTAGGTGTCGCCGGAGCCCTGTCGGGAAACGTCATGCTCATGAGCATTCCCCTGTATTCCGGAGTGGAGGGTGGCTTTCAGAGAGTGTTTGAGTGGTTGTCCCTCTTGCTTGCAATTCCTTCGGTTTTTTATTCGGGCCGGAGTTTTTTTCAAAATGTGGCTGCAGGAATCCGGAATCGGATTTTCCCGATTGATGGCCCGATTCTGCTTGCGATTCTTGTGGCTTTTTTTTACTCCGCCCATTCGGTGTGGATTGGAACGCATGATCTCTATTTTGACAGTCTCACTGCGCTCATCTTTTTGCTTCTTGCCAGCAGATACCTGCTCTCCCGGATCCGCCAATCGAGTGCGCTCAACCCCGGGATTCTGAATGCCTTCCATCCACCCTTTCAGGGAGAAAACGGAGATCTACTCAGGCTTTTCCCCGGCGATCGGATTCCGGTGGATGGAAAAGTGGTTTCAGGCGGCGCCTGGATTGACCAATCCCATTTTACCGGTGAGTCCCGCGCGGTTCACCAGAAGACCGGGGATTTGGTTTATGCGGGAAGTTTGATTGTCGAGACCGATTCCGGACTTGTGATTCGGGTCGAGAAAAAGGGCCGCGATACACGGCTTCAACAATTCTTGCAGCGCTTGAGTGATGCAACAAAAAAGCGGACCAGGTTTGAGCGCACAACTGAAATCTGGGCGGGCAAGCTTCTTTGGATGGTGTTGCTCGTGGCAGCATTCGCATCCGGGTACTTTTACCTATCGGGCTTCGGGCATGAGGGAATGAAGCGGGTGCTTGCGCTTTTGATTGTGACTTGTCCCTGCGCCTTGGCGCTGGCAACGCCTCTTGTGTACAGTCTTGCTTCCGGTGGGCTGCTCGCGAGGGGGATCCTCTTGAAAGAACCTGAAGCGCTCGACTCCGCGCTCTCTGTCCGCGATCTTTATTTTGATAAAACCGGAACCTTGACCTATGGAGATCTGAGGCTTGAGAAAACCGCCATCCGGGCGTTGGATCCAAAGCACCAGTCGATTCTTCTTGCTTTGACCGAGCGTTCAAATCATCCGGCAAGTCGCTGCATCTATCGGGAGATTCGCGAAGTGAGCCCATCGGTGGATCCGGCACCCGTTTCAAATTGGGTCGAAATTCCGGGCAAGGGAGTCCAAGGAGAGTTTTCGGGTGTGCTCCATGGACTTCGAAAGCATCCGGATTCGGAGCGCCTTGGGGTGCAGTTCTTTCAGGAGAAGAACGGGGAGGCACATGAGTTGTTTGTGTTTCGATTCTTGGATCGTTTGCGCGACGAAATTCCGGCGCTTTTCCAAAAACTAAAGGCTTCAGGGTTTCGCCTTCACCTTTTGACCGGAGATCACCTGGATTCGGCACGCTCGGCCTTAGGCCATTTGCCCATTGAAATTCACGCGGACCTGAGTCCCGAACAGAAGGCCGAATTCGTTCGAAATGGAATGATGGTCGGAGACGGAGTGAATGATTCACTTGCGCTCGTAAAGGCTAGGGTGGGGATAGCAGTTCAAGGGGGCATGGAGGCTGCGATCGAATCAGCGGGGGTTTATACGCTAAAGCCCGGACTTCAATCGGTGCCTGTGTTCCTCGCAACTTCAAAGAAGGTACGGAAGGTGCTTCTCTCCAATTTTGTAATCAGCACCGCGTTTAACGCGCTTGGTGCAACTCTTGCGTTATCCGGACACATGAGTCCACTCCTTGCGGCAGTGCTGATGCCTTTGTCCGCGACGACGGTGTTTGTGAATAGCCGGATTCGCATGAGGGAGGCTTCAAAATGAGCATCGTGTATGTGCTGGTGCCGTTCGCTCTTTTGATGGGTTTTGGTTTTTTGTGGATGTTTGTTGCGAGTGCCAGATCAGGTCAGTTCGAGGATCTAGTCACTCCGGCATATCGGATTTTGATGGATGAAACAGAATTGAAGAAGGAGAAGAAAAATGAGCAAGTCTGACTCTCAAATGGAACATATGGAGACCTTTCATTATGATGATGAAATCGTAAAAAGATTCACCCTGGTAACCCTGCTTTGGGGGTTGGTGGCGTTTCTAGTCGGTCTTTATGTGGCGCTCGAGATGGCATTCCATCAGTTGAATTTCGGAATCTCCTTCATCACGTTCGGAAGGCTGCGGCCCCTGCACACCAATGCTGCCATCTTTGCGTTTGCAGGAAATGCCATCTTTGCCGGGATTTATTATTCCGCGCAAAGGGTTTTAAAGACCCGAATGTTCTCGGACAAATTGAGCAAGTTTCACTTTTGGGGCTGGCAGGCCATCATTGTGGCAGCGGCACTCACGCTTCCACTTGGACTTACCCAGGGGAAGGAATATGCAGAGCTCGAATGGCCGATTGATCTCATGATCGCGGTGGTGTGGGTTGCGTTCGGGATCAACCTGATCGGCACAGTGATTCAGCGCCGGGTGAAACACATTTATGTTGCGGTCTGGTTTTACATTGCAACCTTTGTGACAGTTGCGATTCTTCATGTCGTAAACTCGGTTTCAATTCCCGTAAGCCTTTTCAAAAGCTACTCGGCCTATGCGGGCGTGAGTGATGCCCTCGTTCAGTGGTGGTATGGGCACAATGCGGTTGCCTTCTTTTTGACCACACCCTTCCTTGGGCTCATGTATTACTTCATTCCAAAGGCGGTGAATCGTCCGGTTTATTCCTACCGGCTTTCGGTGGTTCACTTTTGGACACTGGTGTTCATCTACATCTGGGCCGGGCCCCATCACCTTTTGAACAGCGCGGTTCCGGACTGGGCTCAGACCGTGGGAATGGCATTCAGCGTGATGCTCTGGATTCCATCCTGGGGTGGAATGATCAACGGACTTCTTACCATTCGAGGGGCCTGGGACAAGCTCAGAACCGATCCGGTGGTGAAGTTTCTCGCGCTTGCACTGACCTTCTATGGAATGTCGACGTTTGAGGGCCCGCTTCTCTCGATCAAGAGTGTGAATGAGCTTGGTCACTATACCGACTGGATCATTGCCCACGTCCACTCGGGAGCCCTCGGCTGGAACGGGTTTTTGAGCTTCGGAATGATTTACTTCCTGGTTCCGGTGCTTTGGCGTACGGAACTTTATTCGAAACGTCTTGCAAATCTCCACTTCTGGACCGGCACCATCGGAATCCTGCTCTATGTGATCTCGATGTATACCGCAGGGATCACACAAGGAATGATGTGGCGGGAGGTGAATGCGGAAGGAGCGCTGGCGTATCCCGACTTCGTGCAGACGGTGATCCGGATTGTTCCGCTCTATGCAATTCGTGCGCTGGGCGGAGCCGTGTACCTGGGCGGTTTCGTGGTGATGATCTACAACATCCTGAAGACCATTCAACTTGCCCCGAAAGCGGAAAAACAGGAAACCCGCGATGAGTTCCCGAGGTTTGTGCAAAAGTCATTCTTTTCAGAGCTTTCCGAGGCGAAGTCCTTTTCCCACCGGATGCTCGAGGGAATGCCGATGATCCTGACGGTGCTTGCGGTCGTTGCGATCTCCATAGGCTCCGTCATCTCGCTTGCCCCGATGGTTGCGACCAATGCCATGGTTCAGCCCAACTATGACAAGGAACTGAATCGCCCGTATACGCCCCTGCAACTTGCGGGTCGGGACATCTATGTTCGGGAAGGGTGCTACACCTGTCACTCCCAGATGATCCGAAAAACCGTGGGGGATGTGCTTCGATACGGGCAGGAGTCCAGGATCGAGGACTCCATGTACGATCACCCGTTTCAGTGGGGATCCCGCCGGATCGGGCCTGATCTTGCGCGTGAGGGAAAACGCTACAACCACCTCTGGCATTATCGTCACATGAAGGATCCGCGCGAAGTGGTTGCCGGATCCGTGATGCCGACTTATCCGTGGTTGTACAAGGACAAGGTCGATTTCGGAAGTCTTCAAAAAAGGATCTCGGCCATGAAGACCCTGGGAGTTCCGTATTCGGATGAGGAAGTCGTGAATGCAGAGACGAATGCAAGGTCGGAAGCGGAAGCGATTTTGAAGGATCTAAGTGCGGATGGAGTGACTCACGCAAAGGTCGAGCATGAAATCATTGCACTCATTGCTTATCTCCAGAAGCTTGGACAGCGAGGTGGACAATGATCCGACAGTATCTTGCGGCACTTCACTGGACCTGGTTGCCTGTGATCAGCATGTTCCTGTTTCTGGCGGTGTTCTTGGGGGTGTGCATCTGGGTTTATCGGAAAGAGAGCACTGAAATCTATCGAAGCTTAAGCGCATTGCCACTTCAAAAAGAAGGAGATCAAAGATGAGCAAGGATCAGGACAAACATGAGTATGATGGAATCCAGGAGCTCGATAACCCGGCCCCTTTTTGGTGGCAGCTTTTTTTCTATCTCTCGATTGCATTCGCAATCGGGTATTATGTGTACTACGAGATTGGTACCGGTTCGAGTTCAGACTTCCGATTGAATCAGGAACTGACCGAAATCCGAAAGCTTCAGGCAAAAAATGCACTGGTGCCCCCCTCCGAGAGCGAGTTTGAAAAACTTGCAGCGACTCCTTCCGTTGTGGAGGCAGGGAGCAAGGCCTTTGCCGCCCAATGTGCGAACTGCCATGCAGCCGATGGGGGAGGACTCATCGGACCGAATCTTACAGACCAATATTGGATTCATGGGAAGGGAACCTATGGTGACCTCTTCAAGGTGATCTCGACCGGAGTTCTGGACAAGGGAATGCCTGCATGGGGTGGAATGCTGAAGCGCGAGGATCTTCTGGGTGTGATGGTTCATGTAAGAAAACTGGCAGGAACCAAGCCGCTGATTGCAAAGGCTCCACAAGGGGTGGAAGCAAAGGACTAGGATCATGGAAACCGCACGCGTGACCCGGGATGCAGTCTCAACAACCTCTGCAAAGGGAAAACGGATCCCCGTTTTTCCGGCCGAGGTGAAAGGGAAGTGGAGCAATCGCCGGGCGATTTTCCAGTGGGGAATGATCGCGGTATATTTGGTTCTACCCTGGATCAAGGTGGATGGGCATCCGCTCATTCAGCTCGACATCGAGCACCGGCGGTTTTCCCTTTTTGGGCAACTCTTTTTTGCACACGAGATTCCGAATCTGGTGTTTCTCACCTTGAGTTTTCTATTGCTCATGGGTTTGCTTACGGCATGGTTTGGACGGGTCTGGTGTGGTTGGGCCTGCCCGCAGACCGTGTTCATCGAGCGACTATTCCGCTGGGTAGAACGGAAAATTGAGGGAAATCCGCAAAAACAACGGCTTCTTCATGCCTCAGGCATGAGTGTCGACAAGATTGCAAAGAAAACCCTGAAATGGGCCCTGTTCGTCGGAATCGCCCTGATTCTGAGTCACAGTTTTCTGGCTTATTTTGTGGGCAGTGAGACTTCCTACGCACTCATGACCCGCTCCCCGCTTGAGCATCCGGCCTCGTTTTTTCTGGTGATGCTTTTTTCCGGGATCGTGCTCTTTGATTTCGGATGGTTTCGCGAACAATTTTGTCTGGTCGCTTGTCCTTATGGGCGGTTCCAGTCGGTGATGATGGATGATTCATCTCTTTTCATCCACTATGACCGGAATCGAACCGATTGCATTGAGTGCAACAAGTGTGTGGCAGCATGTCCTACGGGAATAGACATCCGGAATGGCCTTCAGATGGAATGCATTGCTTGTACTTCGTGCGCGGATGCCTGTGATTCCGTCATGAAGAAGATCCACAAACCCGTGGGACTCGTCGGGTATCAGAGTCTAAAGAGCATCGCAGGGCTGAAATCCCGCTTCTTTCGATTTCGCCCCATAATTTACCTTACGGGGCTCGTCCTTTGCCTTTCGATCCTGGGCTTTCGATTGTACGGGAGAACATCCTATTCGGTGGAGGCGATTCGCGCCATCGATACGCCCTATCAGGTCTTGAGCGGCGAGGGCGGATCGAAATTCCTGTTGAATCATTTTCGAATTTATCTCAACAACCGCGGATGGAATGACCTCACTCCGACGGTGATGCTAGCGGATTCGGATCGTGAGAGTGGCGTTGAACTCATCATTCCTCCCGGGTCCTCCTCAAACCGGAAACTGGGAACGGGCGAGGCTACGGAGTTTGATGTGTTCGTAAAAGTTCCCATGCAATTTTTTGAGGCAAAAAGAAATTCCGGCGGAGTGGGGCTGCTCACCAAATGGAGTGAGTCGCTTCAAAGCAATACCCTTCTGAAACTGATCGGACCGCAAGATGACCTATAAGCTGCTGGCCCTACTGATTGCCACACTTTCGGGGAGTATCCACTGCGGGGCGATGTGCGGAGGCCTCAGTCTTTCGGTCGGTCCGAATCGTAGACTCCAGAGCATTTACCAGGGAGCGAGGCTGCTTGCGTATCTTGGTCTGGGTGCGATTGCAGGCTTTGGTGGAGCCGCTTTGTTTGATCGGGATATGCTGGCCTGGATTACGGCGGGGGGTGCAATGATTCTTGCTTTTTATCTCGTCCTGTCCGGGGTGCATTTGTTTTTTCGCGGACGGCCGATGGAGTTTGTTCCGGCCTTTCTCACCCCGATTTTGGTTCGAATCACAAGGCGTACGAATGCTTTCCATCCTGCCTCCCGCGCTTTTTTGACCGGAATCCTGACTCCTTTTCTCCCCTGTGCCTGGCTTCTGACCTCGGTCATTCTGGCGGTCAATTCAGGGAACGCAGGTATGGGAGCCTTGATCCTGTTTTCGGTGTGGCTTGGATCTCTTCCAGCGCTGATCGCAGGACCTTCATTCTTTCGATTTTTGACACGAAAGTTTCAGGAAAGAGGAAGAAAGGCGATTGCGGCACTCATGATCCTTGCCGGTCTCTTCTCTGTCATGGAGAGAGTGAATCATGGGGCCATGCATGATCCCAGGATCGAGCCTGATTCTGGCGCGATCCCTGCTTGTCTCCCCGCATGGGGAATTCCCGAGCAGCACGCGAGCCGGTCTTCCATGCCCGCGGATTAAAAAAGATTTATCAGACGGCAGGAGTGTCGGTTGCAGCTCTTCGGGGAGTGGATCTCGATCTTTTTCCGGGAGAATTTGTCGTCATCCTGGGACCTTCTGGCAGCGGGAAGTCGACCCTTCTCAACATTCTGGGTGGCCTTGATTCCGCAAGTGAGGGCGAGGTGTATTATCGCGATCACAATCTGGTACAGGCAAGTCCCGAGGAGCTGACGCGATTCCGTCGGGAGCATGTGGGGTTTGTGTTCCAATTCTACAATCTGATCTCAAGTCTCACTGCCGAGGAAAACGTGCGCCTCGTCACGGAGATTGCTGAAAATCCGATGGATCCAATGGACGCCCTCCGGTCGGTCGGGATGGAGGGCCTTTCGGGTCGCTTCCCGTCAGAGCTTTCGGGAGGAGAGCAGCAGAGGGTGGCGATTGCCCGTGCGGTATCCAAACGCCCGGACATTCTGCTCTGTGATGAGCCGACAGGAGCGCTGGATGTTGAAACGGGAAGAAAGGTGATTGAGTCCATTCTCGCCGTGAATCGGGATCTTGGAACGCTTTCGGTGGTGATCACCCACAACACCGCCATTGCCGGAGTTGCGGATCGGGTGGTGCGACTTGCAAGCGGTGGAATCTCGGAGGTGATTCAAAATACCCGCAAGGTCGCCATCCGGGAGCTTGCCTGGTGATGAAAGCGCTCCACCAAAAAACCATCCGGAATTTGATCTCGCTCCGCGCGCAGACCGCGGCTACCGGAATCCTTGTGATGTTCGGGGTGTCATCGCTGGTTTCCACATGGAGTGCCTATGAGTCGCTCAAGTCCGCGCGGGATCGGTACTATCAGAGTCACCAGCTGGGAGATGTATTCTCGGAGTACAAAATGGTTCCTGAGAGCATCGAGCGGAAGATCAGGGGGGTTCCGGGGGTCGAGCGGGCCGAGTTCCGAATCTCGATTCAGGGGCTGATCCGCACGGATGATCTCGCGATTGCGCGCTTCCTTTCGATTCCCTCGGGCAAGAACCCCGAGGTCAACCGGTTGCACTTGCGAGAGGGAAGACTCCCTGAGTTTCGGGATGAGCTTGAGATCGCACTCCATGAGGGTTTTGCCAAAGCCTACTCGCTTCACCCTGGCGATGCACTTACGATTCAGATTGAAGGGAAGCGGGAGCGGGTGAGAATTGCGGGGATCGCAATCTCGCCCGAGTTCGTTTACGCCATCGGTCCCGGTGTACCGCTTTCGGATGACCGGCATTTTGCGGTGGTTTGGATGCCAAAAAAGCACCTCGAGCGACTCGCCTCGATGCAGGATTCTTTCAACTCCCTGGCACTTACGGTGCGGGACCCGAAAATGATTGAATCCGTGAAGGGGAGTGTGGATTGGTTGACCAGGGATTATGGTGTCAGGGCTTCATTTGGTCGGGACCAACTTTCCTCGGCGCGGCTCGTGGACCAGGAAATTGCACAGCAAAAAGCATCGGCGATCATTACGCCGCTTGTGTTTCTTGGAATCTCGGCGTTTTTGATCCATGTCATTTTTGCGAGACTCCTTGGGATTCAACGGCCAGAGATCGCGCTTTTGAAGGCCCTTGGGTATCCGGATCGAAGGATCACCTCTCATTACCTGGAGATGGTGGTTCTCATGATTCTGATCGGTGCGATTCCCGGAATTGGAATGGGCGCCTTCTTTGGCGGGATGATGGCCCGCAGTTATGCCCGGTTTTTTCGATTTCCGGTATTTGGGTTCGAACTTCACCCGCCATCCGTTGCGGTCGGCGTCTTGGTTGCACTGGCATCGGGTATGCTTGGTGCCTTTTTGAGTCTTCGCGAAATTTCAAGGCTTCCTCCCACCCAAGCCATGAGAGCCCCGATCCCAAGAGCCGTCCGGAGCAGGGTCCTGCTCGGGTCAAAGGTGAGCGCGTTTCTCAGCATGCGCGCCCGCATGGTGCTACGAAATCTTTTTTCAAAACCCCTTAGACTTGCGTTTACGGTATTCGGAATCTCAATGGCGTCGGCAGTTATGGTTTTGGCCCTCTCCTGGGGTGACATCACCGATTATATGATCCTCACGCAGTTTCAGAGGATTCAGAGGGAGGATCTGGATGTTACCTTTCGAAAGATGGTATCGGGCTCGGCGCTCCAGTCGATTCGAAATTTTTCGGGAGTCCTCGACCTCGAGGGGGTCCTTCGAATCCCGGTTCGGTTTCGGATTGCAGGATTTTCAAAGGAAGCTGTGATCAGTGGATGGCCCGAGAAGCTCCATCTCAGAAAGCTCCTGAACGGGAAGCTTCAGGATTTGACCCTGCCTGCCCGTGGAGTGCTTTTGTCCGAGGCGTTTTTTAAAAAAGGAGGAGTGAGAGTCGGAGATCTCGTGTATGCGGACCGGATTGATCCCCCCTTTGATCGGCTGGCCTTGCGAGTTGCAGGATTCTCAGGAGATGTGATCGGAATCGGCGCCCATCTTAGAATGAGTGAACTCGAGGAAGCCTTGACGGAGTCCCGCGGGGTGAATGGAGCGCTCTTAAAGATTGATCCCCATGAACTAGAATCCCTTTATCGCAAATTAAAGGATCTTCCCTTGGTCGCAACGATCTTGAGGAAGGATTCCGTGTACTACGGGTTCAAGCATACTCTCGCTGCCATGATCAGGACTGGCACGACGCTGATCACCTTCTTCGGCCTTGGAATCGCCTTCGGCGTCATCTACAACAGCATTCGGGTGAGTTTCTCCGAAAGAAGTCGTGACATTGCAAGTCTCAGGGTTCTTGGCTTGTCCGAAAAAAAGGCCTTTCGAATCCTGATTGCAGAAGTTGCACTTCAAACCGCGATTGCTCTTCCGATGGGATGTCTGCTTGGGGTCGGGCTTACGAATTGGATGATGACCAGCGTGAATACCGAGGACTTCACTTTTCCTGTGGTGATTGACAGGAGTACGTTTCTGTATGCCGTAATACTCGTGATCCCCGCCTTTTTTTTCAGTGTCTGGTCTGTGAGACGCCTTGCGAGGAAGGAGTCCATACTTGATTCCTTGAAGATCAGGGACACAGGATAGGAGGGGAGTATGCTCGCAAGATCAAAGAAAACCTGCTTTAGGATCGGGCTTGTTATTGTCGCGGGAGTTGCAATTTGGTTCTTCACAAAGCCAAAGGAAATCGTGGTTGAAACCGCGGAAGTCCGCATCTCTGATTTTCTCGAACGAATCGAGTCCGATGGGGTACTCCGATCCAAAACCAGAATCATCGTTCCGGCATTTGCGGCGGGAGAAATGGGGCGCATGGATCTCAAAGTCGGTGAGACGGTGAAAAAAGGGCAAACGATCACGACGCTTCTTTGGGATTATGAGCGAGGCCCCCTGCGCGCCCCCATCGAGGGAGTGATTTCAAAAGTTTTTCGCGAGAGCGCGGGGCCTGTACAGAGGGGAGAACCGATCGTGGAGGTGATTGATCCAAGGAATCTTGAGATTGCAACCGAGGTGCTCACTTTGGATGCGACCAGGATCAAGGTTGGGAATCCTGCGGTGATTCGTGGTTGGGGTGGCGAGGGTGCGGTCCCCGCCCGGGTGGTACGGGTGAGCAAAGCGGGTTTTGTGAAGGTTTCGACTCTTGGGGTGGAAGAGGAGCGCACCGAAGTGGTGCTGGAGATTGAATCCGGACAGAAAGACCTGCGACGGGAGTGGGGAAGCACCTTTCATGTGGATGTGGAAATCGAGGTGAGCAAGCTCCCGTCACAACTTGTGATTCCGGTGGGCGCACTGGTACGTGCTGGTGAAGGGTGGATGGTGTGGAAGGTGGTGGAGGGGCGGGCAATCGGTGCACCAATCCGGGTGCGCGCGATTTCGGGGGGCCTTGCAGCGCTCGCGCCATCAAAAAGCGAACTGAACGAGGGGCTCTTGGCTGGTGATTCGGTGATCCTTTATCCAGGCGACTTGATTCATGAAAGGATGAGGGTCAAGTCGACAGCGGTACGCCGCTGAAAGCGGGAATCAAGAGTCCTTTCTCATCTCCCCCCGCGCAAGGCGCCCCATTTTCAGCTCGGAAGCCCGTAGAAAACGAAGCGTTCCTTTTCTCAAAGTGAGCTTGCCCTCCGCGAGCATCGCATTGACCTTGCCATGAAACTCACGCAGTTTTCGCACCCGCTCTTTTTCCCAGTCGCTCGAGCAGTTTTCCACATCAAGATCAATGATGGTCTTTCGAACCACCGAGTCCGGAGTCATTACGCTTGGCCGTGATCCGGTGTAGCCGTACTTGAGCTTGTCCTCCATCTGGGTCCCGATCAAAATCACAGCACCCCATGAAACCGGGTCCACGGCATTGGAGACGAAGCTCTCGCCGTAGGCTTGGTTTGCGGCATCGATCGCCGATAGTCCGCGCAGACGTTTTTCGAGCATGTTGGCAAGATAGTAGTGAACCGCCCAGGAGCTGCGCTCTTGGCCCATCGAATTCTCAGCCTCGACAAAACGGGAGGGCTCGTCATAACAGCCAATCGAAAGCAAGAGCTCGGGCTTCACATTTTTCATCGCCACCGCTTTTTTCATGAAGATTTCGGCTTCTTCCCCGCCTCCTGAGTGCTGAAGCGACACCACGTCCAGGTATTGAATGTCAGACGGGATTCCTTGAATGCAGGCATCGACATCATGATCCTGAATGCTTGAGCGGATGCAGTAGTAATCAGAAATGCTTTTCAGTTTGGAGCGGATGATTTCCTCGCCGTAAGTATCGATGATTCCGGTCCCGACATCGGAGCCGAGTTCGGAGTCGATCAGAACAATCACGGCGCGCTTTCCCCGAAGGGCAACGCGTTGACTTTTCTTTCCGCCCGCGGCGCGAAAGATCGGATAGGCAATGGTTGAGATTCCGGCCTTTGCGACCCCCAAGACCGAATTTCCAACCTTAAGCGAGGCATCCAGCAATTCCAAAGTTCCATCCACGGTTTTCGCAGTGGTGGGATCAATGATTCCGCTGAGGAAGTCCCGCAAGCCGTTGCGGATCAATTTCCCTGCGCCGCGAAGCTCGTCCCACGCGCCGGCAAGGTTGTGTCCCGGTGAACGGGTGACCGACTCGGTTGCAAGACTGGTTGCCATGGCGGGAATGTCATAGAAGATTTTTTGAAGAGGCCAGGAAACAAGCTTTACGGGCGAGTAGGCCCAGGGATAACGATCGAAATCACCGTTCTCGATCCATTTCTCTTTTACATCGAGCAGGATTTCGCCTGTCTGCAAGGAAGCGGGATCGCTTTTTGAGTGCGCAAGAGCTGCGTTCGGATCCAGCAGGGGCGACTCTGAAAATCCGCGGGATTTCCGGACCATTGCATTGAGCGATCTTTCAAAGGTATCCAGGGATTCTTTGTTGATCCCATCCAGTTCAAAAACCGCCGATTGTCTTGAGACGGGCTTTCCAAAAAGATTCCGGCGAATGACCTCTGTTTCGAGGTTCGCGGGGTTGAGTCGCACAACCACACTGATTCTCGGGGACTGAAAGGCAAGCGTCTGCTCGCGCGGTTCGAAGCGGAGGGTTCTTTTTTTGCTGAAAGGAAACTCGAAAGCCTCGTTCTCTTCCACGGCCTTCTGAATCGCGGCGGCACGGTACAAGAGCGTTTCGATGACGGAGGCCTCGCGGTACCGCAGGGTCCCGTCTTGTCGATCGCGTTCAGAAGCCAGAAGATGGGAGAGGTGGTAGATTCCGGCACGTGCCACAAGCCCCTGATCCATTCCTGCATCCGGAGCTGCGAACGAAACCCCGGTTCCTTGTCCGATGAAAACCCACAACGCCAACAACCGCACTTTAGTGAAACAACTCATGGTGCGGGGGACACTAGCGAAATGAATTTAATTTATCAATATAAATAGTTTAATAAATGAGCAAGGTCGACCGTTTTGGTTTTAGTTCCTGCTGGAATGGCGGATTCCGGCTTACCTACGAAGCCGCTGGATCAGCTGGTTGACCTCCGAAAGCACGGTCACAAAACTTTTTGGGTGTCCCTCGATGGGGCCAAGTACGCCGTGCCCGCCTCCGCGAACTTCCAGGTATTTCAGGTGAGCGGGATTTTTCTGGGCCCAGCCCCGGAATACGGCTCTCGCATCAGCACTCTGAAAGGGGTCGTTTTCGCCGACCAAAAGCAAAGTTGGTGTGGTTCCTGTCGGCTGATCGGCACGAGCCCAAGGAAGGCGTCCATAAGCAGGATCCGCGCGCGTCTGAACTGCGGGATTCTTGATGAGCGTTCCGCTCTCATACATCTTTGATTCCACGTCGATGGCAAACCGAAGCCCAAGTTCCTGCTCGGGGACAATCAGACCGGTAAGGATCAAGCCGTCGATGAGTCCGGGATTGCGGCGACTGACCTCGATCAAAAAGCCCGATGAGTAGCAAAAGCCAATTGCAATAAAAGGGCGGTTCGGAGCTCGAGCGCGCAAGTCTTTTACATACTGCGTGTAGAAATCGATGGTCTCCTCGTACGAGTTGAGCGGCGTGATGTCGGAATTGTTTCCGCAGCCTGGAAGATCGGGTGCTTCGGCATAAATGTCCTGAACACGGGGGGTGATCTTCCTCATTTGATCAAGCGGGCTTCCAAGCTCGATGTTTTTTTCGGGCTTCGTAAGAGCTTGAATCATATTGAACATTGAGCCACCATGGCTGATTTCGGCATTCATTCCATGAAAAAGTCCGACCACTGCGGCGGCCTTCTCGATGGGTGCGCTCTTGGTGTTGAAATAAACAGTGGTCGAGTGCTTCCCATGCGGCCCAAAGGAGTGAGGTCTCATTGCAAAATGCCTGAACTTTGATCCGGCTGGAGTAATCAGGGCTGTGCCTTTGGTGCTGGCCACGACCTTCAGAGTTCGAATGGCGATCAGCGCTGGGCAATGCACCTCACCTTCCTGTGTGTGCAATGAGTTTGGATCATCATGGGCAAAGGCCAGGCTCGGAAGGCCAAGTAAAAGAATAAAGGTCATAAATGCAGACATTTGGAGAGACATCCTGCCATAAGCGAGAAAAAAAGTAAAATATTTTGGTCAGCTATTGACGCGACCCAGTTGTGAAAATATAATCCTGCCCGGATGAAATTTGGGAGGCAGATGTGACTCAATTGAAATCGTTTTTATCGTTCTCCAATTTCAGTTTCGTTGTCACTGCCTGGGTTTTGCTTTCCGGCGGTTTTCTTTCGGTAAAAGAAATGACGGAGGAACCAGGGGGGAATTGAGCCCGTCTCATGGCAACACTCTTTCCTTTCTTTTTACTTCTGATTGGACTCGCACCGAAGAACAGTTTTGGTGCCGGTTCGGGTTGCGTTGAATTCCTGAAGCCTGAAATCCGGAATCCTGAAATCCGGAATCCCGGGCTCGATGGCGAACTGAACGCTACCATCACAAGTCTCTCCAACCGGTACAGCCGGATTTATCCTGAACTCGGGCTTTCTGGAATGGATCTGAAGCTTCGAAAGCTCACGACCCGTGCCTTGGTTGCGATCGACCTGAAATCCGATGGCCGCGAGCTGAATCCGTCTCATTTGCGGGAGTTGATCAATCTTTTCCTCCGTTTCAAGGGGCAGGCCTCACTTGAAAATCTTTCTGCCAGTTATATCGGAAATCTCGCTCGCGGGAATATGGAGGAGGCGAAGCGTGAGGCTTCCATCCTTCTTGCGCACTTGCGGCCGGTTGAGTTTGAGAAGGCTCCTGAACTTTTTGGTCTCCATCCGGAGGAATCCCCCATCTGGGGTACGCTTGCAAAGGAGCATCCTGCTGTTTTCGAACGGATCAGGATTACGGATATGGGTGGAAAGGATCACGAACTCATTGTCCTTCTGGGGCACCCTGAGAATGCCACATCGACAGTTCAGCGATTTCACCAGATCTTGAGAAGCCGCTATGGTTCCGAGCTGTATATCAATGATGATCTGGTTCCGAGTGCGCTCGGCTTTTATCAGAGGGTGGAGGGTGAGGGAAAAGACGGACTTTCCTACATCATCCTCCGAACCGAGAACCTGAAGTCTGACTTCCTGGATTTCGTAGGATTCCATGAGGGAAGGCACGTAATGTTCAAGTCTGCCCGGACCCGATTGAAATCGGTTGCGGCGGTTGAAGTTCAGATTCGGGCGGAAGCGGGAAAGGAGCTTCCCGCATGGTATTCCAAGGAACTCAATGTGCCCACCCCGGAAAATCAGACGGCAAGATCCATCCACGCGGAGAACAATGTCTACCGGAAATTCATGACCTTTGAGGAGAATTACAATCACGTCAAGGATCTCCAATATGCAAATCGAATGAAACATCAGACTGTTCTTGACCTTTTTGAACGCAATGAGACCCTTCCTCCCCATCGCATTTTTGATCTTGAGCTGATCAAGGATAAAATCACGCTTTTGGATGAGATCACCGCAAAGACAAAGATCAGTGCTCTCGATGCAAGGCTCTTGATCGAGAGGCAGGCAAAGCAGCTCTCGTCTGAGATCTCCTCCTTCCCGGCCACGATTCCCATGCTCGAGGGCCTGAACCGCGAATTTTTGGAGTTCAAGGTGACTGACGGATACTCCATGAAAATCGATTTCTCTACATCATCGGAAATGCAAATGGCAGAAGCTCTTTTACAGAAATACCGGAATTTTCAGAGCTCCCGGACTCCCGGTGGGAATGCCTCCGGGGAATCGGTGTCTCGCGCTGAAAAGGAGCTCTTGGAGGAGTTTGGGCGGTTTCAGGAGGCGCTCTCGGAGCGTTTGATTGAGTCCTACGATTTCGCATTGGAGATCAAGATCCAGCTTGCGGCACTTTCGGATCTTTATCATCTGGTTTCCGGCAAGCCGGGAATCACAAAAGACGAGTATATCCGGTTCAGGGGAGAGATTTTCCGGCAGGGTCGCCATGCCAAGACCATGCTGTTCAGGGAAGGGAATCCAGAAGACGCTTCCAATTTGTCCGGGCCCTGAGCTCTGCGAGAACCGAATAGAGTCCCCACTGGAGCCGGTTTACAAAAATCCAGTCGCGCGGAACCGATGAGCGCGCCCGGTTCTTGTTGTTCAGGATGATCCGGCTCCAGACATTCTCGACAAATGCGGGGGTAAAGGTGAACTCTTCGTCCTTAATGAACGGAGAATAAAGGAAAGAAAGCATTTCGAAGTGGTGGTCGAAATCAAAACCCTCGGTTTCCGGCACATATCCCATTTCAATGGCGAGGGCGGCAACACGGTTGCGATCCCCTCTCTGCAAGGCGCGGATCAGGTCACGAAAGCTCTCCACGAATCCAGGAGTAAGCTCCTTCACGCTTCCAAAGTCGTAAAAAATAACGGTATCTCCATTGAATTGGAAATTCCCGGGATGCGGGTCGCAATTCAAAATGTGATGACGGAACAGGCTTTCAAATGCGAATCGAAAAAGGATTCGCCCTGCGTGATCCTTTCGTGCCTGCGACTCCACCGCACAAAAGCTTCTAAAGGAGCGGCCGGAGAGCTTTTCCTGTGCAAGCACCCTGGGGGAGCAGAATTCCGGCAGGGTTTTGGGAATCCGGACCTCGGGATCATTCTCGAAGATCTTGCGGAACCTTTCCTGACTCAAGCGTTCCCGCGTGTAATCACACTCGAGGTCCGCCTGATTCGCCAGTTCGTCCACAAAGGATTCCCGGTCCTGCTTTCGAAACACAAGCGTACCGAAAAGATCGATGAAGCGGGTGTACTTGAGGTCCGAGTGCAGTGACTTCCGTATCCCCGGATACTGAACCTTCAGCGCGACCTCGGTTCCATTGCGAAGGCGTGCCTCATGGACCTGACCAATGCTTCCCACTCCAAGCGGTACGGGATTCCATGAGGCAAAAAGGTATCGGGGGGAAGCTCCGAGTTCTTCCTCAATGACTCTCTCGATTAAATCCGGCCTTAGAGGGCTTGCGTTGCTTTGGAGGATCTCAAATGGTTCGCGCAAGGCTGAAATTCCCCCTGCATGAACATATCCCACCATTTGACCGGCCTTCATCAGAAGACCTTTGAGATTTCCAAGAGTCTGCACAAGTTTTGCGGAATCCTTCATCGGATCGGCATCTGCTCCGGCCCACTTCATCAAGAATCTTCCTGCAAAACGTGCTGCAAGTCCGGCAATCCCAAGCGACAAACGTACGTTACGTGAGACTCCGGTGCCGGGGAGCTCCGAGGAAGAGCTCCGTTCGGATCTCATGGGAACCATTCCGGCCTGATCCTCATAAATCTCCATCAATTTTAAAACGGGGCCCGGTATGGTCCGCGCTCCGCTTTCCCAGGAAGAGACAGCAGTGTGTGCGACCCTGAACTCAGAGGCGAGGTCGCGCTGAGAGAACTGGAGTGCTTCTCTCAGCTTTCTGAGCCTCATCGCTTCGGGTTTTCGTTTGGATTCCGGCTGTGAGCGGGGCATGGCGCCGTGATTCTACAGAATCTGACAAAATCGCGCAATTAAATCGCTGCTTTTGGTGTCCACATTGTGGAATTCGGATGTCATTCACGGGTTTTTCTTCTGTTTTATAAACAAAAACAGTATAAAGCCACGCATGAAGCGGTACTTTCCATCATTCGGACTTTTGATTTTTCTCCTTGTCTCTGGTTGCGGTCAGGCAAACACGGCCAACGAACATCTTGGGTCCATTGACCAGACCGCGAAAGAAATGCGGGACGAACTCAAGAAGACGCGTGAGTTCCTTGATACCGCTACAACCCAGTCCCAGAGGATCGCTGATGCATTGGTGTCACTCCAAATGCTTGCTCAGGACATGGTGAAGATCATTCAGACTACTTTTGCAAAGAAACCCCCGGCTGCTACCGATGACATTGATTCCGTTCTTGGCGGCAGCGAAGGGGAGGGAGAAAAGAAATGAAAAAAGGAATTTCAATGGTTCGGATGCTGGTGGTGTTTTTTGGTGTTCTGTCGGCTGGAATACCGGGTGCATTTGCCGGAGAAACCTCGATCTCAGAGCACCACTGTGCGCCCGCTTCGGTTCAAAATGTCCACACTCTTTTCACCCGGTACAATGAGTACGCCCGGATGCCGGGTGCCGCTTATACAGTCGATCTCGCGGGAGTGGAGGTGGAACTCATTCGCATGGTCAAGTCGCAAGCAAAAGTCGTGAGTTCCACCGGCAAGGATTCCCGCAACAATGTGTGGATGGTTCTTCAGCCTGCATTGGTGGAGGATGGAGCTTTGTACCCGCGCTTCTTGCTTGATTGCAACGTCAAGTGGACAGGAACCAATCGTTTTGACCAGCTCTGCACCCTTCAAAAGGATAAGCAACACTTTGGTCTGGATGACCTTAAGATGAATGTGAGGGTCATTCAAGGCGAAAAAGGGTGCGGGGCGAGCCAAAGTGGAATTCAAATCGACGTGAAAATGGTTTCGAATCCTGCGCACGTGGAAAGAATCAAGTCGGGAGCCTTGGGCGCTGCCGGGGTTCTTGCTCCGCTTTTGTCGGTGTTGTTTGATGAGGACAGTTTCTTTCGGGAGTACTTTAGCTTCATCTACGGTGAATGGATCAAAACCCTCTGACAGGGTTCAGTCAGTAGGGTTTTCCGAGCTCGAAGGTGTATTTCCCTGGTGCGTAGCCTGCCCGACGGCTTTCAAAAAGGGACCGGTACTCGGGTTCCCCGTTGTGGCAGCTTGAAAAGGGAAAAATCGAGATTCCTCCGCGTGGAGTGAATTCGCCGATGACCTCAAGATAGCGCGGTTGCAAAAGATTGCTGAGGTCATTGCACATCTTTTGAATGCAATCCTCATGAAAGTCACCGTGATTTCGGAAACTGAAAAGGTAAAGCTTCAGTGCCTTCGACTCCACCATCCTCTGATCTGCAATGTAATTTATGAAGATCTTTGCAAAATCCGGCTGTCCGGTCAGAGGGCAAAGCGAAGTGAATTCGGTGCAGACAAAAGTCACCCACTGGGGATTCTTCGGATTCTTGTTGGGAAAGGATTCGAGAAGTCCGGGATCATATTGGAACCCGTAGCGGGTATCCTTTTTTCCGAGATGGCTTACGCCCTTCAGTTCTGATTTCTTTCGTCCTGACATGGTGCCCGGCCTACCTTAAAAATGATCCTTCAAACCGATAAAGGTTGCTGATGAGATAGTCGAGTTCCTCTGGAGTGAGTCGTTCATTGAGAGTTGGAATCACCCGATAGCGGCTATTCATGGTTTCCATCAGGGAAAAACATCCCAAAAAGATACGCTCATGATCGGCCATCGATGAAAAGGCAAAACGATTGTTCGGGCCCGTTTGCGATTCGAGGAAGGCCTCCCAGTGTACCATTCCCGGGCTGTCCTGCCTTGGAAACCGTTTCTGGGCTTCGCGCCGGAAATCGAGGAGTTTCTCGTTGAGTGCTTTGAGTCTTGGATCTCTCTCAATCTTGCTCCGAAAGGCGGCAATCTGATGTTCTGTATCGTGCTCCGGTCTTACCTTGTCGAAAGGAACAATCGGCGTTTCGGGGGTGATTGGAAGTCCTCGCTCTTTCAGAACCGCCGCCAACTCAGGCAAGTATTCATTGGGGAGAAAAGCCGTTCCCGCTTTGTTGTTCACGGAAGAAATCACTCCATTGTCGAAATGAATCTCACCCAAGGCGATCAACGTTGGTTCGGTCCCGAGGTGCTCTTCAAGCTTTCGGTAAAGGGAACGGTGGGTGACCACTGGCGCTACCTCATCAAAATCAGGAAACCGCTCGGAGAACACCAGGTTTTGATCCCGATCGAGGATGAAGACATAGGGGCCGTCGTTCAGATTTGGAAAATTCTCTCCACGCTTTAGAATTCTGCCGAACGAATGCTTTTCACCTTCACGAATCACAACATTCTGGTTCAGGGTCAACGTGGGAAGTCTCGGCTTCAGGCTCTCGGGACAATCAAGTTCCATGGCCTGACCAGAGGACGAAAACATGCAAAGAATAAAGAACACAGACCTGATACGGGCTTTCATAATACTCCTACTCCCACTCAATGGTTGCGGGTGGTTTTGAGGTGATGTCGTAGGTGACGCGGTTCACCCCTTTTACCTCATTGCAAATTCGGTTCGAAACCCGGCCCAGGAATCCTAGATCAAAAGGATAGAAGTCAGCGGTCATTCCATCACTGCTGGTTACTGCACGGAGGGCGACCACCTGCTTGTGGGTTCTCCCATCGCCCTGCACGCCAACGGTCTTGATCGGAAGAAGGATCGCCATTGCTTGCCAGATCTTTGAGTAAAGTCCCTCGGCCTTGAGCATCTCCACGTAGATCTCATCCGCATGCCGAAGGGTATCCGCGGCCTCGCGGGTCACTTCTCCCAAAATCCGCACTGCAAGCCCAGGACCCGGAAAGGGGTGTCGCTCCAAAAATTCCTCGGGAACTCCAAGCTCACGCCCCATTGCACGAACCTCATCCTTGAAAAGATCCCGGAAAGGCTCGATGAGTTTGAATTGCAGATCTTCGGGGAGTCCCCCGACATTGTGATGGGATTTGATTGTGTGCGAATGATTGCCAGCAGTCGAAGTGCCGCCCGATTTCGGCGCAGGCGAGCTTTCGATCACATCCGGGTACAGAGTTCCCTGAACCAAAAACGAGGGCTTCTTGCCAAGAGCCCTCTCAAGGCCCGCCGCCGCATCATCAAATACTGCAATGAATTCGGCTCCGATGAGCTTTCGCTTCTTTTCGGGGTCTGCCACGCCGGACAGCTTTGAGAGAAAGCGTTCTTCCGCATCAATCCTGGTCACGGGCAGGTGGAGCTTTTCCGTGAACATTCTCATCACGCGGTTTCCTTCCTCAAATCGAAGAAGGCCTGTGTCGACGAAAATGCAGTGGAGTCTTTTTCCGAGCGCCTTGTGAACGAGGGTTGCTGCTACCGTCGAATCCACGCCGCCGGAAAGCGCGCAGATCACTTCGGCGTCCGCCGGAACTTGCGCCTTGATGTTCTCAATCAAGGTGTCGATCAGGGATCTCATCTCCCAGTCCGGGGTGAGGCCCGCGGCCTTGGTCAGAAAGTTCCTGAGGATCGTGGTCCCTTCCTCGGTATGGGTGACTTCCGGGTGGAATTGGATCCCGAACATGCGCCCGTTTTGGTGGTTGATCGCAGCAACGGCGCCTTCGACGCTTTTTGCCGCAAGCTCAAAGCCGTTCGGAAGACCCGAGGTTTCATCTCCATGCGACATCCAGGCTTGAAACTTCGTGATGCCTGAAAACAATTCCGAAGGGCTCTGGATCGTCACACCCATTCGGCCATATTCGCGCTTGTGTGCCGCCTCGATCCTGCCCCCGAAGTGATCCACCATGAGTTGCATTCCATAACAGATGCCAAGGGTGGGGAGTTTTTTTGTTTGAAGATAAGTCCAAAGTTCCGGTGCGGGCTTGGGGCTGCCCTGTTCGTACACGCTTGCGGGACCGCCGGAAAGGATCACGGCCTTTGCCCCAAAATCCTCGATTCTTTGAATCGATGCGGTTCCCGGGAGCACAAACGAATAAAACCCGAGTTCGCGGATCCTGCGGGCGATCAGCTGGGTGAACTGCGAGCCGTAATCGAGAATCAGAATTTTATTGAGTGCGGTTTCTTTCATGAGGATGTCGTCCTGTAATTTGGCGCTTCCTTGGTCACGACCACATCATGGGGATGGGACTCTGCAAGGCCTGAGTTGGTAATTCTCACAAACCGGGCTTTTTCCCAAAGAGCCGGGATCGACTCCGCGCCCACATAGCCCATTCCGGCGCGAAGACCTCCGATCATCTGATGAATGTTGAACGAAAGACTTCCGCGGAAAGGAACGCGTCCCTCAATTCCTTCGGGCACGAGCTTTCCCACCTCATCCACATTGTTTTGAAAATACCGGTCCTTTGAACCTTGGGATTGGGCCATGGCGCCCATGGAGCCCATTCCGCGGTAGAGCTTGAAGGAACGTCCTTGATAATGAAGAATCTCGCCCGGAGATTCATCCGTTCCGGCAAAGAGCGAGCCGATCATGACGACACTTGCGCCACAAGCGAGTGCCTTTGAAATGTCGCCTGAAAGTTTGATTCCGCCATCCGCGATCACGGAAATTCCGCGTTCCCGGGCGGCGCGCGCACATTCGGTAATGGCAAAAAGTTGGGGCACTCCGACTCCGGTCACCACCCGGGTCGTGCAAATGGAACCAGGTCCGATTCCTACCTTCACTGCATCGGCTCCGGCATCAATCAGTGCGAGCGTGCCCTCGCGGGTCGCCACGTTTCCTCCGATGATTTCAATCTTGTCGCCATAGCGGTTTTTGAAATGCCGGACCGCCTCAAGCACCCCGCGCGAGTGCCCATGGGCCGAATCCACACAAAGCACATCGACTCCGGCTTCCACCAGGGCATCTGCACGCCTGAAGGCTTCCTCCCCGACGCCGACCGCTGCTCCGACCACAAGCCTGCCAAATGCATCTTTGTTTGCCTGGGGGTATTCCTTTTGTTTCTTCAGATCCTTGATGGTGATCAGTCCCTTGAGTTCCCCCGATTTTCCAACGACAGGGAGTTTTTCAATTCTGTGTTCGCGAAGGATCTTCTTTGCGCCCTCAAGGCTTGTTCCCTCGGGTGCGGTGACCAAGGGTGCCTTTGTCATTCGCGCACGGACCGGGAGATTGAAATCGTCCTCAAACCTGAGATCCCGATTGGTGATGATTCCAAGAAGTTGTTTTCCGTTCGGACCATTCGAGATCACGGGGATGCCGGAAATCTTGTAGGTTGCCATGAGTTCATTTGCCTTGGAAATCGGCGCATCCGGGTCAATGGTGACGGGGTCGAGGATCATTCCCCATTCGCTTTTCTTCACTTTCTCCACCTCGAAGGCTTGTTCGGTGATGGTGAGGTTTTTATGGATGATTCCAAGGCCGCCTTCTTGCGCCATCACGATCGCAACCTTGCTCTCAGTCACGGTGTCCATGGCAGCCGATAGAAGCGGAATGTGGAGTTCGATTCTTTTGGTGAGACGAGTGCGAGTGGACACGTTCGAGGGAAGCACCTCGGAATATCCAGGCAACAGCAGAACATCATCAAAGGTCAGTGCTTCTACGGGAGGGATCATTGTTTCTCCATTTGGCAGGCGATGATAGCACGAAAAAACGCAAAACCAAACCCTTTAAGTCAGGAACTTTGAAAGCCATGATTCAACGGCATTCATTGATCGCTGAAGTGGAGATGACTGAATGAACACTCGAGTTGTGATATGCATTTGGGATGAGAGTCTCAAAAAAGACTTCTTCTATTTTTGTATTCAAGCCGCTTTTTTGTGTTGGATTTGTACTTTTATCCTTCTCAGCATCGGCACAATTTCCCCCTCCACTCCGACACGATCCGAGTGATGCTGCGAAGCCGGATCAAACTCTTCAAAAACCAAAGCCTCCTCCCAAGGATGATTGCACGAATGTTGATCTGAACGAGGCGAAAGACTCCCCCCTCCGGAAGATCCCGGTTTACGATCAGGATGGGAGTGGAACTTGTGCTGCTCATGCGGCTGCCCAGGTTCTCGACTATTGGCTGATCGAAAAAGGGTACCAAAGCAAAAGTGAGATCAATCCAATTTATGCGGCATGGGTTGATTTGTATGAATCCCGGTATTTCCCCAGTGATTTTGGATCTGGCAGCTCCTCTTTCAAAGTGATTTCCTCATTGAAGGAGAAGGGCATTTGCTCAAAAAAATATGTCGCTCACGCGCTTCATGAGTTGAAAACAACCGGAAATTTGACTGACGCAGAGCTGGTTCATTTTCTTGAGTTGAGTGCCCACAATCTGGAGAATTCTCGCACTGAAGCTCGAGCATTGGCTGAAACAAAAAAGGATAGATATCTGTATGCATGTCGATTTGAAGATCTGTACCATTTGCTTCAGGTAAAGAAGTGGCTCGGACTCACGGCGGGCGATGTGCTGGAAAAGTTATTTGATGTTTGTCCCCCACGAAGTCCGCTCAAAGGCATTCCAGACCCCGTGGAGTTCAAATTCGGGAGCGACTCGGAGATTCAAGCAGTCATGGACCGGGGGCTCGATGAGAAAAAACCGACTCTGATCGCTTTGTGTTCGGGAGTCTTGAACAACCCATCCTTTCGCGGACTCAAGGGCTTGTCATCTCCGGTCAATAGAATGTCCACATTCAACACCAAAGATGATTGCGAACCGCATGAGGTGGTTTTGACTGCGCGAAGAAGGGTTGGGAATTCATGTAAATACCTTGTGCGAAACTCGTGGGGTGCGGATTGGCGTCCTCCGAGTTCGGAGTGCGCCTGTATCACGGAGTCCGGCAACTATGTGAAGACCTGTGACCTTTATGAGGAGCGGGAGTTTGTGGGATGTTGGTATGATGAAAAAGATCTGGTTCCGAACACCGGTCGGGTCACATTGTTTTCGGAAAGAAAAAAATAATGGGCATTGTTTTTTTTCTTACTGTGTTTTTGAGCGCTACTCTACCTGTTCCTTCGGTTTTTGCTCACGATATCATCAAACTTGATTGCGTCGTTCAGCGTGAGTTCGAGATCGAGGGAGTCCCAAGCAAGTTTTGCGCAGATCGCCTGCATGAAGCGTGGATTTCTAAGGCCTGTTCCAGGCTGAAGAAAAATCCGTGTGCAGCCATGAAGCTTTTGCAGGATGCCGGTGCCAGAGTTGTTGAGCTCAGGAGTCCGGAGCTTTCGGGGGGGAGGAACCCGGGGAGTGTTCTTTGCGCAAAGCTTGGCGGAGTGGTGATGATGGCGAGATATGCCGGCGGGAGCCAACAGAGTTTTTGCCAGGGTATCGACGGCAGTTCTGTCAGTTGCAATGCATTGGCCAATCATTACTTTTCAAATAAATGATCGATTAAACCCGCTTCAAAAAATCGAGGATGGGAAAGGTGGAAGTCCCCGAGTGCATTCGGGATTTGGCCGACTGGCATTGTCTTTATCCGCTCTTTCGAGTAAGGTTTTCGCAAATGAAATCCTTTGCCACCCGCTCCCGAATTCCCGTAAAAGAAGTTTATGGTCCTGCGGATCTGCCTGCAGACCTCTCTGAGCGCCTCTCGCAGCCTGGAAGCTATCCCTTTACCCGGGGCGTGCAAAAAACCATGTATCGAGGTCGCAACTGGACGATGCGACAGTACGCAGGGTTTGGAACGGCAGAGGAATCCAACCAGCGCTATCACTATCTACTCTCCCAGGGAACGATGGGACTCTCCGTTGCATTCGATCTTCCGACTCAGCTTGGCTATGACCCGGATCATGCGCGCTCAAAAGGTGAAGTGGGAAAGGTCGGCGTTTCGGTTTCAAATCTTGATGAGATGCGCACGCTCTTCAAAGGAATACCGCTCGCAAAGGTCTCCACCTCCATGACCATCAATGCGACCGCTCCCATTTTGCTTTCTTTCTATGTTGCGCTTGCGGAAGAACAGGGCGCAAGTCTTGCGGAGCTTCGCGGAACCGTCCAGAACGATGTTCTCAAGGAATACATCGCGCGTGGAAATTACATCTATCCTCCAAAGGGCGCGCTCCGGATCATCACGGACATGTTCGCCTGGTGCTCAAAAGAAATCCCGAAATGGAATCCGATCAGCATATCGGGCTATCACATCCGCGAGGCGGGCTCATCCGCAACGCAAGAGCTTGCGTTTACCTTTGCCGATGCGATCGCTTATGTGGATTCCGCGGTGAAGGCCGGACTTGACGTGGACGCTTTTGCCGGTCAACTCAGCTTCTTTTTCAATGTCCACAATGATTTCTTCGAGGAAATCGCAAAGTTTCGTGCCGCCCGCCGCATCTGGGCTCGGATCATGAAAGAACGTTTTCATGCAAAGGACCCGCGCTCGATGATGCTGAGATTTCACTCCCAAACCGCGGGCTCAACGCTCACTGCGCAACAGCCTGAGAACAATGTGGTGCGCGTTGCGGTTCAGGCGCTCGCATCGGTGCTGGGCGGTACCCAGTCGCTTCACACCAATTCGATGGATGAGGCGCTTGCGCTTCCCAGCGAGTCGGCGGCGCTTTTGGCGCTTCGGACCCAGCAAGTGATCGCATCCGAAACGAATGTCACGCAGACGGTAGATCCATTGGCAGGAAGCTATTTTGTCGAGTCCCTTACGGCCACGATCGAAGAACAGGTATGGAAGTACCTGGATGAGATCGAGCGCAGGGGCGGGACGGTGAATTGCATTGAGTCTGGCTACATACAGACAGAGATCCTGAATTCAGCCTACGAGGATCAAAAACGAATCGATTCAAAAGAGCTCGAAATTGTGGGCGTCAATTGCCACCAAGAAACCGGAAAGGCAAAGAAGATCGAGACCATGAAGGTTCCTGCCGAACTCGAAGTGAAGGCAGTCGAGCGGCTTCGCGCCTATCGTGCAAAACGCGCATCCGGCTCCGTTCAGGATTCACTTCGGGCGCTTGCGGATGGGGCAAAAGGGGATGGCAATCTCATGGGCAGGATCTATCAGTGCGTGAAGAGTGAATGTACGCTGGGTGAGATTTCGGATGAGCTTCGAAAAGTTTATGGCGAATATCAGGAATATTCGGGGTTCTGATGAGTAAGCCCGGGCCCAAGCCGTTTTACCATGAGGGAATTCGCTTTGAATGTCAGGGGTCAGGGAAGTGCTGCACTTCGCGTGGATCCTACGGATTTGTGTACCTCACAGGTGCTGACGTAAAGCGATTTGCGGAACACTTCAGCCTGTCGCCCGCCCAGTTCAAAAAGCAATATTGTGGAAGTAAGGATGGACGCGTTTTCCTGATTGATCCCCCGGAAGCAAGGGGGGACTGCATTTTTCTTGAAAACGGCAATCGCTGCGGTGCCTACGAGGCCAGACCCGAACAGTGTAGAACTTGGCCTTTTTGGCCTGAGAATATGAAAGCAAAGACGTGGCGAAGGGAGATCGCATCCTATTGTCCGGGTGTTGGCAAGGGCCGACTTCATACCCGCGAGGAAATCGAAGCAATTCTGGATTCGCAGGAAGAGAACTAGGGGGCTGTCATCACAGCCCCCTAAATCGATGATTTCAGGAAATACTAGTCCTCGCCCTGGGCTTTTGTGAATCCCGCAGCACCATCAAACTCCTGAAGCTTTTCGATGTGCATCCAACGGAAGCTCTGCTCCACTTTCTTAAGAAGTCCGGTCAAGATTTCCGGATTCATATCGGAGCCCGGAGCCTCGAGCATGAATCGACAACGCCAGTGGTTCACGGTGTCTGTGATCGCCCCGCTTGAAGGGTACAGTTTGGTGCCGCGGTTTGAAATCATCTTGAGCCGCAAAGGGAGGCCCTTGATATTTTCTTCGAGCTTTTTGCCCACTGAATCTGGCGTACCGTCCGCCTCGATAAACACATCCACTCCGACGACTTTACGATCCTTCAGTGACGCTGTTGCAGAAAGTGTGGGCTTTTTCGCACGATCCATCTCGATGGCACGATGCTCACGGGTGGAGGTGGCCTTTGGTTTCTTACCGAAGTTCGCAAGGATCGCATTCGTGTAGTCGGTGGTGGAAGCACTGCCCTTGTCCCCGATCACATCGCGCGTCAGGAATTTTCCTTCCTCAAGCGTTGCAAGCACCGCATTCTCTATGGTTGCCGCTGCGTCGAACTCGCCCAGATGCCGGAGCATCATCACGCCCGAAAGGATCATCGCGGTCGGATTGATCGTATTCTTCCCGGCATACTTCGGAGCACTCCCGTGGACTGCCTCGAAAATTGCAACTTCGTTTCCGATGTTCGCGGAAGGGGCGAAGCCCAATCCTCCGATCAGGGCCGAGGTGAGATCACTCAAAATGTCCCCGTTCATGTTGGTAGTGATGATCACATCGAACTGTTCCGGTAGTTTCACGAGCTGATGAGCACAGTTGTCCACGATGATGTGGTTTGCCTGGATGTCAGGATATTCCTTTGCGATTTCCTCGAAGGTTCGCTTCAGCATTCCCTCGGTCATCTTCATGATGTTCGATTTGGTGGCGCAGTGGATTTTTTTCCGTCCCTGGCTTCGGGCAAACTCAAACCCAAGACGTACGATCTTCTCGCAGCCTTTGCGCGAGATGAGCTTCAAGCACTGGGCTACATCGGGGGTCTGCATGTGCTCGATTCCAGCATACAGGTCTTCCACGTTCTCGCGCACTACCACAAGATCAAGATTTCTCCCTGAGTACGGGGTCTTCACTCCGGGAATTTCACGCACAGGGCGGATGTTCGCGAAGGTCTCAAAAAGTTTCCGAAGAGTGACGTTTGCGCTTTTTTCGCCAAAGCCAATCGGGGTTTCGAGTGGACCCTTCAGTGCGACTTTTGTGCGGTGGATGGATTCGATTGTGTCCTCGGGTACCCCGGAGGCAATTCCCATCTTGAAAACAGATGCGCCCGCAGCCCGCTCCTCCCACTCGATCTGGACACCGGTTGCATCGATGAGTTTCCGGGCGGCTGCGACCACTTCAGGGCCGATTCCATCGCCGGGGATCAGGGTGACTTTTCTACGGGGCTTTTGTGTGGCGCTCATTATGTGTTCCTTTCATGAAGACTTGTGAGGTGGTAAACGTAAATCGTCTTTTCCGATCTGTAAACCCCTCAAACCTGCCATTTGGAGCGGGGAAAGAGATTTCGAGCCGGATCAAAAAGTCCAGTTGGAAAATTCCTTCAACAGGAAGTTCGAGATAGGATTTTCGATCCTTCTTTTTGCCGAAACCAGATAAAGCACCTCCTCCACTCCGGCCAAGTCTCCGATCCTGATTAACTTTTTTGATTTTACGTGGGTTTCTGCCGCAAAATGGGTGAGCGGAATCATTCCGATCCCCTCCATTCCCAGGATTTTCTGGAGGGCTGTATCCTGAGTTTCAGCTGCTACATCGGGAGTGAGGTTTCTGGAGTGAAAATAGGCATCGAGGTCAAACCGCAACTTGCTGTGCCTGGTCGGGAGCACCAGTGGCGCTCCCCCCAGGCACTCAGGAAACTTGCGCTGATAGGCTTTGAACTTGGGGTGACCATAGATGGAGACGGGGCATTCCTTGATCTTTCGTGTGAAGACGGGATTCTCTTCGGTTGATTCGGGGATCTGGTTTGTGAGTACGAGGTCAATCCGGTGTGCGAGCAACTCCCGGAGCAGGTCTTTACTTGATCCTTCCAGTAGGGTCACCGTGCACTTCCCGTAGCGATGAGCAGCCTTTACCATTTCAGAAATGACGTGTTTGGGTACGCTGTCCAGCGCCCCCAGTTCCACATGCAGGCGGTCCGGGATTTTTCTATCCCGGAGAACCTCCAAGAGCTCTGACCCCAGCTCAAAAATTTCATGGGCATAGTCAAGGGCGAGCTTCCCTGCTTCGGTCAAATTCATTCGCTTGTTCTTACGCTCAAACAGGGTGATACCAAGATTGCCTTCAAGGGTCCTGATCTGGGCGCTCAGAGTGGGTTGGCCAAGTCGGAGTTTCTCTGCCGCCCGCGCGATGCTTCCTTCCTGTGCGATGACTTTAAAATAGTAAAGATGATGATAGTTCAGCCAGGGATCCATGGTGGCGATCTTAATGACTCTTGGGGAGTTTGTCTCGCATGAACTGGCCTCCTTGAGTGAGCATGGCCCCAAGTTTGGCGAAAGGAAAAGCTCCGCTTTACAGGTACTTGGCCGACTCTCGCGGAACTGGATTGACGAAAGCAAGTTCAAGGGATTCGGTCAGGAGGCCAAATCTCCACCCCTGGCACACTGATTGCTTTGATTTTCACACGGAGAGGCTCCCCAATGGCACTTGCAACCCGCTTTCTTTTGTTCGTTCTGATGCTAGCGTCTATTCTTGGTTTCCGAGGCTTCCGGATTTGAGAATTTTTTTGTGGACGGGATCGAATGTCGTGCTAAGGATTGATTCATGGGGTTGATTCTAGGGGTTTTCTTTTTTGTCTTTTTTGCTTCAAATGCTCAAGCAATCGAGAATCCGCGGGCTTGTTCCTACGTGGACTTGCGCCCAAGAGTGGCGCTTCAGATGCGGAATCAAGGAGACATTTCCTGGTGTTATGCGCATGTAGCGGCTGATCTTTTGCAATTCCAGTCCCTCGTGCAAGAACAAATCTCTGCCGCCGACATTGCAGTTCAATACAATCGGGGGCTTTGGCCAAGATTTTATCGATGGATCAACGGCACCCTTGTTCCCGAAACAGGGTTTTTGTCGCGCGCCCTGCGGCAGGCAGGAAGCTCCGGGTATTGCCCTGAGGCAGATTTTCCATCGGACTTCTGGACCCGTGTCGAGCTCACGAGTCAGAACGCCCCAAAACTCGAGAACAGAACGCTCAATTTTGCGATTGCTGAGATTCTCGACCTTCAAAGAAGGGTGAAGGCCGGGATATTCAAGTCCGGCTCGGAGCTACCTTATTTTTATCAGTTCCCGGGTGTCGGCCCCGGAGAGTTTTTTTCGATTCTGAAAGCAATGCCACGTCATGAGGTTCTTGAGGGCTTGAGGCAGAAGGCCTGCGAAGGGCGCCGCCGTCCATATCCGGTCGGCATTGGATCCATCACAATGCATTTTCG
This sequence comes from Bdellovibrionales bacterium, assembly GCA_018969905.1. GTDB lineage: Bacteria > Bdellovibrionota > UBA1018 > UBA1018 > CAIMNF01 > CAIMNF01. Next base: position 37,419 of record JAGWXK010000007.1, read on the forward strand.
TGGCCCTGGAATGTTCGAGCGGTTCCATGGTGAATTGGAAGAGGGGCGTCCCTTGTCGATCGACTATTTTTACGGGGTTTTGGAGAATTCTTCCAACATCGAAAAGAAGATTGCCGATCTTCATACCTCGATGGTTCTCGGACAACGCTTTGATTCGGGGTCCGGAGAATGTCAGTACCTGGTCAAAAACTCCTATGGAGATTCATGCGGGAGTTATGACCCGAAATGGGAGTGTCAGGGCGGCTATCTTTGGATCGGAGAGGCCGCACTCCGCAAGGCGATGGTGAGTTACGTCTTTCTCTCGCCTCAGGAAAACTGACTCTGCACGAAAGCTTGATGCTCATTTGAGCCGATATTCTGCAGACGTTCCACCAAAGACATCCGTTCCCGGGCGAGACGGATTCCCGATCTGATCTTTCGAACACGGTCGATTGATCCTTTCAGAAGCGATGGGTCGAGGCGGCTTTCGACCAGGGCTTTCCGGATTGATTCCATTGCGACCAGTGCCGCTTCCTCCGAACGATAACAGAGCAGATCACAACCGGCTTGAAGCGCCAGTACGGGGGCTTCTTCGGTACCGTAGTTGCTGGTGATCGCACCCATTTCCATGTCGTCACTGACTACAATGCCCTGATACATGAGAGTTCCCCGAAGGTGTTCGCGTAAAAATGTGGGAGAAAGGGTGCCAGGATTCTTCCCGTCCAGATGAGGAAGCAGGATGTGCGCACTCATAAGAAAATTTGCGCCTGATTTCATCGCCCGATGGAATGGAGTCCATTCGCGGTATCGAAGGGTCTCAAGCGGAGTGTGGACGGTGGGAAGGGACTCATGAGAATCAAGATGAGTGTCTCCGTGTCCGGGAAAATGCTTGATGCAAGGCTCAACCCCTTCGGTCAAATGCCCTCGCACAACGGCAGATGCCATGCGGGTCACGATGTCCGATGTGGTTCCATAGGCGCGATCACCGATTACGGGATTCGCCGGATTGGTGTTGATGTCGCAAACGGGTGCGTAGTTGAGTTGAATCCCTGCGGAAAAAAGCTCTTTTGCCTGGATTCTGGTCAGGTCAAAGGTCAAATTCGGGGATGCTTTTTCACCCACCTTCTGAGCCGAGGGAAGGAGCGTGAAGTCTTTCCGGAACCGTTGGACACGACCCCCTTCCTGATCTGCGGAAATGATTGCAGGAAGAGTGTGTCCTGCCTCACGAACCCGGACCTGGAGCTCATCCGTAAGCGCGATGAGTTGCTCCTTTGATTCGTAGTTATGGGAAAAGAGAATGAAGAGTGGAGGGCGGCCGGTGGAAATCGTATTCAGGGTTTCCGGGCGGAGTGTTTTTCCCTGAAAACCCATGATCACAAGTTCTGAAACGGAATAGTCCTGGTCCAACATGCCCGTAGTCTAATTTTTTTCCTCGTGGCTTAGCAAGTGGAATGAGGCAAGAAGCAGGCAGAGTGGAACGGCCGCACTCAGCATGATCCAAGGGGCCTCCAAAAGGTAATCCTTGCCCTGGGCCAACAAACGCCCCCAAGTCTCGTGATCCGGGGCCGGGGTGAGACCCAGAAACGAGATCGAGGTTTCAATCAGGATCAGTCGCAGAGTGACAAAGGGGAGGAGGGTCAGAATGGAGTCACGAAGGGCGGGAATCAAGTGATAAATCCAGATGTGAAAAGGCGGAGCTCCCATGGAGTTCGAGGCAAGGATAAATTCCTCGGAGCGGATTTTGAGCAGGAAGCTCTCAAAATAGCGGACAGTCGAGGGCAGGATCATGAGAAAGGTCGCAAGATAGACGGTAAAGTTGCCATCCGGAAATACAACACCCAGGGAAAGCGCAAGAAGAAGTCCCGGAAGCGCCGAGAAAAGGTCGAGAGTGGATCGGATCAGGAATCGCATGGGGCCTGATTCCCCGGAAGCAAGCAGAGCCACGCCGATGGAGAGAGCAAGGATGAAGCCAAGAATGGGAAAAATGGAGGCCAGTGTGTTTGAGATCGCAGCAAGTGTGAGAGTGAGGCAGTTTCTTCCGAATGCGTCCATTCCTGGGTGCAGACTCCAATCAAGGCGATAAGCCTCGATACTTTCCATCTGGAGCCCGGCGGGTATGGCCCCCGAAAGAATCAAAAAAACAATCATGATCGCTGCCTTTCTGAGCGGCTTCATGAGATTCGCGGGTCCCACCAGGACTGGAATGCGTAACCTGTTTGTTGTGCAATGAGGGTAAAGAGGGCAGCGCTCATCATGCCGGCTTCAAGAACCGGATAATCCCTGGAAAGAATTGCATCCGCAAGCAGGCTTCCGATGCCGTTCCATTGATAGAGGGTTTCGACGAGAATGCTTCCATTCAACAAAAATCCGAGTTGCGCCCCGAAAAACGCGATGAAGCCACCCAGCGTGGGAGCCAGGAGGTTTCTCGAGAAAATCCGGATTTCAGGAAAACCGAGTGCTCGGGCCCCATCCACTGAGCTCAAGGGCAGTTGTTTTTCAAGGCGACGTGCCAGAGTTCGGTACCAGAACCCTGTAAGGTGAAGTGCCAAGGTGAGTGCAGGAAGAAACGGATTCTGTGCCGGAAGAATGCGCAGAAGCGTCGGCCCCAGCACCAGGATGGGGATTGAAGCAAGGATCAGGCTGATGGTGTTTGCCAGGGTTCTTCTTTTTCCGCCTTGAAAATGGAAAAAAAGAAGCCCGAAGGTGAGGGGGAGTGAAATCCAAAGGGAGAGTGCCGTAAGGATTCCGGTATGTTTCCAGGCTCGCGAGAGTAGATCAAATGTCTTTTCGTTCCTGATCAGGGAGTTCGGCGCTGGCAGGGAGAAAATCCTCGAGACAGGAGAGTCCTTCAGATCCATTTTTTCCCGAAGCTCTTCCACGTCGACCTTGACCAGGGCTTCATGCACCAAAAACTCGGCGGGATCTCCGGGAAGAAGATAGATCGCGCTTCGGGCGACAATCCATATCAGTGAAAAAACGATGATTCCCCTGTAAAAACCCTTCATCGTTGAAGAAAAGACTCTGCTGTCTCGCGGTTTGTTTTGATTGCCACGCGCTCCAGGGCCGGAATCTCGATTCGTACGGCATCTCCCTTCGGACCCACCCACCATATGGCCACGACCTTGTTGAATTCGATTCTCAGTTTTCGGGTTTTGCTCTGGGTTGCGAAATCATCCGCCCGCATCTCGTAAGCGGTTCCTCGAATGACAGGTACCTCGCCTTCAACCTGGTCCTCCAGAATCGCCTGGAATTCCTTGGGCTGGACTCCTGTGATGCGTTTTGTGTTTTTGTTGATCCATACGGGAAAAAACGAGGCGAGGATCAGTTTGGGAAGCATTTCGGCTCTCAATGGTTTTGCTTGAATTGCTCCCGTTCGGGCCTTCACTGAAAAGACCCGACCCTTCGGATCCACCGTTCCATCAATCACCTTTTCTTCCCCGTTGACTTGGGTTCGAAAATTGTAAAACAGGGGTTCAAGGAACTCGGTATTCTTCGCGGTCGCTCCAAGGTTCTCGCTTCGAATCCTTCGGCCATCACGAATCCATGTGTTCAGTTGAATCTTGATGCGGGCTCCCGAGATCTCGACTTTCTCGTTATAATACGAATGGGGGGCGTTGCGTTCACTGACGGTGTACCAGTGATCCCAAAGGACTTCGCCTCCGAATGAGGAAAAGGGGATGAATAAAATCAAAAAAGCCCGGATTCGATGGAATTTTGACACAAGGAGCCTCCTCTGTTTCAAGTCCGGCACAGCCTAACTTATTTCAGTTATTAAGGAAAGATTCCGAAGAGGAATCGGGAGAAACAGAATGTTCACATTCCAAATGTCTGAGTACGCAGGCTTCGTGCTTTACGCAGGGTATGCGCTCATCTTCATTGCGGTGGCGATGTTCTCCTACATGTTGCTCTCGGAGCAGGAGAACATGTCGACCGCGGAGAATCTCCGCGAGCTTGAGGGCAAGAAAACCACCAATGGGCTCGTCAAGATCACGCGTCCCTTTTTCGCCCAATACATTGTTCCGGTGGTTCGAAGCAAAAGTTTTTTTGATGCTTCCCGGGTGAAGTACCGGCGCAAAATCATCAGTGGCGGACTCAAGGATCAGTTGAATGCGGACGAATTCATTGCCTTCAAGATATTCCTTGTGGTGTTTTTTCCATTGATTGCAGGAGTCATCAGTGCGCTCAAACTGTATGAGATTCCGATGGCGGTGATTTTGGCACTTCCTTTCATCGGATTCATCTATCCCGACATTTGGGTGAACGGAGAAATCAAGGAACGTCACAAGAAGGTGATCCGCTCTCTCCCGTTTGTGGTTGACCTTCTTGCGCTCTCGACAGAGGCGGGGCTGGATTTTATCGGAGCAATCCAGAAAGTCGTTGAAAAGGCAGCACCCAGTCCCTTGATTGACGAGCTCGAACAGGTCTTGAAGGAAATCAAGGTGGGATCCGCCCGGGGAGAAGCACTTCGGGAAATGGCCATTCGAATCAACCTTCAGGAGGTGAATTCCTTCATTGCCGTGCTGGTCTCGGCCGATCAGATGGGGGCATCGATCGGAAAGGTTCTTCGTCAGCAGTCCGAACAAATCCGTGTATTGCGCTTTGTGATGGCCGAGAAGGCGGGGGCCCAGGCAAACCAAAAGCTCATGGCGCCCACTTTTGGCCTCATTCTTCCTGCGATCATCATCGTGATGCTCGTGCCATTCCTGCTTTCGGGAGGGGGGCTCTGAGATGACTCTGAATCTCATCCGCAAGCATGATGGCGCACAGATCGCTTCCCGTGCGGAAGTGGCGAGCAGCTTCGCCATGAGGCTCAGAGGTTTGATCGGGCGGACCCGGTTTGAAGCAGGAGAGGGACTCCTTTTTCCCCGCTGCAACAGTGTGCACATGTGGATGATGAGCATCCCGATTGATCTTGTATTTCTGAAAAAACAGTCCTCGGAGTGGATGGTATTGAGCATCCACCGAGAGCTTAGGCCCTGGAAGCTTCTGCCTGTGGGAGACTTTCGAGCCGACGATGCACTTGAGTTGCCGGCAGGGACCATCGAGCGATCGGGACTCAAGTCCGGGGAGGTGCTATGCATCGCCTCGTGATCGTATCAGGGCCCAATCGCGGAAGCTCATTCGGTCTGATGGAAGGGGAAAACTCCATCGGGCGACAGATGGACAATCACATTGTGCTGAGTTCTTCCAAAGTTTCCAAAAGGCATTGCGCCCTTGTGGTGAATGCCCGGGATGTCGTGCTTCGGGATGACGGCAGCACAAATGGAACTTTTGTGAATGGAGCGCTCACCCGGCAACAGACCCTCAATTCCGGGGACAAACTCGGTGTCGGAGAGTTCGTGCTCGAGCTTGTAAAGTCGCAGGTGCCGGCAGTTCAGGATCCGCTGCAGAGTGGTGTTTCCGAAAATCAGGGGTTTCCAAAAGGGTTCGCTGATCCCGGCTTTGGAGCTCCACCGCCGGTCGAACGGATCACCATCGCAAAAGCCAGTTTCAAGGATGCGGTGCCCGAGGTGGAGGCGCCGCAGGACCCGGTGGGCCGCTTGGTTGCCATTTTCGAAGGAAAGCTCATGCCGAAATTCTACGGCATGTTGATGAAGACGGAGTTTCGTTCAGTGGCGGGAACCATCTTTCTTGTGATGGGCCTGGTGGTGGTCGCCGGTTCCGTGATGCCAATGCAGGATCTTGCGGAACAAAGCATTCGAAATGAGGCCTTCATTCGTGCAAAAATCCTCTCGCGCGAGATCGCGGACCGGTTCAGTCCGAATTTTGTGAATCACACTGAATCCCTGATCGACTTCTCCTTTCTGGAAACCGAGGACTCCATCAAATCGATCGTGATCACCAATCCGTCCCTCCAGATCATTGCACCTGTTTCGCGCTTGAATCAGATCTATGCGGGTGGTTTCGAAGCGGTTTTTGCGCTTAAGGCGGCGAAAATGTTCCGCGAAGGCCGCGAAACCGGAATCGGAATGGTTGGAACCGATCAGAACATCGCGGTCTGGGCCGAACCCATCAAGATCACGGATGCTCGGATGTTGAAGCCCCAACTTGCCGCGATCACCGTGGTTGCGATCGATTTCTCCGGCAACATGATCGCATCGGGCGGTTTGGGTGTCGTTTATGGAACGGCCGCCGCAGTCGGGGGGATTGCGATATTTTTGGCCTACCTCATTCTCATGAGGCTTTCCGCAAAGCCCTACGAGGTATTGAATGAGGAGCTCGACCGGATCCTGCGCGGTGAGATCACGCGGGTGACCCAGGAGTTCAAGATGGAGGAGACCAAGGGGCTTTGGGAGAACATCAATACCGCAGCTCAGAGAATCCCGAAGAGTGCGTCCGAGTCGATGAGCCTAAGCGAGGTGTCATGGGAGCAGAGACTGGAATCCTATCGAGCGCTCTCTGAACAGGGCAAGTTCGCGTTTCTGGGTCTCGACCCCAACCTGATCGTGGTTTCGATGAATGAGATTTTCACCGAGGCCAGTGGCATCAGGTCGGAATCCATCGGTCAACCCATAAGTGTTGCTGCTGATCAGGCCCTCTCCGCACTTGCGGCCGATCTGCTGCGGGTGTCCTCCGGATCGTTGGGCCGATTTGCGAGCGATCGGTTCTCCTTTCAGGGCGACAATTATGATGTCATCGCCATCGCGGTTCCGAATGGTGAACAGAGTGGCCTTGCGGTGCTCTTCAAGAGGAGTGCTGGCTGATGGCGCAGGAAATCGTTTTTCGATTCAAGAGCTCACAGGTACCCCTTCAGGAAGGGGAGTATGCGCGCCTGCGTGTCTTGCAAGGGCCGGATCTGGGAACGGTTTATGTGATCAAAAGCTCTTCGCTCACACTCGGACGGGGAGATGGGGTATCCCTCAGGATTGCGGACCTGAAAGCGTCACGCGTTCATGCAAGAATCGAGTTCACTTCAAGTGTGGGCTGGCGGGTGGTGGATCTGGGAAGTGCGAACGGCATCTTTTATAGCGGAGAGTTTGTCCGCGATTTTGCCCTCAAAAGCGGCGACCACTTTACGGTGGGAGAGACGATTTTCGAGTTTCTCATGAACTCGGAATCCGGCCAGGTCCTGATGGCGCCGATTCTGGATGATCCCGAGCTCGAAAAACGTGAAGTGGCTTTCGCCGAGCAGAAAATCCGGGTCAGAGCGCTCGGCAAGGAGATCAGGTTTGCTGCCAAAAAGAATGCCAAGAAAACAAGCCCGCTGGTCCTCGTTCTTGGAGCCCTCTTCGCGCTTGCGTACGTTTATCCCGAGGAAGCGGGACCCATCTTGTATGATTATGGTCTTGATTTTATCGCGGAGCTGATCGGGGCACCGCCAAAGGGCCGGGTCGTGCAACAGAAAAAAAACGACCCGAAGAAGGATGAAAAGGACCGCTCCCTTGCATCGTATGGGGCACCCTCGGTGGCTCCGGAGGTGGCACGTACGGCGGAACAGTATTTTCGGCAGGGGTTTCGGGAGTTCAAGGCCGGAAATTATCTCAGGGCCCGTGAAATATTTTCGCTTGCGCTTCAGGTGAATCCGGGACACGAGCGGGCTCGGGATTATCTGGAGAATTCGATTCGAGAAAACGAGCGGGAGGTCAAGCGGCTCATTGATCTTGGAAGGCGTGCCCGGGATGTCGGTCGATTCAAGCTTGCGAGAAGCTATTTTTCCACTGCTCTCCGGCACAGCGGAGACGATCCTGAGGATCCCATGGTGATCGAAAGCACAGAGGCCTTGAAGGAACTCGATTCCACCGGAGGTAATCGATGAGCACGCTTTTGCGCCTTGAAGTGTTTCACCAGGGAGAACTCCTGAAGGAGATCCCGTGGGATGGCAGTACCATCTGGGTCGGGCGGGGAGAGGACTGTGGAATCCGGCTCGATGATCGGGCGATCTCACGCAAGCATGCGGTGATCCGACAGACCGAGAACGGAATGGAATTTGAGAAAAAGTCAAAGTTTGGCGAAGCCAAGGTTGATGGAAAAGATGTGGATCAGGTGACGCTCCATGGTGGTGAGTGTCTTGCTTTTGGTGAGTATGAGATTCGATTAAAGGCTTTCGAGCCGGCCGTGGCGAGTGCGAGGGCCCCTTCCGCATCGGAGAGTGAACTCCTGCCGACCGCTTCCATGCTCGAAGAAAGTGTTCCTTTTGAATCTCCATCAGGATTCAGCGACCTGCAGTCCGCTCCAGGTGGAGCCACTGCGGTTATGGACGTCACACAGGATCCTGGGCATCATCCCGATTTCAGCGCAGGCATCGAAACTCCGGGAGCTGTTCCCGTGGAAGAACCCTTTCCGGCTGCTGTAGAGGAGCCGTTTTCTGCAGCCACACCCGAAATTCCGACAGGCACCGGTGCGGTTTCGGATTCGGGACAGTTCCAGTTTTCGGGTCAGGATACCAATGGAGCCACGAAGATTTCCAAACGCGACACCGGAAACACCAAGCAGATCCTCGAGTTTGGTGACGCCGGGGATGGCGGGCGGGTTTACGAAATGGCGGATGACGAGATTGCGATCGGTCGGGCCCCCAATTGCCATGTCATCCTTGAAGACAGGAAATCCTCACGAAAACATGTGGTGATCCTGAAAAAGGAAAAGCAGTGGCTCCTGAAGGATCTGGGTTCCGCAAACGGAACGCTCGTGAACGGCGCCCGTGTGGACGAGCACATTCTTTCCAGTGGCGATGAAATTCGCATCGGGGATACGCATTTCCGGTTCAAAGTGGTGCAGGCGGACTACGAGGAAAAGAAAGCTGACTTCCTTCAGGTTCCGCCAGAACAGCTCCCACCCGCTCCGGCGTATCAATCCGACCCGGCGGTTGCGGCATCTCCGCCGCCCATGATTCTTCCTTTTGAATCCTTCACCCCGGGACATTCACCTGCGAGCGGTCCAGTTCCTGTGCCGGACTTCTCGGGGGTGCCGGAAGAAAACCGCAGTCTGATTCAGAAGGGCCTTGATCGGTTCCGTTCTGCTCCTCCGCGGATGCAGATGATTTACACCCTGTTGGTGATCGCAGTCTTGTACTTCGGCTTTTATGAGGAAGATGAAGTGGTTCAAAAGGCCAAAATCCAGCCTTCAAGCATCGCGAAAAAGGAGCCTGGAAAAAAAGACGACAAGAAGAAGAAGCTCCCGGGCCCCAGTTTTGAAAGCCTCACTCCCGAGCAACAAGCCTACATCGACTCTGAATACAAGATTTCGCTCGAGCACTTCAAGAATCGTGAGTATGACAGCTGTCTTCTTGAGTTGGGCAAGATCTTCTCGATCGTGCAGGACTACAAGGAGGCTCGCGAGGTCGAGGCGCTTGCGCGCGAAAAGAAGCGGCAACTGGAGGCCCAGGAAGAGGAAAGGAAGCGCAAAGAGATGGAGCGCCAGGCCCAGCTGAAGATCCAGGCCCTGATTGACCAGGCGGGACTTTTGATGGAACAGAAGAAATACGATGAAGCCGAGGCCATTTTCCCTGAAATCGAGTTGCTCCAGCCCGAGAACACGATGGTTGCCAATTGGAGAAAACGCATTCAGGAGGAAAACGAGGCTTTGGAGCGGGCCAAGGAGGAGGCTGCAAAATTCGAGAAACGGCAAAAGGAGATCCGCGAGGAATACAAAGCCGCTCTGAAAACCTTTGAAGAAAAAAATTATTTTGGAGCCCTGGACCGGTTTGATGCCCTATTGACGAGAGAGGGGCTTCCGGCCGGACTGGTTGCCCAGGTGAAGGGCGACATCCGCAAGGTGGAGAATGCGATTGCTGCCGAGCGGGATCCACTCATCGAGAAAGGAAAAGGTTTTGAGAAGGAGGAAAAATACACGGAAGCGTATCAAGCCTATTATCAGGCATCCAAAGTGGATCCTACGGACCATGAAGCACCTGCCGGCATGAACCGGATTCGGGGAGTGCTCACGAGTCGAGCCAAGGGAATCTATTCCGAGGGAGTGATTGCTGAGAGTTTCAGTGATTTCGACCTTGCCGAAAGAAAGTACCGTGAAGTTCTTCAAGTGGTTCCGGTCGACAATGAGTATTTTGTGAAGGCCACAATCCGGGTGAAAAAACTCATGGCGCTGAAACAGCTCTCAGGCAGGGAGGAGCCCAAGCAGTGAACGGGTGGAGCAAGCAAAGGTTGCCTTTGAAATTCGCGGAAGCGTTCCAAGTGCAGGGAGCCAACCCTGTGCAGGAGGATTATTTCGAGATCAATGTGGATCGGGGGATTTTCATTCTTGCCGACGGATTCGGCGGAAGTGCGGGACGCGAGGCCGCTGAGTTGGCGGTAAAATCCGCGCGGAAGTTCATGGAACAGGAGGCGGGCGATCTGGATGCAACTCTTCCATTTGAGTTGCGGCCGTATTACTCTCTTGCAGGAAATGTACTGTTGAATGCGATCGCCTTCGCAAATCAGACGGTTTTCCAGAGGAATCACGGACGATCCTGGG
>JAGWXK010000096.1 GCA_018969905.1 Bdellovibrionales bacterium
GAGTGCCAGACCCAGAAGGGCCCACATCCGTGTTGATGCACCTGATTCCCGGACTTGAAGCCAGATCCGAAGAAAAATCACGCAACAAAGAGCAAATGCTGATTCGTGAATCGAGTATCGCGAAAAAAACACGAGCGCGGGCGATAAAGTGAGCGCAGCAACCGAGATCCAGGCAGCCCTGAATCCGATCCACTTTCGAAACAGGAACGGACTAAAGGTGAGCCCAACTCCGAAAAGAACTGCTGGAATGCGGAGAGCGATCACATTCCGGCCGAACACTTTCTCAAAAAGTGCAAGAATATAGAAAAAAACAGGCCCATGATAATTTTCAGGATCGTAAATGTAATACCCTCGGGTCAGGAGCCCGTCCACAAACCATCCATTCACCGCCTCATCATGATGAATCGGTCTGAGATCAAGCCCCCAAAAACGAAAGAGAACCAGGATGACCAGTGGAACAAGAGATAGGATCATGTTCTAATCCTAAGGGAGGATTTTCAGACATGAAACAGGTTTTTCGGCCGATTCCACTCCTCCTTTGCGGGCTCAGCACCCTGATCACGTTCGTTTTTTTGTCTCTATTCCAGGAATCCCCGGATCAAGGCTTCTCTTTGAAAAGTTACCCCATCTGGGGGGATTGGTCAGCCCACCTGACCTTCATCGAAGCCTTCCGGCAAAGGGGACTGCACTGGATTCTCGAACCAAGTCCCCTCTTTCAGGATGGACCGTTTCGTTATCCATTCTTGAGCCATCTCCTCACTGCCGGTTTTTCCGGAATCATTGGAATCCACTCGATCCATGGCATGATCGCCACTTCCGCAATTCTCCTGGTTTTGTTCCCATTCCTTTTGTTCCGGTTTTTTCGAAAATGGAATCTTTCCCCGATGGCATCGTTCTACTCGACCGTGGGTTTTCTTTTGCTGGGAGGATTCCAGATTTTTGACCAAGGCCTTGATCCCGCAGAGCCATTGACAAACCAGTTCGAGCATGGATCCATGTTCACACAATTCCTGATTTTTGAATTTTTTCCACAACGCGCCTTCCTCTTCGCAATCTGCGGTGTTCTTTGGGCGCTTGGCAGTCTTCGTGACCCGAATTCAGGAAAATCCCGGTGGCTTGCAGCAACTCTTCTTGGAATTCTTCCGCTTCTCCATCTGCACAGCTTCCTCGTGCTTCCCCTCTTCATTCTTTCACTGCTTTGCTTTCCGATTCCGGGTTCGGGAGCATTCTCGAGCCGCCGCTCGGTCATTGGCCTGGGCTCGCTGATTGGGGGAATCGGACTTGTCCTTGTTTTTTTCCTTTTTCGACAGAAAAATGAACATGCTCTCCAGTGGAACTTCTTTCTTCCCGGCTGGGCCCAGAACCCGGCGGCGGGGCAAGCTGCAGCAGCCCGAATGAATCCTCTTTGGTTTTGGATCTACAATACCGGTTTTTTTCTTCCTTTTTCGCTCTTTGGCTTCTTGCTGTACCGACGACATCGGGACCTTCGCGCACTCGCACTCTCGGGAATCCTTTTGTTTTCCATAAGCCTGCTTTTTTGTGTGCAACCCTACTTTTATGACAATCTCAAAATACTCACGTTTTCCTTCCTCTTTTTTTCCCCTTTCTTCGGGTTGTTTCTCGAGCGCATGAGGGGGGCACTCATGCTCCCGGCCCTCGTGCTTCTTGGGATCCAGTGTGCAAGCGCCACAAAGGATCTTTGGTCGTTTCAAAGGGGAATCCAACATACCTCCTGGTTTGGGGAGTCCGAGATCCGGCTGGCGGAGGAATTCAAAAAAATCAGGATCTCCCCCGATGACCGGGTTCTCATCAATCCATGGCACAATCATCCGATCCCCTGCCTGACAGGAAATCCCGTGGTGATGGGATATCCGGGATGGCTTTGGAGCTGGGGAATCGATTATGCGTCACTGGAGCAAAGTGTCGGTGCCGTTTTGCTTGGAACAGGGGATGCGCTGGCAAAGGTTCGTGATCTTCGTCCTAAATACATTGTCGTGAACTCCCGCGAGAGTTTTCAGAACAAGCCGATTGCGATTTCCTTCCTTGATGCGAATTTCCAGAGACTCAGGAGCATCGATCACTGGATCATCTACCAGGGCGAACCACGGGCCCGATAAATCAAATCACCCTCGGTATCCGTGCGCCGGACTTCTCCCTTCTGCAGCCCAAGCCTTGCCAGAACCTCACGGGCAGGATGGCGATAGGGATTCCTTTTTCCTACCGAAATCCAGAGTTCGCTCGGAGCGATTCGGCGAAGAAAGCCCAGGTCGCTTGAGAATCTGGACCCGTGGTGTCCGATCTTCCAGATTCGAACCGACGAGCTTTTGATCTGACCGGAGAATCGCCCTTCAAACTCAAGCTCCTGCTCGACATCTCCGTCACCGAGGGCCAAGTAGGACTCCAAACCGGAAATTCTTCGTGAAATTCCGCCCATCCATATATTCCCCTTGGATGCGTGACGAGAACTCCTGAACCATTCCACCCGCGAGAGGAGGATGCAACCCGAACTTCGGATCTCAGGCGGTTCGGGCAGGGTCTTCAACCAGACCTCCAGGTCACGGCCCTTTTTTGTCGTTTGATGGGGATTCGAGATTTCGATGCACCCCGCATTCACAACCGACAGGAGCGGATAAAGGCCTCCTGCATGATCATCATCAAGATGCGTGAGCAGGATTCCATCGAGGCTCGTGACACCATACCGACTGAGCCTTCGAATCCAACCTTCGGGCCCCGGGAACCGTACAGGTCCCGCATCCACAAGTTCCGCATGATTCCCCTCCTGAATCAGCGCCGAATCGCCTTGTCCCACATCCAGCTGAACGACCTGGTTGGGTCCGGAGAAAGGTTGGAAACCTCGCCAACCTGCGATTACGATCAAAAAGAATCCGATCCCGAATGCCCGTGGAATCCGGGCAGACTTGAGGATTCCGATCAAAAGGAGAGAAATCAGCGCACAATCCCACCCCACCGAAAACACAGGGGGAACGCAATCCAGTACCCGAATCAGAGCTTGAAAGAAAAAAACCCAAATCGAGAAAATCACCTCCGGAATCGATCCCTGAAACGAAAGCGCGAGCAGACTGCAAGGATACAGAAAAAGGGTCAACGGCGGGATCGTGATCAAACTCAGGAGAGGCGTCCAGGGCGAGACCAGGTGATCCTTGAAAAAGTCAAGGAGTGCAATCGGGATCCAGGAGTACACCGCCATCTCGGCATGAAGCCGGAGGTGGGATCTGCCCGCATCCCCTCTTGAAAGAGCAACCAGAGAGCCTCCCACTGCGAGATAATAATGATGGGCTCCGTACGAAAGCCCTGTTTTTATGGAAAGCACATACTCCAAAACTAGAGTCATGACCAAAGGAGCGAAAATCCAGACCCGGACCCCGGACTCCCTTAGGATTGCGCGAATCAGGATCGAGCAAAGAGGACGAAACAGCGAGAAAGAAAAACCCTGCAGTTTCCAGATCCAGAGTGCCAACAGAAGAAACAGCGCGAGAATCGCAAGGCGGACTCCTCGGGCTGGAAGCCCCCGGGCCCGCCCCACTTTTTTGCAGGCAAACTCGATCCAGCTCAACACTGCATACAGATGGATGCCGCTCGCTCCATACAAATGCACCACCCCCATTGTCCGGAGTACCCCGTCCACCCCGCTTGAAACGGGCTTGTGAAACAACAGAGCATCCATCCACTCACGGGCAAGGGACTCAAGGATCGGTTCCATGCAAGGAGGCCTTGCCTTGCAGGAAGCGGGCCTTTTATACTGGGAGCATGTCCACGCTCGAGATGATTGCGAGAAACTTTCAAAAGATCCAGGTTTTATTCCTGCTTGCAGTCTTGTTTCTGATCTGGACATTTTTTAAAAACAACCGAAGTCAATCGAACTTCAAAACAAGGGAAGCAGACCGGGAAGACCTTGACCGGATTCTGAAGCCGGGTCCGGATCTTGCGCAGGCAAAACTCAGGCGAAAGCCACCGGAAACCCCGCCCCATCCTCCTCTGGCCCTCCCCGGGATCCGTCTTGAGGGCGCCCCCCACGAGATTCTGGGAGTCCGTGAGGACGCGTCCGAAACGGACATCCTTCGAGCCTACAAAGACGCGATCAAGCGATTTCATCCGGACACCCTGCAGGGAAAATCCGAGGAACAATTGCGATTTTACCAGGAAGCTTCGGCCCGGATCAATGATGCCAAAAATCAAATGTTGAAGCGTATCCGCGAAACATGATTGCTGCGTACGGAAGTTGCAACACATGCCGGCATGCAGGTTTTTTCTTTTTTCGTACGGGATCTGGCACCTGAGGCACTCACGGTCGAATACAGTGCGAGATTTCAGATTCCGGGATTCCAGATTCTGGGCCTGCCTGCTCCCGAAATCCAGGAGGCCAGGGAGCGGATCATCTCGGCATTCCAGGCATCCGGGCTTGAGTTTCCAAAAAAACGCATCCTGATCAATCTTGCTCCGGCTTCGATCCGGAAATCAGGCACTGGGCATGATCTTGCGATTGCAATGAAGATCCTCTCTGAAACCATTGATTATTCATCTGCCACCCGCGTGATCGCCTGTGGAGAGCTCGGCCTTGACGGCACGATCAGGCCAAGCGGCAAGATGGGTCACCTGATCGAGCTTTTACAGGGCAAGATCCCGGACCCATCGGGCCTCAGCTTGATTCTGGGCACCGAGGATCATGCGGAATTCAACCGTCTCCTGCACTGGCGTGCCCGAAACGGCTTTCAAAACCCTGATCCGGGCCATGTGATGTGCATCGGACACCTAAGGCAACTCTTGCTCCCTCCGGATTCCATGGCCCTCGATGCCATAACCCTCGAGGATCCGGATCCCGTTTCTGGTTCCCCATCCGAAAAGACCCTTCTCCCGCTCGGAGCCCTTCAGGAGCGCGTTCTCAAGATCGCAAGCGTTGGACGTCATCACACCCTGCTCCTCGGTCCGAAAGGTGTCGGGAAGTCCGCTTCAATGGACTGGTTTCGCGCGCTCGCAGCGCCGTCCGCGAAAAATGCCGCTTGGGAACGTGCGCTCTATCAGGAGTCAAGAAATGAAAAACCCGACTTCCACTCGCCCATTCGGCAGGTCCACTCACAGGTCAGACCCGCCCATCTTCTTGGATCATTTCATTCGGGCGCTTTCCGTGCGGGCGAGCTCTCGCTTGCCCACGGAGGGATGTTTTTTGCAGACGAATTTCCCGAGTGGCCCAGGGACTCAAAGGAATGCCTCCGCGAACCCCTTCAATCCGAAAGCTTCCAGCTGACCTCGGTCCGGGGAACCCTTCGGGCCAAGTGCGATCTCCAGCTGATTGGCAGCGGAAATCTCTGCCCTTGTGGTGGATTTCCAGCTCGATTTCAAAGTCACGTGCACACAAGAACCGCCACTTGCAGGTGCTCGGAAGCAGAGGTTCGAAAATACCTTCAGCGTTTATCCGGTCCGATCCTCGACCGCATTGATCTTTGGGCGGTGTTTTCGGGAGCCGATCGGGAGCTTGAATCAAAAAATGGGTCGCTTGAAACCCTCTCGCTTCAGGTGAGTCGCGCACGTTTACTTGCGCATGCGGTACACGGGGTCGCGCCCGCGAGGATTCCTCCCGATAAGCTTGAAAGACTGATTCCGAAATCGGCGCGAAGCCTCAGACTCCTGAACTCGACCGACAGCCTTCGGGACCGACACAAGCTGGTCCGGATCGCGTGTTCAATTGCTGCGCTCGAAGGCCTTGAGTCACCCGATCATTCGAGTTTTGATGAGGCCCTGAGCTATCGAATGTTTGAAAGGATCATCTAACGCACGGGCGAGCCGCAGAATCGCGTATTCGGAGAGGCTGGATCGGTGAATGGTTCAAGGTGTCCGCCCGAAGCACCCGCCGAGATCAGGGTACTCAAGACCGGAGCTCCATTCCGAATGCCGCAACATCCGGTAGATGGGTACTGTCGATTGACCTTGTTGGGATCTGAACTCACCGAATAGGCGCAGGAGAGATTCTTCATGTTTGCAAGATCATCCATGAGCATCTTCTCGGTGTCGCTCGAATTCGCAAGAAGTGGAAAGTCGCGGTAGTCCTGAAAGGGATTGAACATTACGGTTCGATCACAGGTGGTGTCGGTGAGGCGATCCAAAAAATCAACGCAACTGGTGTTCACAGGGCTTCCCTGAGGCGTAGTCATCGCACAAATCTGCGGTCCGGGAGTTGCGCTGCAGGCACTTTGCCCTGCATAGGAACTGTTTCCATGAGAAGTGAATCCGGATACTGGTGCGGGCCCTGACGGATAACTCACAAGATTTGCGATGTTGATCTGATTCGGATCCGCAGATGATGTGGGAGAGATCACTTTTCTTTTCTTGTTGATCTCAGCCCAATACGGATTCTGGGTTGGATACGCCTCCGCGCACCACGCAAAGTTTCCTCCCGCGTCCTTGTAAAAATGCAACGGTGGCTCGGTGAATTCGCTGGAAAGTGGCGCGCATGCCTTGAAGGATGTGTCTTCAAGATATTGAGGAACCCATGGGTCGATCGGCCGTAAATGGATTTCGCTCCGGTAGATGTTCTTGCTCCCTGTTACATACCCTCCCAGTTGAAGGACATCCCCCGGGCCTCGATTGGAGTTGGCGGTGAAAAGGGTAACCGCCTGTGCCTGCCCCTGGGTATAGTTCACGACCGGGATCGAGGCGGAACACGATGCCTGGTCCCGGGTTTCGATCCCGAGGCCCAATCGATCATGATTCGGAAACACAAGTCCGTCGGGATTCACCGAGAGACTCGGATCCCAGGAAGGATTTGAATTCGAGTTCTTGTAAAAGCGATTTGTCCCGACATACGATGGAATCCCGACTCCCGAGGTAGGAGTGATATAGATATTGGTGTTGAAGGGATTGGAAGTTCCCGAGCGATTCACCACTCCCTCATGATCAAACCAGGCGTAGTTGCAGGGTTTTGGTCCATAAATCATGTCCCCGTTTGGAAGTGCGTTCTGATCAAGCACCAGGCGATCCGCCACATAAACCTCGTCCACTGCAGGATAAATTGCACTTTGCTGGCCCTGATTTCCGGCTCCTTCCACATTTCCGTTCGAATCAAACCGCGGGGGCAGAACCGCGCGATATCTCCGGAGTCGAACCAATGGACGGACATTCCCGTTGCTGTCGGTGATCGTTCCGCAAGTACCGTCGCTTTTCGCAGGCTTTGCATAGCCAAGGCACTTTGGAAAAATTCCGTTTTCGATGAACCGGGGATCGGAATTCTCGCAGACATCCAAAGAAGCCGGATTGGTATTCGCATCCCCCGGCTTCAGCAGCACGGATCCCGCCATGATTCCGATGCTCCACTCTGAAGACCACTGTGTTGCAAGGGCAAAAGAAGAGTCCAGAGGCCAGTACTTGTTTTGCTCGGCTTGGGGGATGGTGGTCAATCCCGAATTCGATGTCGCGCTCACCTTCAGGGATTCGAGGGTTTTTGGGCAATTGTAGGTAAGATTGCTCGAATTGATCTGCCCAAGAAGGTCGGACCTGATATAAAGATTTCGATAGTAGTTCTGGGCGGAATACCCGCTTCTGGCAAGCTTCGGGCAAGGAAGGCCGCTGCAGTAGCCCGATCCACCGCCCCCGCCCACATCACCCGAGAAAGCGGTACAAAAACAGCTCGCCACCGAAGTTTTGACCGGAGCGCCAGAATCCGTTGAAGTCTCTCCACTGCCATCCTGAGGTGCACTTGAGACTTTTGAAATATTCTGAAAGCGATTCAAGATCTCATGAGGAGCGGTTCTCTTGGTGTGACATGAATAACGATGAATGTTCCGAAAGGCGTTCAACGCATCATCCAGGAAGTCGCCATTGGGATTTGTGACGGAACCCTTTCTGTAGTTGATGCTCTTGCAGTTGAGTCCGCTGGCATTGGTTCCAACCGGCATGATCCTGAGCGCGAGAATCGCTCCGGGAATGATTTCATCCCAGTCAGTCTGATTCATGAGGCAACTCACGCTCCCGCTTTGAACCGTGGTTGCCGGAACCTTGCGAGTTCGAGGATAAACGACTTCCCCGTTGCTGTTGGTTTGCTTCCATTTCAGCTCACAGGCGCACGGATTGGTACCCACTCCACAGAACTGCGTGATCGGTTTGAACCCCGCCAAATTCGTGTTCAAGGCAAGACTGATGTTCACCTGGGGAGTCGAATTGCCGTTGTTTCCGTTGGCCACTTGGGCCACATTCACATTGCTGAGTTGGTGGGTGAAGCTCACCGAAGAAAAATCGGCGCCAGAGAAAACTGCAGGGTTTCCGGTCGTGTTCCTGCCGGACTTTTGTCCAACATTGGTACAGGCGGGAACAAGGAGAAGTGTGATTAATCCGAGAATTGCAACACGCATAGCGGGTACACCTCCGGGCCGAGTGGTTGATTGATGTTTTTCGTGTTCAGCTCCCAGTTCACTTGATCCTGACTGCAGTTTGCCCTGGATGGACCGGTGCATGCGCCACGTGTGCGATAGGTGACGGGACGGAAATTATTGGACTCATCGGAGTTCAGGTTTTGAAAGTCGGAAATCCGCACCGATGGATCGGTGATCACAAAAAGATGATCTGAATAGAGATCTGGACTCAAGGGCACCGTATCCGCATTTCCTACTGTATCGATTGGAATCGCCGTAGGATTCGATGCAATCATCCACGGCGGTGGATCGGGCGTGGTAACACCGGCAGGAAACGATACAGTGGTGGAAATCAGAGAGTACAAACCCCAAGGATAACTTTTGAAAATGTTCAACTGCTCCGGAATGTTACCTGCGAAGCTGAAGGCAAACCTACTTGCCCTGAACGTATCCCAATCGGGTTCGATGTTATAGCAGGCAGAGGGATCACGCCCACCTCCGGATCCCGATGTGTTCATGAGAGCCACTCGGGAAGCCATGGTACTTGCTCCGGTGGCATCAGACACGGGAAGAAAGCGCGAACCGGTGGGGGTGTTGGCGGCTGGAGCATCAAAGAAATAGCAGGAATCAAAAAGGTCGTCAGGAACCGAGCTCAAACAGGCAATCGGAAACTCCCGTGTGGCAATCGTGCTTTGCACCCTTCTTGGAGGCTCAAGATCGGTTGCGCGGAAGTTCCAGAGCTTGACCCACCTGGCATTGGGGGGGATTGGAATGTTCGGACAAGAACTACCGCCTCCGGGCGCGACCACGGGTTGTGCTGCATACCCAAGAGGACTTAGAGTGAGATCGTCCACCACCTCGCCCGAATAGTAAGCAGAGACATAGTTCCTTGGTGCGGTGGCCGCGATGATCGGAATATTGAACACTCCAAAGGGCCTTGGGAGAACCGCAAAGGAACTTCTCCGTTTTCCGTTAGCGGTTGAACCAAAGGATGCGGGAATCCGGCCACTCTCAAGGGAGTTCGCCGGATAAATCAATTCTCCATCCCCCACACAGAAATTGGAATTGCAAGGGGCATTGGAAAACACCATGGGATTGGCCCACCAGTGCGGAGAATAGTCGAAGGTCGGCGAAAGCGTACACTCCCAACCCGCACTTGTGATGTTGCGCTGAAGCGCAAGAATGCTCTCTCCCACATTGCTTGTGTAAAAATTGAAGGGATAAATGACCCTCGGATCCTGAGACTGGATCGGATCCAGAAATGCGGAATCAAAAAGACTCGGGATGAATTCGTTTTTACGGCATTGATAGCGCCTTACCTGTTGATAGCTCCGTTCATCGGTAAGATCGGCGTAAACAGCGGAGTCCTGGAAGGTTCCACCGGCACCGAGATTCACAGTGAGTGAGTTTGAAACATAGGGCCCTCCTCCGTTTCCAGCCTGGGTCTGGATCTTGATGCTGAAGGAACTCGCTCCCGAGGGGACCGAATTCGGGCAACGGAGCATGTTTGACTCCTGATAGACAACCTGGGACTCGACGATCTGATTCACGTTTGTTCCGATCGTATAGGTGTAGATGCAGGTGCAGTCTCCAAAGTTGCCGCCGCAGTAGTTGTCAAACTCCCCGTTCTGCCCGATCACGTTGTAAATGCTCCCTGCAAAATTTGGATTGGGATCCACGAGAATGCTGTTCAGGGTGAAAGATGCGCCATTGAGGACACTCTGGTCAGGAAAGAAAACTTCCGAGGAAGGCTTACGATCCGCGAACTTGATGTTCGTGCAGGAGGAAAAGATCATCAAAGAAAAAACAAAAATCAAAGCGGACCCGCACACCCTGCGTGAATCGAAGGCGCAAAAAACCAATCCTGTTTTTTCAAGGAGTCGACGAACTCCCTTGATTCCAACCCGCATCAAACTGTCCCCAAAAGGATGAGTTGCAAGAAACATTCTTGCGAAATACCTCGATTTCCATTCGGCTTTTTTTTCTGGAAACTGAAGATTTTCTGGACACTGTCAGCATCCTGACGCCTTACACTGCAATCATTTACTAACTGCCCCCGAAGATTGGGTATGCCTTGATCAAGGTCCGGTTGTGAAAATTCACAT
>JAGWXK010000176.1 GCA_018969905.1 Bdellovibrionales bacterium
TTTACACGCTTTCCAAGCGTGCTCCTTCAACCACTCGGACACCCCTCCAGAAAGCAGAATTAAATTGTGGCTTGGTTGTAGCATGCCCAAAGGTGGGAGTCTAGAATTCTGAGGCCCTCCTCTGAGGTGGGTCTGATCTGAGTCGGACTCAAAGTTCATCGGAATTCGTTTGAAGAAATTACAGGGCTGGAGTGAAAACCTTCATGAGGAGTCCAGGGCGCCCCGTTTTACCCAAGCTCGCGGGCCTCAATCACCTTGATCCCCGGGCTTGGGTTCTTCGCCTCAGCTACCATCTTTTCGGCTAGGGTATCGACTCCGGTGGCAATTCTTCGGATCCACCTTCCGGGTAGGGCTCGCGCGACCATAATTCCAATGCGTTCAGCGGGCCTTGATTCATGTCGATCCCCGATCAAGAGTCCGGGCCGCAGAATTACGGTGGAAGGGATCGCAAGGCTGCAGAGTGCCTGCTCGGTTTCCCCTTTCACCTGATTGTAGAAGATTTGTGAGTGAGGGTTCGCTCCCGCGGCGGAGATTGCGATGAATGCTTTGGCTTCGTTTTTTTTGGCAAGCAATCCGAACTGTAACACGGCATCGAAATCGACTGATCGAAAAGCTATTCTTGAGCCGGATTTCTTGATTGTGGTTCCGAGCGCGCAAAAAAAGGTCGCACCTTTCGGAATCGAAAGAACATTCGAAATGTTCTGAAAATCCGTGATGATCCGCTCTTCGATCTTCGGATGCTGAAGATCCAAAGGGCGTCTTGTAAGGGCAATGACCCGGACAAAGGCAGGGTCATTGGCCAACAGATGAAGAACTTTTGAGCCCGTAAGTCCAGTGCTTCCGGCAATGACAGCTAGCATGGCTTCTTACGATAGCCGGCATTTCGGGCAAACGCCCGTGAATTCCAATCGATGGCTTAGTTCGCGGAATCCCATCTTCTCGATCTGTTTTTGGATTTTTTCGATTTCGCATGCTTCGATGGACTCGATTTTCCCGCACTTCTTGCAGCTTACATGGTGATGGTGGTGGGAATGCTTGTCTTCGCTCGGATGTGAGTACTCATATCGAAGGGCTCCGTCAACCAAAGTTGTCGGAGTTACCAGTCCTGCGTCCGCGAAGGTCAATAGTGTCCGATACACGGTGGTCCAGTCGGCGGATTTCGAGGATGAACGCGAAAGCTTTTGCACAATTTCGTCAATCGTGAGTAGGCAGTGGTCCCTTTTTAGGATCTCCAGCACGTGAAGACGCGCTGGAGTGAGCTTTAGTCCAGCTGCGCGTATTTCATCCTGGGAGGAGCGTTCTGCTTTGTGATGTGATTTCACGGGGGCACTCTACGCCGAAATCGATTTCTTGACAAAACAATTTCGAGATGGACATGATTTCCATCCACTCATGCCGAAAAAATGGAAATCCTCATTTGTCCGAAGCCTTATTCTTCACGGCATCCTTCTCCTGGTGATTGCGCTACTGGTATACCATCCGCATGAGGAACGGGGGTTGAATCCGCCCATTGCCATTGAAACCATCAGCATTGGAAAAGAAGTGAAAAAGGCGATTCACTCCGTGGTTCACTCCATCGGGATTCCCCATCAGGAACCCGATGTCATGGAGGAGGATGAAGCGGTTCTGTCTGACAAATCCGCAGTAAACGAAGGCGCC
>JAGWXK010000177.1 GCA_018969905.1 Bdellovibrionales bacterium
CTTAATCCATCCG
This sequence comes from Bdellovibrionales bacterium, assembly GCA_018969905.1. Taxonomy (GTDB): domain Bacteria; phylum Bdellovibrionota; class UBA1018; order UBA1018; family CAIMNF01; genus CAIMNF01. The sequence continues at coordinate 14 of JAGWXK010000177.1, forward strand.
CAAGCACCTCAAGAAAGACCTGAGAGGCCGAATTGCAGCTTCCGCTTAGGCACCGAAACTGAAATACGCCAAGTTGCCGCTCTGCGCGGCCTATCCGTTGAAGCGGTTCAAGCCGCTCAAGATTACGGCCTTCTTCGCTTTGGAACCCACCGGGACGAACCGGCTTGGTTTGTCACCGACAAGACCGCAATCAATGTTCAGGCCCGCAGGCTTGACGGGAAAAACTGGGGTAGCTCTGAGGAAGGCCTGAAGGCCATAACTCTTTCCGGCAGCAAGGCCTCCTGGCCTCTAGGCACAGAAGAAGCCACGGAATTTCAAAAAGTAGCCTTGGTTGAGGGAGGACCCGATTTGCTGGCAGCTTTCGCGGCAATTCAAGCTGAAGGGAAAAATGATGTTGCCGTGGTCGCTATGCTGGGCGCCGCACACAAGATCCCCCACAACGCATTGTTTATCTTGGGGAACAAGAGAGTCCGAATCTTTGCTCACGCAGATGCGGCAGGACAAAAGGGCGCGATTAGGTGGGCATCACAGCTAAGTGCCGTGGGATGTCGAGTCGACAAACTGACCTTACCTCCCCTGAAAACCAAAAAAGAAAAACCAATCAAAGACCTAAACGATCTTATGAATATTAACCCCGATGATTACGAGATTCTTAATCCCAAATACGAGATCATGCCATGATTATAGAACAAAACACTATTGAGTGGGGGCCGGCCGAGTTTCCCAAGGAAGTCGTCGAGCCCTCGGAGCCGGAATCGGTGACTAATCCATTTCCTTTTGAAAAGGTACCAAAGGATTTACAGTGCTTTGCTCGCGAAGTTCATAGGGTTACGGGGGCACCTCTGGAGCTTGTAGTTGGTGCTTGTTATTCTGTTGTATCTGCCGCAATCGGTCTTGGAGCACAGATCCGCAACGCCTACAAAGGCAATAATGGATTAGCCATACTCCAGCATATTTTTGCGCTCGAAAGCGGCTCAGGAAAAAGCACTTTGCTAAATCTTTTGCGGAAACCCCTTGATGATTGGCAGGTGAAAAAAGAGGAGCATTTCAAAACCTTTGACCTTCCGAAGCTTCTTGCCGAAAAGGACCTGCTCGAGCAGGAGCTCAAATCAAAAATCAAGTCGAACAAGGCGGACCGGGAAGTCGACTTCGAGGATGCCCGCAGAATTCGCGAGGAGCTGGCTGGTCTAGACCGCCGGCTCTCGCATCCTCAATACACGACCGAAGATTGCACGCTTTCCGCAATGGCCCATCTCCTCGCTCAAAATGGAAAGACCGGGCAAGAGGCTGTCTTTAGCGTTTCACCAGATGCGAGGCCTGCAATCAGGACAATCATGGGAGCCTGGAACAAAAAGGGAAATGTTGAGGACAGTATCTTGGTTAAGGGCTACTCCGGCGATCCCCACCAGCAGGATCGCCGAGGCCAAAACGGGACATGTCGCATTCGCAAGGCCTGCGTGAATCTATTGTTCTTTATTCAGCCAGATCTTTTGCGGGAAATCTTGGCCAACACCGAGATGATGCATTCGGGGTTCATTCAAAGAGTGATGTTCTCTGAGATCGATTGGCCCATTTCCCATTACACCCATCCTGCACCGATTGATGAGGCCGCGCAGAAATGGTGGGATGACACCATCACC
>JAGWXK010000097.1 GCA_018969905.1 Bdellovibrionales bacterium
TCGACCAATCTCATGGCGGCCGGGATCAATTCGGAGGTTTCCCTGAATGCCTCGAACCTTCTTGCCGACATCAAGCCTGGCTACATGCTTGGCGCAAAACCAAGGCAACAGGCACTCGGGCATGTGATGGGCATTTTTGCGGGTTCCGTGGTGGCGGTGCCTGTCTATTACGCGATCTTCAACGGAAACATTGCGATGTTTACCTCAGAACAGCTCCCGATGCCCTCTGCAACGGTCTATCGCGCGGTGGCCGAGGCCTTGACCCGCGGGCTTGGAGTTCTTCATCCTTCGGCACAGGCAGCTGCGATTGTCGGTGCAGTTTTGGGAGTGGTGCTTGAGTGGCTCAATATCCGAACCAAAGGCAAAATCCCAATCTCTCCGATGGGGCTTGGTCTTGCGTTTGTGCTCCATTTTTCGGATTCGATGGCCATGGGAATCGGATCATTCCTGGTTTGGATTGCCGCCCGAAAAATGAAAGAGGGCACGCGGAATCATAAAATCTTTGTTGAGAACTCCGAAACTCTTTGCGCGGGTGTGATTGCGGGAGGCTCGCTCATCGGAATCATTCTGATCATTCTTGAAACCGTGGTCTTTGCGAAGTGAGACCATGATTCGGATACAACCCAAAATCCGTAGGGTAGAACCCGCGGACGCACCGGGGCTTGCTCGATTGGCCGCAGAGACTTTTTTTGATACCTTCAACGGAACCTGTGCTGAGGAGGACATGGAGGGGTATCTTGAGGCTACTTATTCGGTCGAGCGGGTACGGCAAGAGCTTTCTAACCCCGATGACATGTTCTTTTTTGCCGAAGTGGATGGCGTACCCGTGGGGTACATCCGAATGAAAGAGGATGACGAGGGTCCTCCGATCATGAAGAAGTGGAAGGCGCTTGAGTGTGGACGACTTTATGTGAAGAAGGAATTTCACAAAACCGGAGTTTCGCAAGCATTGATGGATTTCTTCATGGAGCATGCGGAAAAAAACCAGTACCAGGTGGTCTGGCTCAGCGTGTGGGAATTCAACTTCCGGGCTCAAAGATTTTATTCAAAGTACGGGTTCGTTCCAAGCGGGCACAGTCATCCGTTTCCAATCGGAAACACTCCCCAAACCGACATCTATCTTTGGAAATTCATGAACGGCCCTTGAAGATTGGGGTATCGTTCTCGCGCTTCAGGAGAAAAAACTGTCTTCCCTTGGCTCCAAGAGTCTGAGCTGCCTCACGTGCTTCTTCTCCGAATCCGAAGTAAAGATCCGCACGCGCCGAACCCTTGATTGCGCCACCCACGTCCTGTCCCAGCATGAACCGGGTGATGGTCTTTCCGCCGACGGTAAGTTCCACAAAATTCAAGACACCCGATCCCGGGTGATGGGCCCGATCAAAGGCAAGGGATCTACGCTCTGTGAGAGGGATCGAGTCGATGCCCAGTGGTTCATCATCGGTGAGTTTGAAATACACATAACTTGGGCTCTGGGAGTAGAGCTTGCGTTGTGCCTCCGGGTGTTCAAGAAAGTAACGGTGCTGGTTTGCATGGCTTGCCCGGGATGCCGCAAGGTATCCGTTTTCCACCATGAGTTTTGAAAAAAACCTCAGGGGATGCGAGTTTTTCCCGTCATAACTGATGTAGCGCAGAGTCTCCTTGCCGCTTTCATCCACAAGGTGGATTCGTCCTCCACCCTCGATCTGCAGATGATAAAGATCAAAAAGATCGGTATCCAGATACGCGCACTCAAGGCCTTTGCCTTCGAGCGCCCCCTCAAAGTGGATTTGTTCGCGGGTGGATTCCTTCAGCACGGGGTCTTCAGGTGCCGAATAGAGAGGAATCTGGTAGGGACCGCGCTTGGTGAGGGATCCCTTGAAGTCGGGGCTGTAATATGCGGTAAATCGGGTATCCCCCTCGCGGGGCCTGAAGATGCGGAACCTGGTCTGGATTGCCTCATTGAACTTTTGGAAGCATGAGGCTTTTTCCATCTTTAACATGCATTCATCCGTTTGCCGCGCAATCTCCTGGAAAAGCACAAGGCTGTCTCGCAGCACGCTTTTTTGAAAGGTCCGATCCCCGTACTTCACTTTTCCACCCAGGGATACGCTGCGATCAAATGCGTTCAGTTGGCGTTGGATCGCGACATCGAGAAGTTTGAAATCAAGATCATCCACAAACTGGATGCTTCTTGGATCGACCTCGATGGTGGCAGTCACAAAAATGGAGGCATTGCCAGTGGATGCGTGAGCCGGAGAGCAGACGAGTGAAAGTGCAAGAAGGATGGTTTTCATGAGGATGTTGCTCCGGATGCAGGATTCAAGAGGGGTTTTTCATAAATGCGCCAGCGTCGGTATTGGGGCGCACCAAGGTCAGTCCAGGGTTTGTTCATGGCCACATTGTCTTCGAGAATCCACGAAGCCTCGCCGGCAAGATAGCCGTGTTTGTGAGCACGTTCAAAGGCTTCAAAGGTGAAGAGGGCGAAGATTCCGCTACCGCGAAACTCGGGTTTTACTCCAAGGGTCACGATCCGGGTCATTGCAACGCGTTTCTTACCCAATAGAAGCTTGAAGATTCCGGTTGGAAACAGCTTGCCATCCGGGATCCGCTTGAACACATGGTTCAAATCAGGAATCGCAAGCATGAAGCCTGCGGGTTTTCCATCGACCTCGGCAATGAAGGCCATTCTTGGATCGAGGATCATCTTCATGTCCTTTGCTGCGAACTCAAACTCCTCCGCGGTCATCGGAAAAAAACCCCAGTTTTTTTCCCAGGCCGAATTGTAGATCTCAAAGCAGTTCCTTACTTCGTTTTTGAAGTTTTTCAAATCAAAGTCGCGAAAGGACACGCGCGAGTTCTGAGATCTTAGGCGCTTCACATAGCTTACGACCTTTGGAGGAAGTTCCGAGTTTTTTTCTCGCGCGATGATGTATGCAACCAGATCCTTGGCTTTCGTAAGCCCGTAGCGATCATGAAGGGTTTCGTAGTACTTGGGGTTCCAGGTCGTCATGATGGTGGGGTGTTTGCTCTGTCCACGAACCAGAAGACCGCATTCATGATTGGTCGAGGGATTCACCGGGCCCATCATCTTTTCAAGACCACGCGCCCGAAGCCAGTTTTCTGCAGTTTGAAAAAGGAGGTTTGCAACCTCCTGATCGTCGATGGACTCAAAGAATCCGTAGAACCCTGTTTTTTCTTTGTGAAATTCCTTATGGCCCTGATTGTCGATGGCGGCAATCCGACCCACCGGACGTCCGTCCCGTTCTGCGATGAAGAGTTGGATGGTGGCACGCTTGTAAAAAGGGTTCTTCGCGGTATCGAGATTTTCGTAGACGGACATGCGGAGCGGAGGAACCCACTGTGGAAAGGTCTTCTGGTCATAGATCTTCCACATCACGTCAATGAACTCATTTGTTCCTTTTTTTCCGGAAACTTCCCGAACCTTGATTTCACTCATGGGTGGGGACATTAACCAAAAAACGATGCCTTGGGAACCGCAACTTTCACTGCTCCGGCGTTTCGAAGGTAAGGGAATCCAGATCGAATCCCCTCTTTTTCATGATTCTTCTAACATCGAACATGTAAGTTGCGACGTTGTATTTGATCGGGTCTGGAGCTGCTGCCACGTGAACGGCGACCACTTCCGGGATCCCTTCCTTGTTCACAGCGATGACGCTGCTGCCACTGTTGCCCGGCTGGGTGTCGCATTGATGGGCCATGCGGGATTCACTGTTGAAGGGTTTTCCCACCACTGTGCTTTTCGTGACCGCGCAATACTGTGACCACTCAAGCGGACGACCCATCGGATAGCCAAAAATCGTGATCTTGGTTTTTGCTGGTGTTCGGGAGGATTCCCTCGCGATGCCAACACTTGCTTTCGGGGGTTGATCCACCTTGATGATGGCGAAATCCACATCCGCGTCGAGCTGGGCATGAATGATCTGGGTGCATTGACTGACCTGCGTGACCAGCGGCTTTGGACTGCCCGTGGAAGGGGAGCCTCGATAGCCCCAGTACACCTTTACTGTGGGACAGGCTTGGTTCGAAAGGGTTGTGGAATAGCTGTTTTCAAGGAAACAGTGGCCTGCAGAGAGCACATAGCCGTTTCCAATGTGGGTTCCCGAACAGGATCCGGAATTCCCCATTGCGATCAGTCCGAATGCATCCAGGGTAGGCCTGAGCCCGGCATCGGCATTTGAGCCGTCCGCCCGGATGGGAATCAGAGGATTGATGCCGATGATTTTGGAAGGGGAGTACTCGATTGCGGAAGCGCTACTTGCACTGGTCAGGTCGGATGATCCCGGGCCAATTGGCTCCACCACTGGACCTCCGCGATACCCGCCGCAAGCGGAAAGGAGAACCCCGGTAAATAGAAAAAGCGCCAGCGCGCGAGCTTCAGGCTGTTTCCTTGCGACGGTCTTTTCTGCATTTTTGCTGATCGGCATTTTTTTTGACTCCTCCGGACAAAACGTCCATTGTGCGGGTAATAAACACTAAAACGAATCAGTTTAAAAGATAAAATTCAATTATTTTCATTGATGACTTTAACCCATGAGATCACAGCGGAATTTTTATCGAAACCCGTCGTGATCCATCTGGTCGAAGGGCAACCTATCGCCGGGGGCCAGGGCGGCGCAAGAAAAAAATCAACAAATTTAGTTTAAATTGTGTCGGGCTGGGATGCCGCTTTCTTTCTTGAATGTGGAGAGGGGTGGGATTAAATAGAATTATGATAAAAATTTCAAAGACTTTCCTCGCGTGTGCCCTTTTGTGTGGCTTTGGTTTTCGGGGTGAGGTCTTCGCTTCAACGCCTTATCGCCTCGGAGTGGTTCTGGTGGTGGATCAGTTTCGTGCGGACTACCTGATGCGGTTCAGGGAGCGTCTGAAGGCTGCGGGACCATCGAGCGGCGGGTTTCGGCTTCTGATGGAAAAGGGTGCTTACTTTCCACTTGCGGATCATGGGCTGCTCCAGAACATGACCGGCCCCGGACACGCCACGATCTTGTCCGGATCGTATCCCTACCGGAATCTCATTTCCCAAAACAATTGGTATGACCGTGAAATGAAACGGGATCAGTATTGTGTCCAAGACGATGCGTACAAAGTCATCGGATCGGATGGAGTGGTCACCCAGGCAAGGTCCGGGATTTCACCCAAGAACTTCAATGCGACCACGATTGGGGATGAGCTTAAGAATGTGAACCGGGCATCCCGGGTCGTGAGTGTGGCGCTCAAGGATCGGGCCTCAGTGCTGCTCGGCGGAAAGAGACCCGACCTTGCACTGTGGTTTCACGACAAAACCTGCCAGTGGGTGTCGAGCGAGTATTATCTGAAAAAACTTCCCGCCTTTGCACTCAAACGGAATGAATTGTTGTTGGCTGAGAAAGACAAGACACTTGATTTTGGTACCTTAAAAGACATCAAGCGATGCTCAAAACAGGCGCTTCAAACGCCATGGGGAGTAAAAGAGACCTTCAATGCCGCGATTGCCGCAGTGGACGAGTTCAAGCTTGGGCGCGGAAAGGATGTGGATCTGCTCTTGGTAAGCCTTTCGAGTCATGATTATCTCGGGCATCACTTTGGTCCGAATCATCCGAATCTCGAGGAAATGACGATTGCCGAGGACCGGCTTTTGTCGGAATTCTTTGCTGCTCTTTCCTCGCGGATCCCCGGAGGGATGAGGGATGTGTTTGTGGTTCTGACCGGCGATCATGGGATTCCTCCTGCGCGCATTCCCGATGAGTATGTGTTGGGTGAGCGGATTCCTGAGAACGAGCTCCCCGAACTTGTCGAGAAAACCATGACTGAAGCCTTCGGAAAACCCAAGGGTGGACGCTGGGTGGATGCGATCCCCGAGTTCCAGCTTTATCTGAATCAGGATGCGATGAAGTCGGCGGGCATCACGCCGATTGATGCATTGAGGCCCCTGAGGGCCGCACTCCTAAGGCAGCGGTATGTCGATCAGGTTTGGGCGCGCGATGAAATCCTCTTTGATCGAAAAATCCCTGCCGGCGAATACGGGATCGTGGCCGACCGCACACTCAGTACCCGGAGCGGGGATATTTTGATTGCACTGAAGCCTTTCTTTCAGAGCGATGCCTATCCCCTGACTCACATGACCATGTACTCCTATGATCGGTATGTTCCTTTGGCGTTTTATGGTAAGACTTTCCGCCCGGGGGTGTACCGTCAAATCGTGAACATCGTCGACATTGCGCCCACACTCACCCAGATCCTGGGAGTCATTCCTCCGGCCCAATCCGAGGGGCGTGTGCTGACAGAGATCTTGCGGTAAATCGATAAAGGGAACAAACTGGATGAATATGAAAATTCTTGCTTCTTTGATTGCAATCACCCTGAGCCCCGTGTCCGTTTCGTATGCACAGACTCTTCAGTGTCAGCAGGTTCCATCCTTGATGAATGTGTTCATGAGCAATCACATTTCGATGAATCGGTTGAACGACGAGTTGAAGAACCGAACGGTCACCCTGTTTCTGAAGTACATGGACCCGAACAAACAGCTTTTCTACAAGAAAGACGTGGAAAAGATGACTTCCCAGCTTTTGGACCTCTTCAACACCATGGGAAGCGGAAATTGCGCGGTGCTGGGCGAGATCTCTGCATCGCTTGTTGAGCGGGCCCAAGAGAATCTTGGAATCGTAAAAGAGGTGTTGCAAGGGGAGTTTGCCCTGCGTCCCGAGATCCGGTACCAGACGGACACCAAGAAAAGGGACTATCCTTCCGATCTTGCGCAGAAAAAAACCGTGCTTGAGGCCGCCATTCATACTCAGATTGCGACCATTACCGCCGGAGACGTGAAGCTACCCAAGGCGAAGGAGCAACTGATCAAGCGTTATGAGCTCTCGGTGAAACGCTCCAAAGAGATGAATTCGGGAAAAATGATCAATCTTTTTGCCGAGTCCTTTGCGCACGGACTCGATCCGCATTCGGATTACCTGTCTCCTGAACAACTCGACGAATTCAAAATCAGCATGGGACTCTCGCTCGAGGGAATCGGTGTGTCGCTGAGTTCGGATGACGGCTATACGGTGGTTCAGGAAATCATCCCGGGCGGGAGCGCGGACCGCGCCGGTGCACTGAAGCCAAAGGACAAGATCATCGCCGTTGCGCAGGACAAGGGTGAGCCCGTCAGTATTGTCGATTTGGATCTCTCGGATGTGGTGAAGATGATCCGTGGGAAAAAGGGCACCAAGGTCAAGTTGACTGTGGTCAGACTTCAGGGGAAGGAGTCCGAAACTTTTGATGTCGTGATCGTGCGCGACAAGGTCGACATGAAGGAGCAGGCGGCAAAGGTGGACTACCAGACCCGAAAAGTGGATGGGAAGGTCTTTAAGATCGCCGTGATAGAACTTCCATCCTTTTATGGAGGATCCGAAAAAAATTCCCGCAATTGCTACGATGACATGAAGGCCATTGTCGAGGAGGCCGTAAGCAAAAAAGTGGACGGGATCATCCTGGATCTTTCCACGGATGGGGGAGGTCTGCTCCAGGATGCGGTGAGAATCGCAGGACTGTTCATCAAGAGTGGTCCCGTGGTTGCAACCCAGGACCTCAAGATGAAACCCGAAATCCTGTCGGATGAGGACAACAAGGTGTACTTCAACGGCCCGTTCATGGTCATTACCACACGTCAAAGTGCCTCGGCGTCCGAGATTCTTGCCGGGGCCATGAAGGATTACAAAAGGGCCCTGATTGTCGGGGGGGATCATACCTATGGAAAGGGCAGCGTGCAGGTATTGAACCCTTTGCCATTCCGGCTTGGGGCGATGAAGCTCACCACCCAGATGTTCTATTTGCCGGGCGGGGTCTCCACCCAGTTTGGAGGAGTGGATTCCGATATTTCAATGCCGACCTATCTTGATCTTGACGACATGGGCGAGCGTTACATGGATTATGCACTTCCACCCTCAAGGACCAAGCCTTTCATTCAGGCCGAACTTGCAAAGGGCCAGTCCTTGAATGAAAAATGGACCCCGGTGGATGATGCATTGGTTCAGTATTTGAGGGAAAGGTCCGCAAAACGGGTTTCCAAAAATTCCGAATTCAATGAAATCCAAAAGGATTTGGAAGACACAAAGAAGAACGAGGGCTGGATTAAGGTTGCAGACATCCTCAAGCGCTCGGGCAAGGATAAGGACAAGCGGAAAGAAAAGAAGGATCTTGCCTCAACGGCGCAGGGCAGGAAGCAGCTCTGGATCAAGGATCCAAGGGTGCAGGAGTCCCTCAACATCATGACCGACTGGCTGGCTCGCGGGAAATAAAGCGGAGAGCTATTTCTTTTTGCCAGGAAACACGATCAGGTTTGAGTCAGCCTGTCCGGGGACGGCGGTGCTTCTACCCGAAGAGGGCACGGAACTGGGGTAGGATTCACCGGCTTTGCTCTTGCTGCCCGGTGCTGGACCGGTTCCGGGTTTTCCTGCCATTGCACCGGGCTTCTCGTCGTCCATTTCATCCTCGTCCGGCTCCTGGTCTTCGGGAGTGTTGGCCGCATCGATTTCCTCTTGCCTTTCTTGCTCTGGGGTCAAGGTGAGTGGATGTTTTTTTGATCGAAGTTCTCGTTCTTCCTCGGGAGTAAGTCCGGAGGCTTCCTTGATCTCCCGGTTTTTCCGATTCACCTTTTTTGCACGGTCACTGAAGAGCTTTTCTACTGCCGCCTTCGGGTTGATGGGCTTCTTTTTGGGACGGGCGGGAGCGCCGTAAGCGATTGAAATTAAACTAAAAAAAATGAAAAGAGGGGTAAAGCGGCGAAATAATTTCCGACTCATATTGTCAATTTTATCACATGATTGTAGACTCTGGGAAGGGGGGATTCCAAATGAGTCCAATGAAATTTGCGCTAGCCTCGATCTCCATATTTGGTGCGATGAGTGCTTCAGCGGTTGAGTTTCCTAAACTATATTGTATCGCTTCGGATGGAAACATTGCACCCGCGCCATCGGAGGCGGATGCTCCGGGGGTGTGTAAGAATGCACTTCCGAAGTGTGCGGACTTGAAGAATCAAATGAATACAGACGTAAAGGCGCTTCTTTCATTAAAGATTTATGGCTTTTGGAAGGGCAAGGATTTGGATTTAACCAAGACCACACTCGAACAGCCCGTGGGTAAGGATCTGGACCAGGGGCTTTGTAGTGTGGTCGGTCACACCCTTCAATATACGGGGCAGCAGGATTTGGAGTTTAACGAAGGCCGAAATGATAAAGGTGGGGATCCCACTACCGTAAAGATAGTATCTACCGGGGGAATCAATTTTTTCACGAAAAAGTCCTGCGGAGTTCGGCCCATGATGAAAAAGGCCGACGGGGGCCGGGCCAATGGGAAGCGAGAGCTTGCGATTGTGTTCAATGGAGAGCAGGGGTCTCGGTGGAGTGCTGCCATGATGGGCGCGATGCCTTGGGCGATTCGGAATGCCTTCCATCATTTTGAGGGAAAACTTAAACCTGAAACGCTTCATAAAGACCTCACAACTGTAGAGACTAAAAGCGAGGACAATCCCGAATTAGATGAAGCAGAACTTGAAGCAGCCCTTGCTCCTTTAGCGGAGGCAGCAATGCAAGCGGATCAAGAAATGATGTATTTCCTTGGAACGCTCCCCGAAGCAACCCGGGCAAAATGCAATGATCCTCAATATTATGATCTAGTGGCGCGCTGTGAGGCGGGAGCGTTTCAGGTAACGGATGCTGTGTATCCTCTTTGTCAAATTGTACTTGCAAATAAACTTAAAGCTTCTGGTGGAATGACACATGCGGTCGTGGCCTTCATCATGGCTAAGGCGAACAAAATGTTTCAAACACAATTTGGCGACCTCTTGTCGGGCGGTGAAGTATGGGACGTATTGCAGGCCGCCTGCCAAAAACACACCCATACTTTTTTGGGTTTAAACCGTCGGAAGAGAATGGCAAAACAGGCCTCTTGTTTTCATGATGGGGATTGGATGGGCGTAAACAAAGAGTGGGTCGCCTATGATACAGATAAGAAAAAGGTAAAGAAACGCAAAGCCCAAGTGAGGGTTGCATTTCGACTTGATTCTGAACGCCCGATTGCAATTCGTAAGGTCAGGCATTTGGATAGTGATAAAAGGGACCAATTCAAGTCCCCTGAATTTAAGCGATTTGGGGTTCAACAGAGATTAAAGTCGGATTGGGTTGAGGGAGCTGATTTCTCAAAAATCAAGCGAAGTTCCGATGGCGGTGAGGGACGAGGTCTTTACAATGCTACTATCGCAAATGGGTTTGAAGGGGCAGTCGAATATATCATTCGAAGAAAGATCTGTGGTCAATCCAGTCTGAGTGCTGCAAGTGATCGGTGCAGCAATGCGATTCCTGATAAGCCTCCTGGAGTGAAATGGTGAGGGTACCAGATATGAAGAATTTGT
>JAGWXK010000178.1 GCA_018969905.1 Bdellovibrionales bacterium
CTGCTCATACCCCCGAGCCTCGGCGATTTCACGCAAGGCGGACAAAATGATTGCAGGCTGATCGGAGTTTTCTTCCAACTGGATTCGCAAATACTCCATTTGAAAATCATCGCTCTCTCTCAGCTTTGAAATCAGCCAATCCTTGTGGGGAACACTTCCCTTGATCTTAGACATTATTTCTCCGTTTGAAATCCGCCCAATATCCTCGAGCGACTTTCACATCCTTTTCCTGCGAACCCTTATCTCCTCCGAGGAGAACAATCAGCGTGTCCTCGCGGTGATAAGCAAAATAAACCCGGTAACCGGGACCGAACTGAAGCCGTAATTCGAACACTCCCTCTCCCACTGACTTCCAGTCCCCGAGATTTCCGCTGCTCAATCGATCAAGCCGGGCTTCCACTCGGAACATCGCCGTAGGGTGTAGCGACTCCATCCAGAGACGCACGGGAATCTCACCATTCTCAGAGACATACTGAAGGATCGTCTTGATTAGGCGCATCCGGTGCGCCCTTCTCCTATTTTATCCATTTGGATAAAATAGGCAATCGAAAAATTCCCGGAAGCCAACCATTTGAAATCAAACCCGAATAATTCCACAGAACTCAGACCCATCCCACTTTCCATGCAAAGGACGCACAAGGAGGAAATTGGAGCCCGAGCGAAAAAAGATTAAAAATTCATCAATTTAGAACTGGCGGCCGTGCCCAAGGAAGGAATGGGATTTCGGATCCGTGTTCTGGACCCAGACTTGATCCAAGGTCGCCCCCGCACCGGATCCCGGCCCCGGTGCGCCCGCCCTACGCCTACCCATTCCATCCCTGTTTTTATGATGCATTAAAAAACACCATAAAGTTGATTTATGATGTTTTTTAATGCATCATAAAAGAAGCATGAAACTCAATAAAAAAAGCCTTCATCTGCAACGCCGCCAGCTGGATGAAAAACTGAAAGCATGGATCCCCGTCAGCAGAACTCCACGACCCCGATTGGGATGGCTGAAAGCGGTACGCGAAGCTTTGGGCCTCTCCACCCGTCAGCTTGCGACCTTCCTGGGTACAGACAATGCAGGCGTGCTCCGGCTCGAGAAGCGGGAGTGCCAAGGCAAGGCCTCTTTGGAATCTCTCGATCGTGCCGCAAAAGCCATGGGGTGCAAGATCGTCTATGCCGTGGTACCCGATGAGTCCCTTGAGGGGATTGTGGACCAGAAGGCCAAAGAGGCAGCGAGATCCATCCTGCGGTCGGTATCGCATAGCATGAGGCTGGAGAAGCAGGAGGTTTCTCCGGAAGCTCTGGAGAATCAAATCCAGGAACTCGCCTCCGAGCTCAAGGCAAGGCTTGATCCTGCACTTTGGGAGAAGCGGTCATGACCATCCAGTTTCAATACCCAAGAGGGGCAACACCGCTGGACCGTGATGAAATCAAAGGCCTCATTCCGTCTCACATCTCCACCCAGGGGGAGCTCAACGAGGCGGAGCAGGCGAACATTGTGAAGGCCCGGCAGTGGGTCATGCGCAAGAATCAGGTCATTCTTAGGGAATCATTTGTGCGCGGATTGCGCCTTTTGGATTCAACACAAAACCTATCCATGGGATGAGCTCGGAGCGA
>JAGWXK010000179.1 GCA_018969905.1 Bdellovibrionales bacterium
TTTGAAAACTATCGGATGAGGGTGCTTGCCCTCTGCGGATGGGATGGAGTAATCAGACGAAAGCGAAAACTGATCTTGGCGTGAAACTACATTCCCCCTGTTACGGGGTAGATCCTGAGGAAATCGAGCGAGGTGAACGAAGGAGGCATACTTAGCGTATGTCGGACTGAGTGAGGCGAGTGAGATGATGTCAAAAGGGATTTTAGAAGGTTTTGGCGCACCCGTCAGGACTTGAACCTGAAACCCTCTGATCCGAAGTCAGATACTCTATCCAATTGAGCTACGGGTGCGGAGTACCTCACCATAGCGTAGGTGGGGGCGCCTCGCAAGAAGCTCTTGAGGTGGGGGGGCGTCCGTGTCTAAACTGAAAGAAAGGAGAAGTTTATGACCATGAAGAAACTTGTATTGCTCAATACTCTTGCCCTAGGTTTGGTGTTTTCCCCGGTGATCCGCGCCGAGGAATCTGCGGCTCCGGCTGCTGAAGCGAAAATGGAAAAAAAGAGTGATTGTGAAGGGGAGTGTGACTGCTCCAAGTGCAAAAAGGGCAAGGACCATAAAAACTGCAAAAATTGCAAGACAAAGCTCGATCAAAAACATGATCACAAGCACCACAATCATGATGAAAAGGAAGCTCACGGCGAAGCTCCAAAAACTGAGGCGAAATAATCACTGACTTGGCAGAAGGCTTTTTCAAGCCCTTCCTAGAGCCAATGAAATCTTTGCTCGATTTGTCGGGGTGCTTTGGGAGGGTCGTGATCCGGCCAGCCCAAAGCAACTCCGCAGAGCAGCTCCAGTTTTCCTTCCTGATATTCAGGAAGTGATGTCACCCCCAAGAACTCATCTACGTCTTTTTTGATTTCAAGCGGCGCCCCCATGGTGCAGCAGCCGAGTCCTTCGGCAACCGCCGCCAAGTTTAAATTCTCAACCGCCATGTACACCGACCCCACGCTCGTTAGGTATTTTTCCTCATCGTCATTGAGTGAATAGCAGAGGATCATGACCGGCGCATTGCCGAGGGTGTAGAAGAATCGTTCGGTGAATTCATAGAGTGAGGGTTTTAGGCGCTTTTGGAGAATGTTCTTGATCCCAAGCCAGGATTTTTGAGAAAGCGCAAGGTACGCATCACGCTTTTCGCCCGTAAGAATGTAAAAACGCCAGTTTTGTCGGTTCTTGCCAGAGGGGGCCTCGATTGCGGCATGGAGGATTCGCTCGAGTGTTTCGCGGGGGACTGGGTCCGCCTTAAACTTGCGAATGGATCTGCGGGCTTTTAATAGCCGCAGAAATTCATCGCGAAAATCTTTTGAAAACGGACCTTGATTTGGCTTCGGCTCTGAAGGGTTCATTCCCTCCGAACATGGCACAAATGGAGTCCCAAATTCAACGAATTCTCACTTGCAAGAACTTGGATTGTCGCGGATTTTTTTTAAGTTTGTATGAGTTTCTTCAGGAATCACAGCTCCGGCCAGTAGTGGAGGATTCATGCTTTTGGTCAGGAGCGGTTCCATCTTCGCTCCTGTGGCAATATTGATGCAGGTTTTGCAGTCTGTTTTAGTAGTAGGCTTCCCAACCCAAAGAGTCTGGACTTTCTTGAT
>JAGWXK010000180.1 GCA_018969905.1 Bdellovibrionales bacterium
ACCAGCGCACGGGGCGCGGGAGCTCATGGATCTTGCCCGCCACCATGCGCGCAAGTGTGGGCGTCATCTCGGGACGCACGGCCATTTTTCGCTCGCCGCGGTCCATGAGCCAGTAGAGCTGCTGGTTGACGAGCTCCTCGCCTGACTTTGCGGCATAGAGCTCAAAGCTTTCAATCATGGGGCCACCGTATTCGAGGTAGCCAAAGGACCGTGCCACGCTGGAAAGCTTTCCGAACATCCAGTTCCGAAGCTGCATGTCTTTTGGGTAAAAATCGCGGGTGCCCTTGTAGGGTTCGGTGGAAATCGCCATGATTTCAAGAGCTACCAACGCAGAACCCGCTTGCCAAGGATTGTTTTGGTCTGAAAGACTGGAGGTCGAAATCCATGAATCAAAGCCCCTCTGAAACCCATCTTCTGACCTGGATCACCCCTGTTATTCCCCAAAAGGAACTCGAGGGTCTTTATGCCTGGGTCAATGGCAGGCTTACGGAGGCAGGCTTTCAGGCACTCTCTTCCTTCACCCGGATGAAGACCTCCTTTTGCTTCGAACCAAAAGAGGCGCTTCGGCTTGATTTTGAAGTCGACCATCAGGAGGGCTGCTCCATTCAAGCGCTTCAAGAGTCGATCTGGAGCGAGATCTTCGCAGCCTCCCACCCCGCTCCCAGGCCCTATCTGGTTTCCTTGCGCCCGTCGATTGTGGTTCGCGCGCCTAAAGCACTTGCCTGCTTTGACATGGACAGCACCCTGTTGAACGAGGAGGTGATTGATGAGATTGCGCGCGAGGCGGGTTTTTTTCAGGAAGTTGCCGCCATCACGGAAGAGGCCATGCAGGGAAAGCTTGATTTCGAAGCATCCCTCCGCCGGCGGGTAAAGCTTTTCTATGGCATGCCCAAAGCCCGTGCAGCCAATATCATCCCTCGCCTCACCCTGAGTCCGGGAGGAAATGATTTGATCTCGTTTCTTAGGTCAAACGGATTAAAAACAGCGGTGGTGAGCGGTGGTTTTGAGTTTATTTTGAAACACTTTCAAAAGCAGCTGTTCCTCGATCAGGTTTTCGGGAATTTGCTTTTGGTGGATGATCAGGAGTGTTTTACCGGAGAGCTTGAACCGCCGATTGTGGATGCGATCTACAAAAAGAAGCTTGTTGCACAACTGAAGAACTCCTACGGGGTCACCCAGTCCGGAACCATCACGGTCGGCGACGGTGCAAACGACATCCCCATGATGGAGGAAGCCGGAACGCAGGTTTCGTTTTGTGGAAAACCAAAGCTCTCCGCCCACTGCAATTCGCTCATATTGGATCGAAATCTTCTTTGGCTGAAGGCCCTGATTTGATAGCCTTCTTCCATGAGACCAGAACCCCGAAACATCGCGCTTGATTTGATTCTCACCGTTTTTCTTTGCGGACTTTGGAATCTTGCTGTTCAGATTTCGCACGTAAATACTTTGAACTACCTGCTCAAAACGGAGCGCTACTCGTTTTGGAAAATTTACATCCTGAGTCTTCTCACCTGCGGAATTTATTTCATCTACTTCGAGTACAAAAAAGCCGAGGAGATCTCGGCACTGACAGGAAAAG
>JAGWXK010000098.1 GCA_018969905.1 Bdellovibrionales bacterium
CTCCCCTCCGAGTCCCTTCAGGATCGCTCGGTCCGGATGCTCTCGGACGACAACCCTTTCGAGGTCAAAAACCTTGAAATCGAGGGCAGGCATTCGATCGAGATCATCTGGCTCAAAGGACTGAGTCTTCCGCATACACGCTCCCTGTTTCAAATCGTGAACGGCAGGGCGGTTCGCGATCGGACACTTCAAACGGCGATCCTGAATCCACTGAAACAATCCTTCCTGCCGGGCAACTTTCCTGCCTGCGTGGTGAAGATCGATCTGCCCGCAGATGAACTTGATGTAAACGTGCATCCCGCCAAAACAGAGATCCGATTTCTCGAGCCGGGAAAGATCTTTGCACTTTGCAATGCTGCCTTCCAAAAATTACTGGATCAGGATCGGATTCCAGAGTCGGGATCCGGGGGATTTTCGATTCAACTCCCCTCTTTCATGTTGCACTCTCCGTCGCACTTCGGAGGGGAAGCCCACTTCCCATCCTCCCGCCTCACCTCACAGGGTCACACTCCATTCCTTGAACTTTCGGGAAATCCGGGCCAAATGACCTCATTTATTGACGAGACTCCGATTGGAAATTATCGTGGAGTCCTCTTTTCAACCTACTTTGTTTTTGAAAAAGGGGATGATCTCACCCTGATCGACCAGCACGCGGCTCATGAGCGCATCCGCTACGAGCAACTGAAGTCCAAAATCCTGAGACAGGAATCCATCGAAACCCAGGCGCTTTTGGTTCCTGAGGTGGTCAAGTTCCCCCAGGATCGGATTCTTGAATTGAAACCCAGACTCGGCCTACTGGACTCGATGGGTTTTGATGTCGAAGTCTTCAGCGATGAGTCGATTCTTTTTCGATCCATCCCCGCAATTTGGGGAAACCGTGCACTTACGGAAAGACTCCGGAACCTTCTTGAACGACTTCTCGTGGTGCGCGTGGATCCGGAAAACATGGTTTGGGATGAAACTCTTTTTGAGAAAATCGCCATGGAGGCCTGCAGGTCATCCTTCAAGGCCGGGGATTCGATTGAAACCTCATCAGCACTTGACCTGACCCGAAAACTCTTTCTGTGCGAACACCCGGGAAACTGCCCGCACGGAAGACCGACATCAGTCCGGATCCAGAAAACGAAAGTGGAAGAATGGTTCAATCGATTGTCCTGACCGGCCCCACCGCAGTTGGGAAAACCTCGATTGCGCTGGAATTTGCTTCAAAAATCGGAATTGAAATCATCAATGCCGACAGCGTCTGTTTTTACCGGGGATTTGACATCGGCTCAGCAAAGCCCTCACCCAAGGAGCAGAACCTCGTTCCGCACCATCTGCTGGATGTGGCGGATCCGGAGGAATCCTATCATGCAGGCCGATTTTGGAAGGAATGCAACAAGGCTCTTTTGGAGATCCACGCTCGAGGAAAGCGGGCAATCCTGGTTGGAGGAAGCGGCTTTTATCTGAAGGCACTTCGATTCGGACTATGGGATGCCCCCGCATCCTCCCCTGAATTCCGTGAAACACTCTCCGGCGTTTCGACCCACGAACTGCACTCACGGCTTGTTTCCAGCGATCCGGATCAGGCAAAAAAAATAATGCCCGCAGATCGTTACAGAATCATCCGCGCGCTCGAAATCCTCGCTCTCTCCGGACGCAAGCCATCCGAACTTGAGTCTGAAATGCCCACGGAGCCCGACCCCCGCTTCAGGCTCTGGGTTCTGGATCGGGAAAAAATGGATCTCGAACTCCGCATCCGGGAGCGGGTTTGCTCGATGATCGATGCGGGATGGATCGATGAGACCGCAAGGCTTCGTACCCTGTTTCCGGGAGCAAGAGCACTGAGTGCGGTCGGCTACCGGCAAATCATCGATCATCTGGATGGGAACCCGCCCCAGGGACGCAAGCCCGAACCGGGCCTCGCGGGATTGGTCGAAGAAATCACGCTTGCCCACCGCAAACTCGCAAAACAGCAACGGACTTGGTTTAAGAATATGGGTTCTGACCGCAGGTTTCTGTTGGATCGGGACTTGGCAGATCTAAAAGATTCCCTTATGAGGTTTTATCAGTAAAGATTAGACGATCTTTCGCCTAAGATCGGGTATCTGTAACCCTTTAGGGAGATTCACACTATGGCTCGCGGGGACAAAATTTGGCTCAACGGAAAGATTCTGAGTGTTGAAGAAGCGAAGATCAGCCTCTTCTCCCATTGCCTTCACTACGGAACAGGGGCCTTTGAAGGAATCCGTGCATACAAGCAAAAGACCGGAGGCGGTGCGATTTTTCGTCTTCGCGAGCACATGGAGCGCCTCCAGGACTCTGTCAAAATCATGGGATTTGAGATCCCTTTCACCCTCGATGAAATGGTGAGAGCGGCAATCGACTCGTGCAAGGCCAATCAGTTTGAAGAGTGTTATGTCCGTCCGCTGGCTTTCATCGGTGATGGACCACTGGGTGTTTATCCCGGTGCAAATCCAAAAGTGGATCTCGCGGTTCTGACCTGGGAATGGGGAAGCTATCTCGGTGACAAGGGAGTCAACGAAGGTGCCCGCCTGAAGACTTCCACCTTTGTCCGTCCTCATGTGAACAGTGCGATGACCAAAGGAAAGATTACCGGAGCCTACATTACTGGAGTGGTTTCCAAGCGGGAAGCCATCAGCCAAGGGTATGATGAAGCGCTCATGCTTGATCCGGAAGGGTACATGACCGAGGGAACTGGCGAAAACCTGTTCATCATTCGCAATGGCGTGATCAAAACCACGCAACTCACCTCCATCCTGAACGGAGTCACCCGGAATACCGTAATGGAGATGATCAAAAGATTCGGACACCCTTTGGTGGAAACCCGCTTCACCCGCGATGAACTCTATTGTGCGGATGAAGTATTCCTGACCGGAACAGCTGCGGAGATCACTCCGGTTTCTTCCGTCGATGATCGAAAGATCGGCCGTGGAGAACGATCAGGAAAGCCCGGACCGATCACCCAGAAGATTCAGGCCGCATATGCCAATCTGGTCCGAGGGGAAATCGGTGAGTTTCCGAAAGAATGGCTCACTCCAGTTCGCTGATTCCACCCTACACCATTCTTTTTGAGGACCAGCACCTTGCTGTCCTCTCGAAGAGTCCGAACTTGCTCTCTCAGTCTGATATTTCCGGTGATCCCTCCCTTGTGGATCTGCTGCGCGTGCATTTTGGCCGAAACTATGTCGGTCTTGTCCATCGCCTGGACCGGAATACCAGTGGCCTCATGGTGGTCGGCAAGCGTTCCAAGAGTGCGGATCGTCTCAGTGCACAATTAATATCAGGTGAACTTGAACGGCAGTACCATGCCATTTTACTCGGAACCTTTCCCGATCAAAAAGAACAGCGCTGGGAACATCATTTGCTGAAAAATGAGAAAACAAACGAAGTCAAAATCGTGACACCATCCACTCCCGGCGCAAAGTCCGCAGTGCTTTTTGCAACCCCTCTTCAAAGCTTTGCCCACCCCGAAAGCGGTGATCTTGTTACGTTAACCCGATTCCGCCTGGAAACCGGTCGATCTCATCAGATCAGAGCGCAAGCACTTGCGATGAATCATCCACTCCTTGGTGATTTGAAATACGGGACATCCAAAAGTCGATCCTTGTTTTTCCGGACCGCACTTCACTCGGCATTTCTTTCCTTTCTCCATCCGATGAGTGGCGAACCCATGAAGTTCGAGGAGCGTTATTCCTTTGACATGATTCGTTTTTTTTCCACATCACTTGAATAACCCCGAACTCGGCCGCTACACTGGAAAGGATGATTTTTGCGGTACTTCCGATTCTTTTTTCTCTGACCCTCCCCGTGATCGCTCTCGCTTCCAACGAAGCGCGAATTTCGGGCATGAACTCCGAAGAACTCGGCACCCTCACAGGAAGTGACCGTTTCTCAGGAACGGTTGGCTTTGATTCCTCCAGCTTCTTCTACCGCTCGGAAAGCCGGGGCACGGCCGCAACCACCTTGAACGCAACCTTGCGGGTAAAATCCGACTCGAAAATCCTTCATGCGGAAGGAGATCTTTCCGCATACACTTTTGTCACAAACACTCCTGCGATCGGGGTGGAGTCTCGGGAAATGTACATCCAGACCCGTCGTGGAGCTCTTGGGAATTTTGATATTTCAGTCGGGAGAAAACTCGAGGATTGGTCAAGACTGGATGGCACCTGGCGAATGATGAGTTTATGGTCTCCCCGTTGGACCTGGGATGAGCTCCACCCCCAGGTGATCGGCATGACCGGATTGTTCATTGGTTATCGTACCAAAAACTTCAAGGCGGTATTTTTCGGTTCCCCGATTGCGATTCCCGAACGAGGGACTCCTGTTGAGGAAAAAGACAACAACATCATTTCTCCGAATCCGTTCTGGAAGCCGCTCCCAAGCGAAATCACCGTGCTTGGCGCACAGACGCGGGTGAATTATTCGCTCCTCATGCCTTCAATCCAGCAAATTCTTCTTCGTCCGAATTTCGCATTGAAAGCTCGTTATGAATTTGATGGCGGAGCATTTTTCAGTTTGAATTCCGGCGTACTCCCTGTTCATATGGTCCAAATGGCGGCTGAGCCGTTCCTTGCAACCAGTGGGCCGAGCGGTCGTCTTGACGTCAACATCCGCCCCCAGTTTCCCATGCGGAACATCAACACAATTGAACTCGGCTATGACAGCCCGACCAAGGACTGGAATCTCTGGTTGTCCGGAAGCTATGAACAACCCTTTCGGTTCCAGAACGGTGAAACCTGGCTCAACCCGATCATCACTCCAAGCACGATCCTCAGTGCCGGCACTTCGGTTGATTTGACGAGCAACTTCCGATTCAATGGTTCCCTACTGATCATCAATGAGCAGCCGTTCAGTCGGTCCAGCCGTGTACCGGATGTGAATGTACAACTCCCCTCACGATTTCCGCTCAAGCAGGGAATTCAGGTCGGAGGAAACTGGAAATTTTCCGACATCAACGAAGGAAATATCAACTGGGTCCAGGATCTGATCCAGCAGAACCATCTGATTTCAATGGATGTCTCACATTGGATCCGCTCCGCCCGAATCAGCATCGGAGCAGGAATGGATGTGATTCTTGCAAACTCAACCCAGGGATGGGTCGGGAACTACTACGGGGATGACCGATTGAGGGGTTGGCTCAAATATGCATTCTAAATACAGAGGCAGGATGTCTCTTTTGAAAGTCACAATTTCCATGGCAGTACTCATGATGAGCACTGGCTGTGGAATGCTCGGGAATAAAGCTCTTCCGAAGTCGGGCGGTTCCGCCGGGGTCGGTGACAATGGATGCCTCAATAATTCGAAAAATCTCGTCGGCCGATTTCTGGATGGGAGCATTTCTCAGCAGGAATGGAAAAGCGCATTTGATTGCGTGAACCAGTCACTTGGCTTTTTTACGGACTATGTCCGCGGTACCTCGACTGATGCGTATACACCGGGGGACATGTACAATCTCGTGAAAGGATTCCTGATCACAAACCGGAATGTGAATCCTGAACTTCTCATCGGAGCATTCTCACTCAAATCCGCTCTTTTCGGCGGGTCAAATCGGGAGTTCACGAAAGGTGAGATCGAACTCCTGAAAAAATCCCTGGAACGCCTCCAAAGCATCACGGGCGAGTTGATCCCCTACCTCGGGATCCGGCAAAAACCGAATCCGACCTTTACCGAACTTTTGGAGCTCACAGCCGCCTTCAAGCGGGCAGGAGAGCAACTCGCGGACTTCGTCAACACCTTGCCCGTGGGGATGCTCTCGGATGGTGCCCTGAAAGCCCTGATTCAGGAACTCACATATTCCTTGGAGCTTCCCATCATTGACGAACTGGGTGACAAGGTCTTCCTTGCCAAATGGCTCATCTTCAATACACGAAGGGATGCAGTCGAGAACGGCGACTGGCCGAAAATCTTCCGCACATCCCTTGGGCTCGGTGGGATCGGAATTGCACTGAAAAGTGCGGTAAGCGGAGCCCATGGAAACATCTCTCCGGATTTCGCATCACGCATCATGAATGATCCTGAATTCCGCGACTTCCTTTGGGAACTTCTCCTTCAGGCAAAACCCTACGTTGAGGAATCCATTGCGGCACACAATGGCTCCACCCCCCTTCCCCTTTTTGATCATGTGATCGATGCACTTCCCGAATCCTTCCTGAACTCCCTGCCAAAACGATCCCTCAAGATGGCGCTTCGCCCGCTGTTGCGCAAAGTGCTTCTTTCAAACACAAAAACAGGAGTGGATCAGGGTGTTGTCGATACGGTTTACCAATTCATAGGTGACCTGATCCTGGACCTTAGGGCGCTTGATCAATTTTACCTGAAAACAGGACTGGACCGGAATTCAGTGAGTCCACAATTCATGGCGCAAAGACTCGAAGCCTACCTGTCCACCCTCTCTGAAACGGCCGAGAAAACACGCTTTCGTTCCATCCGGAGCAGGATCCTGACCTATCGTCCACAGTTCCGAAAAAGGCAGGGGGCAGCCGGCGAGGTCCATACCATCCAATTCGGCCAGGGGGTGGGCTACTCACACTATCAGAACTTCATGGTCCTCGCTCTTGATCGTGCCGCCCGACATATCCTGAAAGCCTATGCCGGGAATCGGGACTATCTGGTGGATACCGAGGTAACCGCATTCTTCAAGGACTTCTCTGACATCCTGTTTGCCATGAAGATTATCGATGCAACCGTGCCGAACTTCGGAGGAAAACGCCTCCAGGACATGGATCTTTTTACCGATGCCAGTGACGGGAACCTACAAGGCTCCCTCGTCGAGCTGGTGAACTATGCGATGATCATCATTTCTTCCGGTGAGCTGACGGATCGGATGCGGGCGGAGATCACTCCGGTGTGCGATCAAGGCCTCGGAACAGACATCATGGGCTGGACACTTGTTCCGGCCCAGTGCCTCAGGTCGCAGTTCCATGAGCGCCTGGAATATTGGATTGGAGACGACTTCCCCCGACTCTCTGCTTTCTGGAGAACCCTCTCTCCCGAGGAAAAAAGAAAAGCGATGACCTGGCTTGAACATGGCTCGCGTCGAAATGGATTCACGGAAGAGGAGTTTGGAAAATTCGACATCGGCGCCCTCGGCGTGATCCTGTATTACACCGAGAGCCTGTTCAACCGATTTGATTTCGACACCTCGGAAGTGCTCTCAAAAGCGGAGGTGAATTCAGCCTACCCCGTTTTCAAGGAACTGCTTCGAAAGACCGCAAGCGAGAAAGGGCTGAACACAGGAAATGACTTCCTTTTGAGAGGAATCTATACTTACATTGTCCGACACCAGGAAATGCCTGCAACGCCGGCGAGTGTTGCAAATCTTGCGAAGCTTGCGTGGTGGATGGCCACCTACTCACTTCCGACAACCAATTACAGCGCGGACCGATATGGAGTTTTCAACATTGTTTGCCAGATTGCCAAGCCTGAAAATCCCAACCTCGCCCCGCCCAATGCAGAGGTCTGCAAGCCCTGACCCCGGAGCCATTCGTGTCTGAACTCAGGAAAAGGGTTCAAATCGCGGATCTTGAATTCAAGAATGAAAAGACCCCATACTCTCCCCACTTCCGGGATATCTATTTTTCGCAGGAATCCGGCATTGCCGAATCGCGATATGTTTATCTGGAGGGCAGCGGTGCACTTCAATCCATGCTTTCCTCAGTACCGGAAATCACCATTTCTGAAATCGGGTTTGGAGCCGGATTTAATTTCCTCCTGACTCTTCGGGAATACAAAAACTCCCGGAATCCGGGAACGATCAGGTATTTTTCTTTCGAGAATCGTCCGGTTCGAAAATCCTCTCTTCACCGGCTCTACGAGAACTACCCGGAATTGCAGGAAGAAGCCAGGACACTCCTGAGTGAGTATCCCGTGCTGACTCCCGGGATTCACCTGCTTCGTTTTCTGGGGGGACGCTTCTCGCTCTATTTGTGCTTGGGTGATGCGACCGAGCTTCTCTCCCGAATCAATTTCCATGCCGATCATTGGTATTGGGACGGGTTTGCCCCGAGCCGGAATCCGGATGCTTTTTCAGAGACTCTTTTCAGGCAAGTCGCCCTCCATTCCAAGGCGGGCACCCGGGGCTCCAGCTTCACCTCTGCAGGCTGGGTCCGCAGGATTCTTCAAGAGACCGGATTCGAGGTGAGCAAACGTGCGGGCTACGGCCATAAGCGCGAGTGCATCCAGGCAGAATTCAAAGGAACAGCTTCCGAACCTCTCACTGAACCCTGGTTCTCGACTACAAGTCAGAAGCGCCTTTTGCCCGGCATGAGCGTTGCCGTAATCGGAGCGGGCCTGGGAGGCTCGGCCATTGCGCGCAGCCTTGCCGAACGGGGAGCTCGCGTAACCATTTTTGATCCGAACGGAATTGCCGGTCGTGCCTCAAGCAATCCCACGGGACTCTTCAATGCACAACTGAGCAAGATCCCGAATCCAGTCAGTCGCTTCTCTCAACTCTCCCTGATCAGCCTTCTTCGGGAACTTGTCCGCCTGGGGATCAACACTCAAAGGGGAATCCTACGGACCGACATCCGGGATTCGGCCCCTCTTCTTCGTTCCGATTACCCGGATGATTTCTTTCAGATTCGGGAAGAAGGTGTGTTTTTTCCCGAATGTGGATTGATCGATCCCCGCGAACTCTGCAAGGCACGATTGAATCATCCTTCCATCGACTTCAGGAACGACGCTCTCATGCGAACGCACAGAAGCGACTCAGGAATTTTGCTCCAGTTCAAAGACGAAAAAAAATCCCTGTCCTTTGATCACGTGGTGTATTGCCTCGGTGCGGATCCTAAACTGGCCCTCGCTTCCGGGTTTCGTGACCCGCTTCATGATTTCAATCCCACACGCCCGATACGAGGACAGATCATCTTCGTCTCCCCCATACCATCCTCGGAATTTCTTTCTCATGCTCTTGTGGAGGAAGGTTACGCCACTCCCCCGGTCGATGGCGTTCATGTGATTGGCGCCACCTATCAGGCAAAAACCATCCTTCCTGACCAAGAGGACCTTGATACGGAAGCCCTTCTGACCACGGCACAAAAGTGGGCCGAATTCATCGACCTGAACCGAACTCACGTGAAGGGGACGAAAACCGGGTATCGGCTCTCAACCCCCGACAAACTTCCAATGATCGGGCCCCTTTGCGATCCCGAATGGATGCGCGAGAATTACTCAAGTTCACTGAGAGGGGCAAAGAACCGTTTCGGCCCGCCTCTGGAATCCCCCCCCGGAGAGTGGCTGCTGACCGGACTTGGATCACGCGGAATCACTTATTCTTCCTTTGGCGCCGAACTTCTTGCGGAGTGGATGAACGGGAATCCGATTCCCCTTGAATTGGACCTTCTGGCGCACATACATTCTGCGCGATTTTTCGTGCGAAAACTCAAAAAATCTGGGGTAGAGTGAGGCAATGCAAACCGTCAGCGCTTTGCTCATCGTGAAAAATGAAGCCCAATACATCGAACGGGCCCTTGGGTCCCTCCTTTGGTGTGACGAGATCGTGGTGGTGGATGCCTTCAGCCAGGACGGGACTCCGCTTCTTTGTCAGGACCGCTCCAAACCCTGGGCGGACAAAATCCGTTTTTTCCAAAAAGAATGGATGGGTTTCTCCGCACAAAGAAATTATGCAATCGATCATGCCCGATGCTCCTGGATTTTCTTTCTGGATGGCGATGAGGCCTGCTCCCAGGAGCTTGCCACAAGAATCCGCTCCCTTTTGGAGAGCCCGGATCTCACCCCTGCCCAGTTCAAAGTCAGGCGTCAGGAGTATTTTTTAAAAAAACCGATCCACCATGGCATTTGGAACCCCTCCTACCATATCCGCTTTTTTCCAAAAGAACGTCTTCGTTTTGTCGGTGAGGTTCACGAGGGGGTCGAGAGTCCGTAT
>JAGWXK010000008.1 GCA_018969905.1 Bdellovibrionales bacterium
AGCTCGGGATACCTTGGAGAAACCTGGAAAACCTTGTCGAGTTCGGCTTCGGCCTGTTGAAAATCGGAATCCTTTACGAAGATCTCGAACCTCTTCAAATACCCGTAAGGATCAGAAACCTTTCGATCGGAGTACGCCCTCAAAGCATCAAGCGCGCTTTCTTTCACATCCTTCCTGACTAGCATTTGCCTCAAATACAAGTCTCCCTCTATCCTGTAAGTCTCAGGATAGTCAGGATCCACCTCCTTCGCCTGTTGGATGAACTGCTGACATTTCTCATCATCGTAATTCAGAAAATAGAGTTCAGCGATTCCGGCAATCAGGTCTGCCCGCGCCTTGGGTAATTTGGTGAGCTCTTCTTGAACACGACCAACAGCCGAATCAATTCCGTCAGTCTTGAGCATGCACCTTGCTGAACCCATAATGGCCCGCAATGAAAATGGATCAAGCCTTTGTGCTAGTGAGTAAAAAAACTGGGCATCCCGACACTCATTCACCTCACGCATGACATCCGCATAGGCGGAATACACATCGGTATCAATTGAATCCCGTGACATGGCTTTTCGGTAAAAGGTGATCGCAAGCTGATAGTTGTTCTGATGAAGGGCCAAATCACCTGCAAGGCGATCCACGGAACTTTTCAATTTGGGATGGCTTCGGTATTTGGCCAGCGTCTTCTCTGCGTCTTCCCACTCATGATTCTGGATGAGGGTGTCGATTACCTTGATCGCAATTTCCCCCGAGTCGGGATTGACCTTGAGTGCTTTCTTGTAGTTTGTCTGTGCCCGAAGAAATTCCCCGCTCTTGTAAAACAGATCACCCATTTTCTCGAAAGGAACCGTCGAATCCGAAAACGCATCCTGTGCCTGCAGAAAAACAGACTTGGCCTCATGATTCCGACCCGCCTTCAGATCTCTTTCTCCCTGGAGAACAAGCGCGTACATTTGCGCAAGTTTCTGATACTTCGGGTTTTTTCCAGAACTTGAAAGGAGGGAATAATACTCAAGTCGGAGGGTTTCATTTTTTGGATCAATTGAAATCGCAACCTCCAAAGCCTTGATCGCACCCTCAATGTTTTGATCAATTAAAAAAAGTTTCGCCCGATAAATCAAGGACTCCACATACTCTCTGGGGTTTTGATAACTCGGATTTGCAACCAGGAACCCTACATCAGACTCCCTTTTCTTCAGTTCTCCCTTTTTTTCACTAATTCTCACCAGACCAATCCTTGCTTTCGCGTGAAACTTGGAAAGTGCGAGCGCCCTGCCGTACTCGGCCTCTGCCTCGTCATATTCCTTGTTTTCTTCGTGAAGATATCCGCGCAAAAAATAAAGTCTGGGAATCCTAAGCGCGCTGGCCGGAATAAGGTTCAGATACTTCATTGCATTCGAGAACTCGCCCTTTTGTGAGTAGAGCCAACTCAAATAAAAATAGAGGGCCGGGTCGAACTTTCCCGTTTTCTTCGAATGTTCGACCAGTCGTTGGATTCCGGCATCATAGCGACCCTGAACCGCCAGAAACTCAACTTCAGCAAGAAGCGTTTCCACCAAATCCAATTGTCGTGCGCCCGACAGATCGATGAGTTTCTTGATTACAGAAAAAGTGAATTCGTCCTTGTTGGAGGATTCAATCAAGTTCAAATAGCTCGACGCAAGCATGGCGAGGGCCTTTACATTCTGCGAGTCAACATTCAGAGCCTTGTGAAATACACTGGCTGCATTCCGATATCCCTGAACGTGGTCCTCCGCGTAATATGCGAGTCCACGTTCATAGATCTTTGAGCCGGCCTCAGGGTCAGGGCGGTCTGCCCCCGAAGCTGGTAGTTTGGGCCTGATGGGGACCATTTGAACTTTCGGGCGCGCTCTTTGGAGAGCCTCTTCATCCTCCTCCAAGATAAGCTCATAGAAGAGATATCCGATGCAAAGAAACCCAAGAAGACCGACTCCGGGAAGCAGGCGCTTGCCTTTCTTTCTTGCCTCAGAAAGGTCTTTAGATATTAGTTCTTTTGGCCTCTCCAGCACTACGGTTTTCTCTGATGCGGTCGCGGCATTCGCAAAATCGCTCATGGGCACAGGTTCAATGGCTGGGCTCGGCGGTGTTGCCCCCGGAGCAGGGACATTTGCCCTTGAGCGCTCTTGAACCCGGGTCAGTTGATTCTCGGGCAGAGCGCTCATCCTCGTGTTGAGCACGGTTTTCTCTTCGCCCGAAAATCCGGTTTCTGTCAGTTTGTCGCTTTTCCCTGAAGGATTAACGGAATTAGTGTTGATGAAAATCGATTTTGTTGGGTCCGTATTTCCAGAAACTCCCGATCTCGTCCCAAGACCGGTTCGGGTTGGCTCCACTTCCCGCGGGCTCTCCTGAAAAAAAGATTCAAATTCCGGATAATCTTTGACCTCAAGAGCAAATTTCGCAGGATACAAGGAAAGCTCGTCACTCTCCTTGAGCTCCCCGCCTTTAATTCGCCTGATAATTTGCTCCGAACTAAGAGGGGTGCTGGAGTTCCCGTCCCGGTACCGGATCACATACAGTTTCGCCATTTTCCCTTAATGGATCAGAGGGATCCCTTTTAGGTATTGTATCATGGCATTCGGAATTATCCCGAGGAAGAGCACGAACCCGGCCGCAACAATGGCAACAATTTGACTCCCGGGAGAAAACTCCCAATCCCCGGCAGCGGGAGCAGCATCACGCATGGTCATCAGAGCTATGGCTCTCAAATAAGCATAGGCGCCAACGACCGTGCAAATCGCGGCCAAAATTACAAGAACGGTTTCTCCTCCACCCAAGGAGGCCATGAACACTGAATACTTGGTGAAAAATCCTACGGTAAAAGGCATCCCGGCCATGGAAAAGAAGAACACAGTCCACAAAAAGGTCAAAAATGGTGACCGCTTGATCAACCCCGTCAGGTCGATCAGCTCCGTCCCCGTATCTGCGGGCGCTTTTGCTAGTGTCAGAAGAACGAAAGCCCCGGTGCTCATCACACAGTATCCGAGTAGGTAAACCAAAACAGAAGTAATCCCGACCTTTTCATCGAAGGCTCCAAGCACCCCAAGAAGGAGATACCCGGTATGGGTAATGGAGGAGTAGGCAAGCATACGCTTCAAGCTCCGCTGGGTGATCATCACACTCGATCCGACTACCAAACTCGCAATCGCCGCCACTCTTAGTGCCGATTTCATTAGTTCCAGATATCCGACCGTACCCGGGGAGCTGAAATCAATCATGTGGATCAGTCGAATCAAGCCGAGAAACGAGGCCGAAGTGATGATCGTGGCCATAATTCCAGTCACAGGAGTGGGAGCCCCTTCGTACACATCAGGCTTCCAAAAATGCAAGGGCGCTGCTGCAACCTTGAAGAGAAACGCCAAAACAACGAGCAAGTGCCCAAGTTGAAGCAGAAGCGAAGTTCCTCCCTTGGACTCGGTAAAAACCGCCGACAAATCGAGGGTTCCGGTTGCGCCAAAAATAAAGGAGCTGCCGAGCAGAAAAACTGCCCCCATGGCGCCGCCCAAAATGAAATACTTTAGTGCCGCCTCATTTGATCTGGAATCGTTCCGTCGAAACCCGACAAGGGTGTATGCTGGAAGCGACATCACCTCAAGGGCGATAAAGCTTAGCAGTAGATTTCGAGAGGCAACCAGCACAGAGCCACCTAAAACCAAAATGAGCAGTAGGTGATAATAGTCGGAAATGTGAATTTTTTCGCGAGTCAAATAGTGGCCCGTACCGAGAATGAACATTGCCGCCAAAACACTCATTCCGCCAAGTGCGAAAAGGGAAAGAGAAGACACCTCCAGGGCTCCAGAGAACAAAAAAACCGCCTCGGAAGGCGGGCTCTTGAAACTGAAGATCGCGGTCCCCAGAACCGTGAGCAAAGCGGAAATCTGAGCGGGGCGCTTGGACTCGGTCCTGATCACGCTGATCAGCAGAGTAAGGAGAATTCCGGAAGCAAGAAATATCCAGGGTCGAAGCATTTCCAAATCTGCCATCATCTCAATTTCCCTTCAAAAACACCGACGTTTGAAATCCAAAATAAAAAACAAACAAGATCAAAACAAACACAAGCACCAACTCAAAACCGCCAAGGTCATCCCCACGCGTGACCTGCTCCGAAGTGCCTGACGACGGAGTGCCGAAACCCATTTGCTGGTAGAACTTGAGCATGTAGGCGGCCCCCAACACCGCTCCGAATCCCGCCAAAATCGTGCAGAAGGCACTTACCGGGTATGCGTTCAGCAGGACGAGAAACTCTCCGGCAAAATTGAGTGTTCCCGGCAAAGAAACAGATGCAAGAACCGCCACAAAAAGCGCCACGAACAGCACTGGATACCGCCTGGAAAGACCGTGAACCGAAAGCAGGTCCAACCCCTCCTTTTTTTCCTCAACCTTGGATAAAAGAAAGAACAAAAGGGCGCTCACAAGAGTATGGCCGACACTCAAAAGGATCGCCGATGAGATGCCCTGAGCCTTCAAGGTAAACACTCCCAGCATCACAAACCCCAAGTGACTGATGGAAGAATAGGCAAGGAGTTCCTTAGGATGATTGGCTCGATAGGCCAATAAGGCAGCGTAAATTACCGAGACCGCAGCCAAGAACAGGAGGCCCCCCTGAAAAAAGCCCAAAACCTGAGGAAACAACGGTTCAACAAAACGAATCACCCCATAAACACCCAGTTTGGAAAGAATGGCTGACATCCAAATAGTCGCCGGAAAAGGGGCAAGGTTATAGACATCCTTGAGCCAGGAGTGAAATGGTACGAGCGGAACCTTGATTGCAAATGCGAGAAAAAACCCAAGAAACACAAGCTTTGCTTCTGCTCCTTCCAGTCCACTTGACAAGGCTACCAAATCAGAAAGATGGGAGGAAACACCTGCCCCTGACTTCACCTGTTTTGACAGAAGAAAAAACAGGGATACCAACATGAGGATTGAACCAAGAAAACTCATTAGGAAAAATCGGAAAACCGCTGTTGCCTTTTGCCTTTCACCCCAAACCCCAACCATGAAGATCATGGGAATAAAAACCGATTCATAGGCCAGGTAGAATACCACCAGGTCAAGACTCAAAAAGGCTGCATTCAATCCAAAAAGCAGAAAAAAACCAAGAGAGGTGAACAGCTTCGGGTTCTTTCGGTACCACGCCCCTTTGGTACTGAATGCGATAACCGCCGTCAATGCGTTCAGGACCACAAACCAAGCCGAAACAGAATCAAGCTTTAACGACAATCTTGATCCAAGCTGCGGCAACCAGAGCAGCTGGTGTTCCACTGAAAGTCTCGCCGCCAGTTCAGAAGAGCCCGCAAAAAGAATCCCGGAGGCCTCATACACGGTAAGAGCTAGAAAAAGTAAGCTTGCAAAAATGGCATAAATTCTTTGAACCCCCCTGGGAATCAGAAGGCTGAGAACCATTCCAAAAAGCGGTAGCGTCAGAAAAAAACTCAATGAATCACTAATTTCCATAACCATGGACTCCAAAAATCAACCCACAAACCAATGCAACGACTGCAAGAACCATCATCAATAAATACCCCTGGGCAGATCCGGTCTGGACGGTTTTGAAAAGATTGCCTCCTAGATCCACTGCAGCTCCGGAGAACTGAAGAATCCTCTGAAAAACCCCTTCCTCAATGAACCGGCTACAAAAAGATGCAACCATCTCAGTACCCCGACCAAAAACCACCGTATAAATCTCATCCACACGGAAAGGATCTCTTGTCTTTTCTGAGTGATTCGACCGAAAGTATTTTCGGTATCCCAGGAATGCTCCCGCTGCCGCAATGAAAACACTGATCACCATGATGAGGTAAGGAGAAACCTCTCCAACACCACCATGATGCCCGGACTCGAATCGAACGGGCGCTCCGAACCACCCGCCAGCAAGGGCGGCAAGGCCAAGAAACAAGAGAGGAAGAGTCATTACGATTGGGGATTCATGAACATGCTTCCTCACACCTTCGCTCAATCGCGACTGCCCAAAGAACACAAGAATATAGAGCCTTGTCATGTAGAAGGCCGTAAGGAATGCGGTGAAAGCAAGCACTGCAAAGATCACCCGGCTTCCATGAGCTGCCACCAGGCTCTCGTGGAGGATTCCATCCTTGGAAAAAAAACCGCTGAAGGGCGGCAGGCCAAGAATTGCGGCCCACCCTGCGGTGAAGGTCCAGAAGGTAAGGGGTAGACTAGACCTAAGGCCACCCATCTTAAAAATGTCCTGGGTTCCGGAGAGAGCGTGAATCACACTGCCGGCACCCAAAAAAAGAAGCGCTTTGAAAAAGGCATGCGTCATAACGTGAAAAACCCCGGTTTCAGGTGAACCGACACCGCAAGCCACGAACATGAATCCAAGCTGAGAGATTGTTGAATAAGCGAGAACCTTTTTGATGTCTGATTGGAAACAGGCGGTAATTGCCGACATGAGAGCCGTACCTGCACCCACCGCTGCGATCACAAACAGCACAGTAGGGGATTGGCCCATCACCGGATTGAGTCGAGCAAGAAGATAGATGCCGCTCGTTACCATGGTTGCGGCATGAATCAGGGCGGAGACCGGGGTCGGGCCGGCCATGGCATCAGGGAGCCAAGTGAACAATGGTATCTGGGCAGACTTCCCTGTACAGGCAAGAAAAATCAGAAGTCCGAATGCCGTAGCGACCTCGGGCTTGAAAGAATAAGATGACAGATCCGCAAGATCAAGGGTTCCTGCGAATTTGAACGCGATGAACATGGCAAACAGCAGGCCAAGATCCCCGACTCTGTTCATAAGAAATGCTTTTTGTGCCGCCATGATGTTTGCCATTTCACCGGACCAAAATCCAATCAGTAGATAGCTAGCGAGACCTACGCCCTCCCAGCCCAAAAAGACCAGGGGCAGGGATGAGCCGAGCACAAGATTGAGCATCATGAAACAAAACAGATTCAGATATGCAAAATACCGAGCTGAACCCTTGTTCTCCATATAGCCAATTGAATAAAGATGGATCAGGGATCCCACTCCCGTGATCACAAGCGTAAATATCCCGCTCAATCGATCAAGACGATAGCCAAACTCCACATGCAAGGTGCCCAGCTTCATCCACGAAAAAAGCCGCTCCTCGATTCCAACGTCCCAGGCTCCGGACTTCCCCAGACTCAACCAGGCCACCACAGCGAGAGCGAAAGCCGCAAACAGGGCGATCGTACCAATGACGCCCGCAACCACAACCGACGGTTCCGTTTTGCGGGCTTGCGCGCTGAAATGATAAAATCCATTCAGAAAAAAGCCCAGCAAGGGCAACAAAACCAATAAAGTGATCATCATTATTCTAGTCCCTCAAAATCTGAATTTGATCCGAGTCTACTGTTCTCAAGGTCCTGAAAAGCGCGATCACCAGTCCGAGACCAACTGCAGACTCGGCTGCAGCAACCGTCATCACAAACAACACAGCAAGATGGCCGTCCAGCGAGTGATGGATTTTGGAGAAAGCGACAAAGCTCAAGTTCACTCCGTTCAACATCAACTCAACACACATCAGCATCACAAGCAGGTTTTTGCGAATCAAAAGCCCAAGTAGGCCGATGCCGAAAATGACCATTGAAACAACCAACATCATCCAGGGCTCAAGTAGGCTCATGAGTGACCCCTCCCCGAATGCGCCTTTCTCTTGGCGAGAGCAATGGTGGCTACTATCGCTGCCAAAATAAGGAAAGACGTGATCTCAAACTGAAGAACATGGTCTGAAAACAATGACTCCGCGATTGCCTTAACGTTTCCACCCAGTTCTGAAATCTTTTCTTCTGTCATATCACCCCTCGGGGTCAACGACCGGGCCAAAAGAGCAACCTTCACAAGAGCGAAAACGAAACCGGATACTGCGATGCCGGAGAGAAGCTTGAAAATTCCGCTCGAAGACTTGAAATCCTCCACAGGCCTATCCTGATTGAGCAGCATGATGACGAAAACGAAAAGAACCATGATCGCTCCGGTATAGACCAGAATCTGGAGGGCTGCGACCAGGTGAGCTGACATCAGGGCATAAAGGCCTGCAAAGGAAAAAAACACCGCAACAAGTGCGAATGCGGAGGCTACCGGGTTCTTTTTGAATATGACCATCAAGGAACCAAGAATCGCAATGGTCGAAAAAGCGGAGAATGCCAATAGAGGATAATCGATCATTTGTTTCCCCTTTGTTCGAGCAGGAAGTCCTTCTCGTAGACCGTTCGGGTCTGTTGACTCATTTCATAAATATTCGAAAGCTTGATCGCATCCTTGGGGCAAGCCTCCTCACACATTCCGCAAAAACAGCAGCGCAAGGAATCAATCTCGAATTTAACCGGATATTTCTCTTTGTCTTCGCGCTCTCCGGCCACAATGTGAATGCATTCAGCGGGGCAAACCGTCGGACACAACATGCATGCTGTACAATTTTCAACTCCATTCACTGCCTTAATGTAGTGCTGCCCTCGATACCGGTTTGAATAATCGCGACGCTGCTCAGGAAACTGGAGAGTGACTTTCTTGTGAAAAAGAAAATTCTTCATCGTAATCCATAAGCCCCGAATGATTTCAATCAGGTAAAGTCGGTTGAGAAAACCGGGTTTTCGAATTGCTAACATATCAGAGCACTCCTTTATAAATCAGGAAACCGGTCACAAGGACATTCAAGAGCCCGACGGGAAACAAAACCTTCCAACCGAGGTTCATCAGTTGATCGAAGCGAAACCTTGGAAGCGTCCAGCGTACCCAAACGAAGAACCACATCCAGAAGGCCACCTTGATGATAAAAGACAAGCCCTGAAAAATGACTTCCACCAGGTTGGGATCTGGAATCAGTCCCAATGATTGAACGTGGGAAACCAGCACTGAAAAAAACGGTAAAAGTTGCCACCCCCCAAAAAACAAGGTTGTGATCAACGCCGAGGCAACTGCCATATTGATGAATTCCGCCATCATGAATAGAGCGAATCTCATGGAACCGTACTCCAAGTGATATCCGGCAATCAACTCGGACTCCCCCTCAGGAAGATCAAACGGAAGGCGATTCGTTTCCGCGAAAACCGAAACGAGAAACAAAAGAAATCCGACCGGCTGAATGAAGATACCCCACTTGGGCACCGCAATCGCTCCCAACGTGAAGAGAGTTTCTCCCTGCTCAAAAACAATGTCCCCCAGTTTCACGGATTGAAAAACCATCATCAGGCCAACTAGCGATAACCCGAGCGTGAGCTCATAACTGATCATTTGGGCTGAACTTCTGAGACTCCCCAGGAGCGAATAGTGATTATTAGAGGCCCAACCAGCCATGATAATTCCGTAAACGCCGAGTGATGCAATCGAAAAGCAGTAAAGAACCCCGACATCTAGATTCGCGATCTGGAAGTGGGTGGTCGTGCCGTCGAGCGTAAGGGATCCTGCAAACGGAATTACCGCAAAAGTCATGAAAGCCGGAATCACAGCGACCCAAGGGGCAATCGTGTAGTAAAATTTATTTACATGTCCTGGAGCTCGGTCTTCTTTGAAGATAAACTTAATCACATCACAGGCGGCTTGGAACAAACCAAACGGCCCCATCCGGTTGGGTCCGAGCCGGTTTTGCATCAATGCCGAACCTCTGCGCTCCACAAATAGCATGATCGGAACCGTGGCCAGTAATCCGGCGAGCACGATTCCAATCTTTATGAACATCATCATCGGTTCAAGACTGCTCATGCGGTTACCTCATTGTTTCGTTGATTCAGCATCAACATCAACATTTCACCAGTCGACTTACATCTTCCCCTGGGCAGCAAAGCGCGCTTCATACCTTGTGGAACTCCCTGGTGATTGATGACGGTTCCATCCTTTTCAAGAAAACTGAGGCCGGGCAGGATTGCATGGAAAAAGTTCCGTTCTTTCTCAAGGAATACACCGACTCCGTAAGCCTTTTTGGCTTCGATTCTGGGCAGTTCCGCACGCCCGCCACGAAACACAACCACCACGTCGGACTTTGCGCTTCCAAGAAGCGGAGAGATGCCGAGGGACTCAGCACCCTTTAAATTCGCGGTTTTGCTCTTCATTTTCAATATCTGATCCCTCGGGCCATCCTGTCCTGAGGTTTCCACTCCCGGAGTCCCAAAACTCTGAATCTGAATCTTGGGCGACAAAGCCCGGGCGGCGTCTTGAATCGCCTTCATCTCCTCATTTGTTAGGTCGGTACCAACCAAAAAAAGCACACTGGCACCAGCTGCATCAGTCCGCAGCCCGGAGAGGAGCTCCTCCCACCTGGCAACGAGCCAAGAGTCTCCGGCTTTTTTCATCGGATCGACGATGCGGCTCGGATCCTGTACATATTGATAATTGAATCTGCCTTCATCACACATCCAGTACTTGTTGATCTCAAGATTCTCACGAGGCACACAGCGATAAACCACGTTCCCCTCATGTTGAACCTCCATGTTGCAGCCCTTAGAGCATCCCTCACAGACCGTGGGCGTTTTTTTCAGCATCCACGCCCGCTTCTTGAATCGGAAATCCTTCAAAGTAAGTGATCCCGTAGGGCAAATATCGGAATAGTTGCCGGCATATTCGGTTTTCAACTGCTTCCCATCAATCGTTGTGATGTCGATATTGTTGCCGCGCTTAATGGCAACCATCTCATGAATTCCGGCAACCTCATCCCCAAAGCGAATGCAGCGGGTACAGTGAATGCAACGATTCATGTTTTTCTGAATGACCGGCCCCATGTCAACATCCACATAGGTTCGTCGCTCTTCGGAATGTCTCATGAACTCACTTCCGTGCCCGAAAGAGTTATCCTGTAGGTCACACTCCCCTGATTTGTCACAAATTGGACAATCCAATGGATGATTCAAGAGTAAAAACTCCATCGTTCCGGCACGGCCCTTTTTAACGGCCTCGGACTGGGTTTTCACCACCATCCCCTCTGCCGCCTGTGTCGAACAGGCGGTCTGCAGCTTAGGCATCTTTTCCACTTCCACGTAACACATCCGACACTGGGCAACGACCGAAAGCCCAGGATGATAACAAAAAACAGGAATTTCTATTCCGGCTCTTTTGGCAACTGAAACCAGGTTTTCTCCCGGCTTGAACTCCACTTCTTTTCCGTCAATGGTACACTTAGGCATGGCGACTTTGTCCCTTCACGTAAGCATCAAATTCGGACCTGAATTTCTTCACAAAACTCTGGACAGGCATCGCTGCCGCATCCCCAAGAGCGCAAAGAGTCTTGCCTCCGATGTTGCCGGCAACATCCACCAGCAAGTCAATATCGGCGGGCTTCGCCTCACCATGAATCACTTTATGCAGAAGAGACTCCATCCAGTGGCAACCCTCGCGGCAAGGCGTACATTGGCCACATGATTCATGGGCATAGAATTTTGTGATTCGAAGCAGAAGCTTTACGAGATCGGTATCCTCATCGATCACCATGATCGCAGCTGATCCCATCATCGTTCCAATTTTCATCAAGGGCTCAACATCATAAACAGCATCAATCTCATCCGCAGTGAGAACCGGAGAGGATGAGCCGCCCGGAATTACTGCCTTGAGTTTTTTGCCCTTCCAAACGCCGCCACCCAAATCATCAATAATTTGCCTCAAGGTCATTGACCCGGCCGCCACCTCATAAACTCCCGGACGGTTCACATGACCGGAGAGTGAAATCAGCCGCGTACCCCCGGATTTGTCGATCCTTCCAAGTTTAGCAAAAACCTCCCCACCCAACCGGATGATGTGAGGCACATTCGCAATGGATTCGACATTGTTTACAGCCGTAGGGCATGAAAACGCTCCGGAAACAGCTGGAAAAGGGGGTTTTACTCGGGGCTCACCGCGTTTCCCTTCGAGGGAATTCAACAGGCCGGTCTCCTCTCCGCAGATATAAGCTCCGGCCCCACGATGAACCGTGATTTCCAGGTCAAATCCAGACCCGAAAATATCTTTTCCGAGATATCCCTTCGCACGAGCCTCTTCGATCGCTTCCTCTAGAAGCTGCGCTTCACGAACATATTCTCCACGGATGTAGACATAGGCGTGCTTGCAGCCGATGGCAAAGGATCCGATCAGAAGACCCTCAATCAAAAGGTGAGGGGTGTACCGGATGATTTGCCGGTCTTTGCAGGTTCCCGGCTCGGACTCGTCGGCGTTGCACACGAGGTATTTCGGCTTTTCGGAGTTCTTTGGAATGAAGCTCCATTTCATGCCCATGGGAAATCCCGCTCCACCCCGCCCACGAATATTGGCTTTTTTTACCTCTTCTACAACCTGATCCGGCGCCATGCTACCAAGCACTTTTCTTGCAGCCTCGTATCCATTCATTTCTTTGAGGTAATAGTCCAATGTCCTATTCGAATCCTTCCAAAAGTGCTGAACAAAAAGGGTTTGTGGATTAGCGCTCATGCTTCACCTTCTCAATAAAATCATTCATGGAATTGATGTCGAGATTTTCGATGTAATCATCATTGGCCATCATCACGGGGGCAGTCGTACACGCTCCGAGGCATTCTTCTTCTGAAAGAGTGAAGGCCCCATCAGGAGTGGTTTCACCACATTTCACTCCAAGCTTTTTTTCGGCGAACTCCATTAGTTCGTTCGCCCCCCTCAAACAGCACGCCACATTGGTACAGAGCTTCAGGTGCATTTTTCCCACCGGCTTCAGGTTGTACATGGTGTAGAAACTCGCCACCTCCCGGATCTGGGCCTCATGAACCCCGATGTATTCTGCTATCTCTGCCAAAATCTCTTTCGGCAGCCATCCAAATTCGGCCTGCGCCTGATGCAGGGACGGAAGGATCAACGCCTTTCGATCGGGATATCTCGGCTCTTTCTGCCTCATTGCCTCGTAAAATTTTTCCGAAAGGAGTCTCTCTTTCATCGATCCAGCTCTCCCGCAATTACGTTGATACTTCCAAGAGCAGCCACGAGGTCCGCAATATATTCTCCTTGAATCATGGGGTCGAGCCCCTGGTAATGCCAAAAAGAGGGTGATCGGATTCTCATACGATGAGCCATTGGGCCGCCCTTGCTGATGATGTAAAAGCCAAGTTCTCCATTGGCGGCCTCGAACGGGGTGTATGCCTCACCAACCGGAACATCAAAGCCCGTCATGAAAAACTTGAAATGATGAATGAGTCCCTCCATGGTGTTGTATACTCTTTCTTTTTCTGGAATGCGGGTCCGCTTGTCATCGGCCCAAACGGGCCCCTTTTTAATTCGATCCGCACACTGAGTGAGAATGTTCAGACTTTGTTTTATCTCTTCAACGCGGACAAAATAGCGATCAAAAACATCTCCTGTCTGGGCTACAGGAACATCGAATTCCATTTTGTCATAAAACATGCACGGCTGATCTCGTCTCAGATCAATGTCGAGTCCTGCTGCTCGAGCATTCGGCCCTGTATAGCTGTATCTCAGACAGTCTTCCTTGTTGAAGATTGCCACGCCCTTGGTTCGCTTCAGCCAGATCCGGTTTTCAGTCAGCAAGCGATCCATCTCCTCGATGACTTCCCGCGTTTGCTTGACCCAATCTTTCACCTCGCGCTCCCAACCCTCCGGTGCATCAGCCATGAGGCCTCCGATTCGTGTGTAGGAGGTCGTCAGCCTGGCGCCACAGAGCTTTTCAATAAGCGTGTAAGCCCTTTCGCGCTGATGATATCCGTAAAGAAAATACGAAAAAGCACCAAGATCGACTGCATTGATCCCGATACAGATCAAGTGATCAATCACTCTCGCCAGTTCTGCGCACATCATTCGTATCCACACCGCTCGCTCTGGAACCTCGACGCCCAGCAATCGCTCAACGGACATCGCGTAAGCGACATTGTTTGCGAGGGCGGAACAATAGTTCAAACGATCCGTATAGACTACGAATTGATGGTAGGTCCTGTTCTCACCAAGCTTCTCTTTCGCGCGGTGGGTATACCCGAATTCGCAAACTGATTTTTCAATGACCTCACCATTCAGCCTTGCCATACAACGAAAGGCGCCGTGCATTGCGGGATGCGTGGGACCGATATTCACTAGAACCTTGGAGTCTTCGAAGATGTCGTCCGAATCCCTTTTCAGCGAAACATCATAGGTTGCTGGAAAGCCCCAACGGGAGACATCAAGGGGGGCATCCGTTCTGAAATTTTTGGAATTTTCCTGACTCATTTGAACAGCTCCGGGTCGATTGGCTCGGGGGAAAGAAAAACCTGATAGCCCCGCAGTGGATAATCTTTTCGAAGAGGGTGGCCCTCCCAGCGTACGTCCATGAGAATCCTTCTCAGATCGGGATGGCCCTCAAAGCGTATTCCGAACATATCGAAAATCTCACGTTCGGCCCAATTCGCGCCCTCCCATAGAGGTATGAGCGAAGGGAAGAGCTCGCTTTCTGCGATTCGAATCTTAATGCGAAGCCTCACCTTGGTCGCAACACCCATCAAGTGAAGGATCAAATGAAAACGCTTCTCACCTCCCTCATCAGACGCCGTATAATCGGTAAGAAATGAAAGCCCATGAACTTCTTTCAGTTCCCGAAGAACTTCCAAAGCCCCCGTTTTTTCCAAAAACAAGGTCGGAATATCCACCGGATGGGCATCAGGAAGCAGAACCTCCTCAATATGGTCTGGAAACTTCGTCTTCAGGGCTTCGATCATCGAGCCCCACTGGGTTGAAAACTTTTCTTTCCAGCCTCCGTAAATTGTCGGAATCAGGGTTTGAACATTCATGAGCGTGACTCCTTCAGAGCCCGCTCTCTACGCTGTGAGTGCGTCTCACCCAAAGCGATCATATCCTTCAGGCGCAGCAGACCATTCAAAAGACCCTCGGGTGCGGGTGGGCATCCCGGCACATACACATCAACCGGCACGACCGTATCAATCCCTTGGGTGACACTGTAAACATTGAAAATACCTCCGGATGAAGCACATGCCCCCATGGAGATCACCCACTTGGGATCGGCCATCTGATCATAAATGTTTCTCAACACCGGAGCCATTTTCAGGTTCACAATTCCCGCAACGATCAAGAGATCGCTTTGCCGGGGAGAAAAGCGGACAACCTCCGCTCCGAATCTTGCCATGTCATAGCCCGAAGCAAGGGTGGACATGAGCTCGATCCCACAGCAGCTCGTGCCGAAGGGCAGGGGAAAAAGGGAATGCTTCCTTGCCCAATTCACCATGTCTTCAAGCCTTGTTGTAAAAAAATCCGACGAGCCATCCTTACTCATAACTCACTCCCACTCCAGAGCGCCCTTGCGCAGAACGTACACATAACCGACAAAGAGCACCGCAACGAAGGCGAGCATCTCAACAAGGATGAAAGTCCCTGTACTCATGAACTTTTTGTAAACCACCGCCCAAGGGTAAAAAAATACGGTTTCCACATCAAAAAGCAAAAATAAGATCGCCACCAGATAGAAACGAACAGAGATTCTCTGTTTTTTTACGTTCTCATTGATGGGCACTCCGCATTCCGCAGGTGAGTCTTTTGTTTTATTGGGCAACTTCGGTCCAAGCCAAGTGGTAATCAGCAGCACGGCTCCGCCAATGCCCACTCCTGCTGCCATTAGGACCAGCACAGGAAGGTACTCCATTATCGTTTCCTTTCTGATGTTGTAACGAAGAAGACCTTACCACAAATTCAGGGGCGGATGACGATATAAAACCGCAATCAACTGCGGATGCAAGGAGGAGAGGGTAATGACTCCGATCAGATAAAAAACCAAAAAGAAGGCCTCGCCAGGAGTAAATGGCCTTTGATTCTCTTTGGAAACACGAACCAGAAGCACTTTTCCAATGATTTGAGTTGAAGCGATGAGCATTACCAGCCAGACCACCGCGATCCCGATAGCCGAAATGAAATTGGAAGCACCCAATAAATCAGAGATCATCTGATAATATCGATCGCCCATTACAAGTGGGGGAGCGCCCGGAACGGCGATGAGGGCGAAAAGAATCAGGGTTTTATTTCTATACTCCGATTCCAGAAAGGCGTGAGAAAGCAATATGAAAGTAAGAAAGGTTCCAATGGTCAGAATGAACAAGCTAGGAATCGCCCGATCGCCTGGAAGAAGAATGGAAAATACCACCAAACCGATCAGGACGGGATATATGGCAGACAGCCAAGCGTGATGGTCACGCGTAACTATCGACTTAAGGGCGGACCTGAGGGTGATTGCAGAAATAGCGGCGCCAAGAAACCAACGAGGCATCTGATTGGACACTGCTGAAAAAGATTCCAGCACCGGAACTCCAACCCTTGTCCAAAAAGCTATCAGCACAATCAGCTGGCCAAACCATGCCACCGCAAGCCCTAGAGGGCCTTTTCCCGTGTAACCACCGCTCGCAAGCGGCATCAAACCACACAAAACCACAAGGACAACCAGGGTCGCATGGGGCCAGCCCCCAGGCCCTGCCGCTTCCAAAGCAGTGCTCCACTCGGAAAACCTAACCGTGCGAAGGACGGAAGTGGAAAGAACGAACAGGATGGCGATCAGCAGTGACCAGGTTCCCATCCAAACCGACTTTTCCCTGAATACTTTCACCCATGATTGAGAGCCTGCAGATTCGATGAAAATGACGCTGGAGGCGGAAAAATAAACCCCGAGAGAAGAGACAAGAAAGCCAACCAGGTTCTGCGAAAGCGCAACTCCACAGAGAAAGAGTGAGAAAAACTGAAGAAATAAAACAGCCCTCTGCTTGTCCCGCAAACTCAAATTTCCATGAAAAAACACCGAGAGCGTGAACCCTCCCAGAGACAATAGCGCAATCATCCGCAGAAAAAATGAAATGGAGTCGGACAAGACCATGGAGCCCGAAGCTTCAAAAAATGAAAGATCGGAGCGGAGAAAATAATAAACCAATCCAGAAAATGCCGAAATCGAAACAAGAATGGGATGGGATCCACGGGTGGGCATAAAAAACGCCGTCAGCAGAAGAGAACCAAGAAGCAAACCCGTGATCAGGACTTCCGGAATGAAGTTCAAAAGAATCACTTTAGCCCTCCCATCAGAAACCAGAGCATTCCGCCCCCGGAAACCCCTTGAACTGCAACCACCGTCCAAAACCGGATTCTCGCTTTTCGATTTGAAACCTGGGGTGTTTTGGGATGACAGAGAACCAGCGTAATTGCTTGCATGATGAACCCGATGAATCCAAGAGCTGCCCAACCAAGACCCAGCTCAATCAGAACCTTCACCATAAAGTAAAGCGCCATGAAGCCGACCAGCCCGGGAAATCCAAGCGACGAAACCCTGGAAAAAACAAAATGTCCTTTTCCAAGTTGTAAGGCGCAGGTCATCAACACAACCGAACTCACAGCAAACGTGGCGATTGCGGCCAGCGCCTGACTCATTAAGGACTCGCTTGGAGCCGCCAAAACCAAAAGCGCAAAACCAATCCAGGAATGGCTCCAAAAAACCATAACAGAGCGCACCCTAAGTCGGGCAAGGCCCATCACTCCTGCGACAAGTACGGTAATACTACCAACGGACAGAAGGGCGTAGCGCCAACCCTCTTCCAAGTCTCCCGAAATCTCCTCTTTCCATCGCGAAAGAATGTAAATTGCGGCAAAAGCCGGAATGACCACAGATCCCAGGAATGCCCTCAGAGTGAGTCTCTCGTAAAAACGCGCGAAAAGCAGGGTGGTAACTCCATTTGGAATGAGCAACAACAAACCAAAGAGCCCAAGAATCCTTCCCTGCCAGCACGAGCCCAATGCATGTCCGAAGATTGCAATCACACCCCCGGCCATGACCATCGCAAATCTTTTTTGTGCCACCCCGTTGTTTTCACGCCTCATTCCGACCGAAGCCTGAACAAATGCAAAAATCTGCACGAGAAGCAACATCAGAAGCCCGAACGAAATGGAAGTGAAACAAAAAATCAGAAGACACAGAAGAACGGGCACCAAATGCTGCCTTGAAACACAAAAAAGCCATGAAAGGACAACCATCGCACCCCAAGGAGAATATTCGAAAATCAAAATTCACCCCCATGCAAAAGCAATCCGGACAAAACACTGGTGATGACAAGCCCCATGATCCACCAAAAAACCTCTTTGATTCCGGAATTGATGTCTGGCGCGACCGTAACGGACTCTCTCCTGGCCCAGGGTTCATCTCCTGAAACCAATCGACCACCCCAAAAAATAAAACTTTCCAAACGAGGCCTCAATCGCTGAAAGAAGCCAAAGAAT
This sequence comes from Bdellovibrionales bacterium, assembly GCA_018969905.1. GTDB lineage: Bacteria > Bdellovibrionota > UBA1018 > UBA1018 > CAIMNF01 > CAIMNF01. The sequence continues at coordinate 18,155 of JAGWXK010000008.1, forward strand.
CCTTCAGGACGCAAAAGACCCCACAGTGTCGTGGAAAAGAGTGATGCAAAAAGGAATCCCCCCGCAATCGTCAACTCCGGATTCGCAATCATGATCCCAATCTCGTCCTTGAAACTGGAAAGAATCAGTAGGGTAGCCAAGACTTCAGCCCATGACAGGACTCGATGCTCCCCCGGGATTTCTGTCCAGCGCGACACTTCAACCAAAATCCAATAGGAGGCGTGCCCGACAAGGGCAACTTCAAGGTATTCAGGATTGGGATGGTACTGCCTCAGAAACAGAATCGCGGGCAAGGTCCCGAGGGCACTTCCTCCAAAGTTCGCCGCAATCAAAATCACTCCGAAGACCGAAAAAAACGCTCGGACAGGATCTGGTGCAATCGCACCCGAGAGAATGAAAAAAACACCCGCAAAATCCTTGATCTGAATCCATTTACCGCACCCCGCACCCATTCGATGCCAGACCACCATGGCGGCAACAAAACACGGGATTACGGGTCCGTGAAAAAAAGCTCCCACCAGGACCATCAGAAACGGAAGAACTCTTCGTTCTCGGACCAAGGAAAAACCGCAAATCAAAGAAAGAAGAACCGCAGTTTGATCAAATCGGGTGAGTTCAATGCCGGTCATTTTCCACCCGAACTTCAACGCGAACAAATGCGTAAAGGGCCATTTGAATCACCACCAACAACAAAACAACTCCCTCGAGGGGCAAGACTTCTGAAAACCGTTCACAACACACAAACACGAGAACCAAAAGAACCCTCATTGCACCTCGGGCGATCTCCAAGGAATCGATCGCGATAAACATCGAGTAAAATCCAAAAAAGAAAACACCCATGGAAAGAAGGATCATCGCCTTCTCCTTTCCACGCCCAGAGCCACCATCAGCATTGCACACAAAAAACCAAGGAGAACAACCACGGGCAAGGCCCAATCCTGCCCCTCTGCAACGGTCTTCACATCCAAACGGGGCCGTTCGCCAATCAGTGCCGGCAACAAAAACACAACCATCAAGAGCGCCAGTACCGAAGACCTAATTTTTGAAAGGAGTGGGACTTTTTTCTCGGTGAATCCGAGCAAAAGCCTGGTTCTTCGCAATTGAAACTCAAAAAGGAACCCGAGCACAAATACCGCGATTCCAAGAAATAGCTCGCGAGTGCCCAGCCAAATCGATACTCCGGCAAGTATTGACAGATCGATCCAGAGGATCACAGCTCCCCCCTTCCAAAACTCATCTTCAGGTCTTTCTTGTCAAACACTGCCGCCTGTACCTCTTTGGTTTGAATCAGTGAATTTGGCTCACAGACATCAACACAAAGACCGCAGAACACACAATTAGAAAAATCAATGTCAAATTTCGAAACCCATGGCCGATTGTTTCTCTCCTTGATGTGTGAATCCACTTCGATGCAACTTGTGGGACAAGCCCTTGCGCAATCCCCACACCCGGTACACTTGTCAATTTCATTGAAGACCAAACCTCGAGCTCGGGCCGGAAAATCATCCTTTCCCCTTGAAGAAACAGGATCAGGATAAAACTCAGTATCCACTTTGCGAGTCCCCCGAATGTTAAAAAAATGCTCAAGAACCCTCTTAAACAAAGCCGCTTCCTCCTGACATCAGGGCAAACGCCAACATGACCACAAGCCAAAAAACACCCGTAAGAGGCAAAAGATACGTCATGGAAACCCTCAGTAGATCCTCTTGCCTTAGTCTTGGAAAATAAATGGCAAAAAGACGTGAGACGAGGAATAAAAGTCCAGCCTTCAGGTTAAAATCAAGAAAGTACTCGCCTCCACCAAGAAATAGCCGCACAGTAACCATGCACCATCCGTAGAAACGGACTGACTCCAACCAGGATGCCCGCTCCAAAAAACCCCTGAAGGGATGCTCTTGAAACAAAATCATTCCAGCGATCTGAAAAGGAATCACAAAAATCAAGTGAAGAGGGGACCAGGAAATTCGCCCTAAATCCGCGGTCCCGGACAGACTGAATCCTCCGATGATGCACAAAAGAGAGATCCCTGATGCGACCGCGAATGCAACCTGCCTTTGATCCGAATCAATCCTCGCAAGTACGCCTTCTTTTCCCGTGGTCATTGCCGCCAACGAGAAACCCGCAAGTACCATCCACGGAAACACGAGATATTCGAGCCTCAAGACATATAAAAATGGCAGAGCACATTGAAACCCAAAAAAAAGCCACACCCACGGAGACCTTCTGGTTCTGACTTCAAGGAGTGTATCCACCCAAGTCTGCCAAAAAAAACCGGTAAGTGCGATATCCTTGCCCACTCTGGATTCGTGACGGGCCTGTACTCGCTCTGTCCACGAATAAACCAAAAAAGACACAGGAAAAATCGAGAACAAAGTGAAGGCAACATCAATCATCGATCTACCTCCGAAACAGAAATAGACAAACTCTCCAAAATCAACGGAAGGTCTTCAATCGACTCCCCCTCGAGTGCTGGAAACATCGCCTCCTTGATCTTGTCCGATGGAGCTTGTACAGCGAAGGTTTCGATCCGGTGCTCCCGGTCAAGGGTCAATTCCACCTTCCAATTTCCCCGAATGGTTTCGAGCACCTCTTCCACCCTGACATCCGGAGAGCTTTCTGGGAGTTTGTGTCGGTAAACCCCGGCGGGGCTCTGCCGAATGAGTTCTGCAAGCGCCGCGGAGATCTCCCTGCAGCGCTCTAGTGAAAAATGAAGCCTTGACTCCACGTGACTCGCCTGACCATAACGTGTGCTTTCGATTGCCGATTGACTCACAAAGCCATACTCACCACCATCCAGAACAACACCCAAAGAACTCAAGCGATTGTGAAAGGGGTGAGTCCAGCAAAAAAGTCCGCGTATGCGGTCATGATCCTTAAGAAAAGTTTCAAGCCAAGACTCCAGCCGCACCTGAAATCCCTCAGTCAAATCATAGCGGGCTCCGCCGGGCAAAAGATAAAAATATCCGTATCTCGAACCGGAAAGAAGCTCAAAAAGATCAAGGAGTGTTTCCCTGTGTTTTAAAATGGAATGGTAAAGAATCCTGATCCCGAGTCTCCAAGCCATTCTTGAGAGGTATTTGAGCTGAAAATTCAACTCGCTCAGTTGGCTCGAAATCTCTCTCAACCACAAAACCCGCTCTCCCACCTCGATGCCCACGGCAGCTTCGATCGCTTCACCGTACAGCCGATCCAGCAACAAAGCGCTCTCGGGCTCGATCCGACTAAAAATGATCTGTGCGGATGAATAGTGCTTTCCAAGCATTTTTGATTCAATCTCTCGAGAGGCGAAACCGAATCCCGCCTCCAATTCGCGAATGACATCGCCATACATTCCCAAACGCAGTCTCATTGGCCCCGGCAGCCATTCGTGCACCGGACCAATCTCAAGGGTCTGCTGAATCACGGCTGCACCTCACGCAAGGAAATAACACCATTCATGATTGCTTCAGGTCTAGGAGGGCATCCTGTGACGTAGACATTCACTGGAAGCGCACCGACTCCGGCACCAGGAAACAAACCACCTCCGCATGCGCAGGTCCCCACGGCCATGACATATTTCGGCGAGGGCATGGCTTCGAAAAACTTCAAAACTTCGACTTGAAGAACTGAATTCAAAGATCCTTGAATGATCAAGAGGTTTGCCTGCTCGCCTTGCTCAGCCGGAACACAACCAAGCCGCTCCAGATCATAGCGACTGGACTCAGTTTGAATCCAATCATCACCACAACAAGAAATGCCAACGCGCATGTACTTCAAAGTAGGCTTAAGGGGACTCATGATCATCTTTCTTCGTTGACTCGTGCGTTGCGAGAAAGAACGACAAAAACACTACCATCATGACGAAAATCAAGATTAAATACGGAATGATCCGGATTCGCTCCGTTACAAATACCGGTACAGTCACAAGCATCGCAACCCAAAGGTAAACGACAACTTGAGTGAACTGTGTGGTTTTGAGTTCAAAGGGCAAAATTCTTTTCGGATCCATTTGTTAACGAGAAGGCTACTGAGAATGAAAGGGCGAGTCAATGCCTCGTGGCGGCCAAGAGTTAAAATTCTACTCTCCTCTGAATCAGGCTCTTGCCTCAGTGGAGCGTGCCCGATCAAACCCTGGATCGATTCAGGTACTTTGCTTTCCCAGAGCGGAGTGGATTGATGATTTCCAACCCCTAATCGAGTGTCTGATAGAGCCTGGGGCCGAGGGCACCTCACCGATCGACGTTTGTATTTGGAGCCCCTGGGAACACTCACCGTATTCACCAATTGCATCCTCCGTGAATCAAAGACGCGAACGACTTAGAACCCTTTCCGCGCTTCATCATCGCAGAAAATCAATGATCATTCTCTCCTCCGCGGAAACATGGAAATTGCCCACCATTCCCTATGACGAATACGCCGAGTCAATTCTTAATTTCTCCGCGGGCGAGGAACCGGGGAGCCGGGACTTCCTGAAAAGGAAATTGAAATCCCTAGGTTATCTTCCATCTGATCTTGTGGAAGAACCCGGGCAGTTCGCACTGCGTGGCGAGATCCTGGATATTTTCGATCCCGGACGCAGGCTTCCGAATCGGATTGAGTTTTTCGATACGGTTGTGGAGTCAATCCGTACCTTCCACCCGGAAACCCAGCGTACACTGAGGAACAATGCCGTGATCAACACGCTAAGCATCCACCCGGCAGAAGAGATCCTTTTTCCCTGGGATCAGACAGAGGCGGTTCTCGAGAAAATCAAAACCTACGCAGACCAGGAACAAATCTCGAGAAAAATACGTGACCCCATTTTTGAGAACGTGCGGAATGGCATTTTGCCCGAACACCACCGGTATTGGTTCCCATTCACCTACCGAACCATGGCAACGCTTGAAAACCATTTGCCAAAAGACGCGATCCGAATCCTTTTCGAACCAGAGCAGTTTTCAGCCGAGTTCGAAAGATTTATTTCAGGCATGGAAAAGGACAAGGCAAAATATCCATCGCCCTACTGGATCACTCCGAACCTAGAGCGCCTCTTTCCGGATGCTTCAAGCAAGTCAATCTCCACCCTCAATCATGCGGATTTAATTGTTCGCACCAGTCCGGACTCTCCCTTGGTCGCCTCACCTCTGATCGCCGAGCAGATTCACCCGGACCAGATTAATCCGTCAAAAATTCGTGCTTGGCTCGAAGAAGGCTTCTTGGTCTGGATCGGCTGTCGCGGACTAAGCCACCAAGAGCGGATTCGCTTTTTGCTAAAAAACGAATCCAAAAGTCCGGGGTTCCGAATCCTTTCCCACGATTGCGGAGAGTCGCTTATTTTTCCAGCTCAGAAGCTCCTGGTCCTTTCAGAAACCCTTCTTTTTGGATCAAATAGGCTCGCGCGACCCGCTCCCTCGGGGGCCCACCCTCGATTTGACACTAAGGGCGATGGCCTAGAGTTCCGTCATCACGAAGATCTCTCAGTGGGAGACCTGGTGGTTCACGCCGTTCATGGAGTGGGAAGATATGTCGGCCTTCAGGAAATCCGATCGGGCGACAAGCATCTTGGCGAATATCTTCTTCTAGAGTACGCCGGCGGAGACAAGCTTTACGTCCCAATCTATCGCCTCAACACGATCCAGCGTTACATCACCTCCGGAGAGTCCGGCTCGCTCGACAAGCTGGGCACGGGTCAGTTCGAGAAAGCCAAACAGAAGGCTCGCGAATCCGCGAGAAAACTTGCGATTAACCTCGTAGACATTTATGCAAGGCGGGCTTTCATGAAAGGTCCGAAATTTTTACCTCGTGATGAGCTATATGATGAGTTTTGTGATTCATTCGAATTCACCGAAACGGAGGGACAGCTTCGCGCAACCCAGGAGGTTCTTTCGGATCTTGAGAGCGGAAGGCTTCTTGATCGGCTCGTTTGCGGTGACGTGGGTTTTGGAAAAACCGAGGTGGCAATTCGCGCGGCGTTCCAGGCCGTTCAGAGCGGCCTTCAGGTCGCAGTATTGGTTCCAACGACACTTCTCGCGTTTCAACACGAACAATCTTTTCGCCGAAGAATGGAGTCTCACCCGATTCGAACTGAATCACTCTCCCGCTTCAAATCAAAAAAACAACAATCTGAACTCCTGAAAGACCTGCATTCCGGAAAAATCGACATCATGGTCGGAACCCACCGACTGCTTTCAAAGGATGTCGAGTGGAGCCGCCTGGGTCTTTTGATCGTGGATGAGGAGCATCGCTTCGGGGTGGAACACAAGGAAAAAATCAAAGCCATTCAAGCGAACACCCATACCCTCACTCTCTCGGCAACGCCGATTCCCCGCACGCTGAATATGGCTCTCTCGGGCCTTAAGGACATCAGCACAATCAAAACTCCACCCACCAACAGACAGCCCATCAAAACCTATGTATCCAACTACTCGCCAGAGATTGTGAAATCCGCGATTGAAGCCGAGCTGTCAAGAGGAGGTCAGGTATTCTACCTTTACAACCGCGTTCAATCCATTCACGCAAAGGCCGAGGAAATACGAAAATGGATTCCTCATGCCAAAGTCCTCGTGGCCCACGGCCAGATGTCCGAGACCGAAATCGAGGAGAAAATGCTCGAATTTTATCAAGGGCGCGCCCAGGTGCTGGTTTGCACCACCATCATCGAGTCGGGAATTGACGTGCCCAATGCCGGAACAATACTGATTCATCGGGCAGACCAGTTGGGCTTGGCCCAACTTTATCAGATCCGGGGGCGCGTAGGTCGAAGTCACAGAAAAGCCTTTGCCTATTTGCTCGTTGAGGAAGATCAATCCCTCAGCCGGGAAGCAAAAATGCGCCTGGACGTGCTTCAGCGGTTCGTTGAACTCGGAAGCGGCTTTCAAATCGCATCTTTTGACCTTGAAATCCGAGGCGGCGGCAATCTTCTGGGAGGCGAACAATCAGGCCACATTGCCACCGTCGGCCTCGACCTGTTTACGAAACTTCTCGAAGAGGCCATCTCGGAACTCAGGGGCGACAGCAAGACCATAGAGCAACAATCTTTCGAACCCGAAATCCAAGTTCCAGTGGTCTGTGAAATCAACCCGAAAACCGTGCCGGATTCTCGGACCAGACTCACACTGTACCGTAAGATCTCTTCAGCCCGAAACTCAGAACAAATCGATTCCTTTACAGAGGAGTTCATGGATCGTTTTGGGGAAATCCCGCCTGAAACCGAAAACCTGTTCTGGCTTATCAGAATTAAGAACCTTTTGATTCTCGCCGAAATTGAAGCATTGTCGATCACTCCTGCGAAAACATCGCTTACCGTCAGAAAATCATCGCCTGTGGAAATCAACGAGGTGATGAAGAAGGTAGCGGGCCCGAAAGGACATCGTGATCCAAGAATACAGATCACCCCTGACTCCAAGATCATACTCCAGATTCCCTTCGAAAATTTGAAGAGTCACATTTTTGAACTGGAGAATTTTCTTCGGCAAGTCGCACCTAAAGCATTTGAAAAGCAAAACGCCCACTGATATGCTTTACATATGAAAAAACTACTTTCCGGCGCTGTTGCTGCAGGATTTCTTCTGTCCCTCAATGTTTCACTGGCTGCCACCGAGGTGGCCCGGGTGAATGACAAGGCAATCACCATCGACGATGTAAACTCCAAGCTGCTTGAAGCATCTCGAGGAAATCCAATGGCTGCGCCATCCAAAAAACAGGTATTGGACGAACTGATCAAACGGGAGGCTGCCGTTCAGGAAGCAAAAAAAATGAAACTCGATCAGGATCCTGTTGTGGTTGATCGAATCAACAACGTCTTGTTTTATGCGCTTATTGAAAAAAAACTCGGGGCTGATTTTGACCGGATCTCATTTACGGAATCCGATACGAAAAACTGGTACGAAAAAAATCCGGAGATCCGAACCAGTCACATCTTCATTTCACTTCCTGTAGGGACAACTGCCGATGAGGAATCAAAGGCGGAAAAACGCTTGGGCGAAATCCTTGCAGAGGTGAAATCCGGCAAAAGGTCTTTTGCTGAAGCAGCCCAGCAGTATTCAGAGGATCCCAGCGCTCCTATGGGGGGAGATCTTGATTACAGAATGAAGGACAGGCTCGATCCCGCATTCTTCAAGGCCGCGGTTAAGCTTGGCAAAACCGGCGATATCGCGGGCCCCGTAAGAACCCCTTTTGGATTACATTTGATCCGCCTCACAGGAAAACGTTCCTGGCTGGAGGCCGATCGAGGGCGAATAAAGAGGTTGATCATGGAGGAGAAACGCCAGGACTTGGTGGGAAGGTTTCTCAACGATTTACGTCAAAAAGCCAAGGTCTCAACGAATGAGAAGGCACTAAAGGACTGATCGAAGTCTGTCGGTTTGTAATTGGATTCATTGGGAATCTATGAGAAATCTTGGGAACTATGAACCTCCGGGATTTTTCATTTTTGGTCATTTTAGGGCTATTCATCTCCGCGCCATCCCGGGCGGAGGTAGTCGATCGTCTCGAAGCAATTGTAAATAAATCTCCAATCTTCAAGTCTGACATGGAGCGCTTCAAGATCACGGCTCCTCTTCGCGCAAAAGTGGATCCACTTTTCGCAAATGAGCCTCTCTCGAAAAAAGTGAAGCCGACCGATTCCGAGATCCTCGATTTTCTCATAGATGAATCCATTATCCTTGGAAAGTTTCCAGTGTCAGATGGTGAGGTCGAGCAAGAGATCAACGCAATACAGAGCAATCTGAAAATTGATCGCGAAAATCTGAAAGCCGCCATTCTGAGGGAAGGGTTCAAGTTTGAGGACTACTTCAGGATGATGCGGGTGTCGGTTGCAAAAAGGCAGTTGGTCGACCGGGAGATACGAAACAAGGCTGCGGTGTCCGATGATGATGTGCGGGCTGAGTTCAACCGAAGCCGATCCGGCTCCAAAGCCTTCAGAGGCTCTTTTCGTCTTCAATTGATTCGTATTTCAAAGAGCAACTACAAGTCCGTTGCAACAGCAAAAGAGGAGGCAACACGAGCGCTGGACTCTCTTAAGCGCGGAGCCGCATTTGCGGATGTTGCAAAATCCGTTAGCGATGACCCCTCACAGGAGAGTGGCGGCGACCTTGGATTTCTTTCCTATTCAGAAATGTCGCCTCTTCTGCAGAAAGAAGTGCAACGACTCGGGCCCGAAAAAACAAGCAACATTCTTGAAGATAAAAACTCCTTTTTGATTGTAAAAATTGGTGAGATTAGGGCTGATGGGGATGCGGCATACGAAAAAGAAAAAGATGTGATCAGGAGTCGCCTCATGGAAAGTGAGTTCCAACATCAAGTTCGGATCTGGCTTGACCGCGAACGAAGCCTCAATTTTGTTAAGGTAAATCAGAAATCCAAATGAAGAATATCGATCTTGTCATTACACCCGGAGACCCGCAAGGAATCGGCCCCGAGGTCACCGCCAAGGCCATACTTCATCTGAGCGGCAAAATCGGTAGGGTTTCCATATTCATTCACGCATCCAAAGAATCATTCAAGCGAGAGCGCCTGTTTTTACGTAAATCACTTGCAACTTTCGTCGAGCCTCCGAAGGAAACCACCCCGGGATATCAGTCTGCGTGGGCGATACAGTCAGCAACCCGATTCGTCATGCATAGTCCTCGAACCCGTGCCCTGGTCACGGGCCCCATCAGCAAGGAGCGAATCCGGGAGGCTGGCTTTAAATATTCAGGTCATACCGACCTTCTGGCGGATCTTACTGGGACTCCCGAGGTTACCATGATGTTGGCAAACGAGACCTTTAGGGTAGCCCTTGTCACCAATCACTGTCCCCTTAAAGATGTCAGCCAACAAATCACTTCAAAAAGACTGGAGCGAGCGGTCCAGCATTCCATTGCCTATTGCAAAGTGAACCTTGGAAAGCAGAAGCCTAAAATTGCAATACTGGGATTGAATCCACATTGCGGTGAGGGCGGCATTCTTGGCCAAGAGGATACTCTTGTCATCGCACCCACAATCAAAGCCCTTTCACGGAAGTTTCCAGACATTCGCCTGAGCGGTCCCTTTCCAGCGGATTCATTTTTTGCAATTGAGTCGGGGAGATCAAAGCGACGGCGGCATGATATCATCATCGCCCAATACCACGACCAAGGGTTGATCCCTGTTAAACTCAGCGGATTTTCCAGAAGCATGAACATGACCCTCGGGCTACCCATCATTCGCACCTCAGTGGATCACGGCACTGCGTTCGACATAGCGGGAAAGAACCAAGCTGACCCGGGAAGCATGATATACGCAATTGAGAATGCGATTTTATATTTGAATCAAAGGAGTAACAGATGAACCCTTCAATCTTTCGCGAGTATGACATCAGGGGCCTTGCCGGCAAGGACCTCACTTCGGATTTTGCAAGGAAGCTCGGGCAGACCTATGCCGAGTGGGCTTATCAAAAAACCGGCAAGAACAAGCTGCTGATTTCCATTGGGCAAGATTGCCGCCTCACCAGCGAAGAGTACGCCAATGCCCTCATCTCAGGCTTGCGAGAGTCCGGCGTAGACATACTGGACTTGGGAGTTTGCCCGACTCCGCTCACTTATTTTTCGGTTCATCACTATCACACTGATGGGGCGATCATGATCACTGGTTCGCACAATCCGGCGGAGTACAATGGATTCAAAATCGGTCTTGGAAAAGACACCCTTCATGGAGACCAGATTCAAGAGCTCAAAAGAGTGATGCTTCGGGGGCTGTTTAACAAGCGATCGGAAGGAAGCCTGAGAAAAGTCACCATCATTCCGGAATACCTTTCCTATGTGAGTAATCAGATCAAACCAAAACGCAAACTCCGGGTGGTGCTCGATGCGGGAAACGGAACTGCTTCAAATGTTGCCCCTGAATTGTTCACCCTTATGGGGGCCGAAGTGATTCCGCTCTATTGCACACTCGATGGGCGCTTTCCCAATCATCACCCCGATCCGACAGTTCCCGCAAATCTTGGTTCCTTGATCTCAGCGGTTCGGGAACACAAGGCAGACTTCGGTGTTGGGTATGACGGGGATTCCGACCGAATTGGGGCCGTTGATGAAAATGGAAAGATCATTTATGGAGATGAACTCATGGTGATTTTCTCGCGCGAGGTACTTAAGACCCACCCAGGGGCTACAATCATTTCAGAAGTTAAGTCGAGCCAACGTCTCTATCAGGATATTGCAAAACATGGGGGCAAGGGAATCATGTGGAAAACAGGGCATTCCCTCATCAAATCCAAAATGAAAGAGACGAAAGCTGCGCTCGCCGGAGAGATGTCTGGACACATTTTTTTTGCGGATCGGTGGTTCGGATTTGATGATGCAATATATTCTTCGGCTCGACTTTACGAAATCGTTGCGCAAAACGCATCTTTGTCCTCACTCCTTTCTGATTTGAAACCCGCCGTAAACACACCCGAGATCCGTATAGACTGCGAGGAGGACAAAAAATTCGCACTCATCGAGGAAGCCGCCAAGCTACTGATGGACTCAAGGGCAACCCTGACCACCATTGACGGATTGCGAGTGGACTTCGAGGATCACTGGGGCTTGATTCGGGCGTCGAATACTCAACCTGTAATCGTAATGCGCTTTGAGGCTCAGAGCGAGGAAAAGCTGCAAGAAATCCGTAATAAGTTTGAGGGTGCCTTAAGCGCCGCCGCAAAGAAAATTGGACATGGGCCATTCAAATACGGGCACTGAAATCCTGGTCAAGGGCGCCCGCGTACACAACCTTAAGAACGTAACGCTCCGGATTCCACACGGCTCATTTTCGGTGATTACAGGTCCATCCGGATCCGGAAAATCCTCGATTGCTTTTGACACGATCCATGCGGAAGGTCAGCGAAGATACATTGAAACTTTCTCCACATATGCTCGGCAGTTTTTGGAGCAAATGGAAAAACCAGACGTGGATGTGCTGGAGGGTCTTTCTCCCACCATTGCGATTCTTCAAAAAACCACTTCATACAATCCTCGTTCAACAGTTGGAACCGTTACAGAGATTCTCGATCATCTGCGACTCCTGTACGCAAGGGTATCCAAAGCCCAGTGTCCGGAATGCGCCTCTCCAATAGAGTCACTATCGACACAACAAATCGCAGACTCCATTTCAGCCCTCCCGGAAGGCTCCAAACTCATTATTTACTCTCCCATAGCCCGAGCAAAGAAAGGCGAGTTCCAGAAGGAACTGCTTGCACTTCGCCAGAAAGGTTTTACAAAAGTCAGGGTAGATGGACAGGTAAGGGATCTTGCGGATCCGATTCGACTTGAAAAAAACCTTAAGCATTCCATTGATGTCGTCGTTGACCGCATCATCCTCAAACATCAGGACTCTTCTCTTGGCTCACGGCTTTATGAGAGCGCCGAGCTTGCTCTGAAGCTTTCAAATGGTGTACTCCTCCTGTCGGAACAGTCAGCCGCCGGAAAGTTTCCGACTGAAAGACTGCTTTCCCGAAACTTTGCCTGCAGTCAGTGTGATATTTATTTACCCGCTCCGGAACCCAGACTTTTCTCCTTCAACAGTCCCGTGGGAGCCTGCAAGCGGTGCGACGGATTGGGAATTGAGTCACTTCTAGAAGCTTCTCGCGACGATGAATCGTCTGACGATGTGAACACAGTCTATGAGTTCCATTCTTCATGCACCGAGTGCGACGGGGCCCGGCTGAATCGCGAGGCGAGGGCGTTCCGGATTTCGGGGCTTGATTTGCCTGCGGTCTGTGAGCTACCCATCGACAAGCTGCCTGAATTCCTCAGAAAGATACGTCTTTCTGATCGGGAGAACCGGATAGCCGGCGGCCTGATTCGAGAGCTTCTTGAACGGGTGGGGTTTTTGTCAAAAGTTGGAGTGGGATATTTGTCGCTTTCCCGACCCCTTTTTTCGCTCTCCGGGGGCGAGTCTCAGAGGATTCGCCTGGCCTCTCAATTGGGAAGCTCTCTTGTGGGAATCACATACATCCTGGATGAGCCCTCCATTGGCCTGCATCCCCGTGACAACCAACTCCTGATCAGCAGCCTCAAGAGATTGCGGGATCTTGGCAATACAGTGATTGTCGTCGAACATGACGAAGAGACCATGCGCGAAAGCGACTATCTAATTGACGTCGGCCCTGGCGCCGGAATTCGCGGTGGGAATATCATTTCTGCGGGCACCCCAAAAGAGGTTCTGTCGAACCGGGAAAGCATCACTGCCGGATACCTTAGAAAGGAGCTGGCAGTGTCCCCCCCAAAGACCAGAAGGAAACCATCTCCTGGAAATCAGCTTCTGCTTGAGCATGTGAATATTCACAATCTCAAGAATGTAAAGATCAGTATCCCGCTTGGGGTATTCACTTGCGTTACGGGAGTATCTGGGAGCGGCAAAAGCTCCCTTATCATGGACACCCTTCATCCGCTGCTGCTCAAACATTTTTATGGATCAAAGATTCCGGAGATGACAGCAAAACTGGGCAAGGGAGTTGAGAATCTGGACAAGGCTATTCAAATCGATCAGGACCCCATCGGCCGGACCCCCCGGTCAAATCCTGCCACTTACACGGGCATATTCAGCTTCATTCGTTCCTTGTTTTCTCAGCTGCCCGAGTCACGCCTCCGCTCGTTTCAGCCAGGCAGATTCTCTTTCAACGTAAAAGGTGGGCGCTGTGATGATTGCGAAGGTGATGGCGTAAAAAAAATCTCGATGAGCTTCATGGCGGATGCCTACGTGACCTGCGATACATGCAAAGGATCGAGATACAAAGCGGACACACTGCAAGTTCTATATAAAGGAAAAAACATTGCCGAGGTCCTATCCCTTTCCGTGGAAGACGCACTCGACTTCTTTCAGAACATTCCGCAGGTCCGTGAAAAATTGCAGGTGCTTACGGACGTTGGTCTTGGCTACATCAAGCTTGGACAAAGCGCGACCACCCTTTCAGGTGGTGAGGCTCAGAGGATCAAGCTTGCGAAGGAACTCTCCAGGCGCTCCACCGGTAAGACGCTCTATATCCTTGATGAACCGTCTACTGGTTTACATTTCGATGACATCAAAAAGCTTCTCGGAATTCTTCACCGTTTGGTTGAACAAGGAAACACTGTGCTAGTAATCGAGCACAATCTGGATATCATTTGTTCAGCAGACCACCTGATTGATCTGGGCCCAGAGGGTGGGGCCGCCGGAGGTCAAATTGTTGCGGAAGGCACCCCTGAGAACGTGGCAAAGGTGAAGGAAAGTCGAATTTCACCTTTTCTACAAGTGAAACTCAAATAAAAAAGCCCACCCTCCAAGAGGAGGGGAGGGCTTTTTTGGTATCAATTTCTAGGTGATTACCGGATCTTGAGGAACGCGATCACGAATGCGTAAAGCACCAGTGACTCGATCAGCGCCAAACCGATAATCATCGGAGTGAATACTTTATCAGCAGCAGCAGGGTTTCGAGCAATTCCTTCAAGGGCAGCAGTAGCCGTACGACCCTGACCAAGAGCTCCCCCAAGGGCCGCAAGCCCGAGGCCGATGCCGGCACCCATTCCCGCCATATCCATTCCACCGGAGGCTGCTGCCGTGTGCGCCGCCTCTTGAGCAAATGCAGCACCTGTCATCATCACACCCGCGATTGTCATCAAAACTGTCTTGAATTTCATATTTCGTTTCCTTTCATTGTTTTTGAGTTTTGAATTTGTTTTGTCAGTGATCGTGACTCGCAGATAACGAGATATAAACCATCGTCATCAAACAGAAAACGAACGCCTGAACCAATGATACAAAAAGTCCGACGCCGTAGAAAATAGCAGGAACCACGTATGGCAGCAAGTCATTAAAGATGCCAAGCACAACGTGATCACCCATGATGTTTCCTCTCAGTCGCAAGCCAAGAGAAATTGGCCGAAAAACATGCGAGGCTATTTCAACAATCAACATCAAAGGAGCGAGCCAAAGAATGGGCCCTGCAAAATGCTTTAAATAAGCCAAGCCGTTTTCCTTAAGGCCAACATAGTTGTAGTAAAGGAACACAAAGGCGCCCAGGGCAAAAGTGGTGTTAAGATTGTCGGTCGGCGGAAGAAGGCCCGGTATCAAGCCGATAAAGTTGGACACAAAAATAAACAAAAACAACGCCGCAATTACAGGAAAGTACTTTTCTGCACCATGCTTCCCCATCACATTCACCGCGAGACCATAGAGCTTTTCGGCAACAATTTCGAAAAAATTGCGAAGCGTGAATTTCTCATCGGGAATGAGACCTTCATCTTCCCTCTTTTGGGCTGCGTTTAGCTGAAGTCTTGCCGCCAAGGCCAAAACAACAATCAAGATTACGATGGCGACCGCCATAAACACGTGTCCATAGTGGTGAACGTTGTCGTTTTCACTCATGAAGGGAATCAAACTCAACCAATTAAATCCGTGCTCCACTGTAACTGTCCTTATTTTGTTTTGAACCTCCACTTCATCAGAATCGCCGAAAACAATGGTCCCGCTCCCATGAAGAGAACGGCCATCGCGGCCGGAAGTGGCGGATCATTTCTTAATCTTTTCAGGGTTATAGCTAAAAAACCCAGACAAACCAACTTAAAAGTGAAGTAGAGAAAAACCCGAATTTTCCGAACAGGTTTTGAGGCAAAAAACAACTCCCAGAAAAGGAGCACCAAAAACACCAAGTCAAGAAGGACGGCCTCGTAGGCTCGAAAAAAAACTCGAAGCTCCGGGGGACTCTTGGAAAACAGCAATATTCCCAACAAGCACCAAATCAGGCCAAGAACGAGTAGAAATCTTAAGAAAGCCTTACTTTCAATGATCATTTTTTGGAACCCTTTTTTACCATTTGGCCAATCCGATAAAATGCGATTGCGAGTCCCGCCAGAGCGCCAATAACTGTGATTCCGACTTTGGACGGATGATTGCGGAAAACTAAGCCCAATAACCCTCCGATGACCAGAGGGGTGCCCACAACCTCTACAACGATCACCGAAAAGACCGCCAGCTGGCGGTATCGCTCATCTTCTCTCATTTTCGCTTCTTTCTGATTCTTTCCGAAAGACGATGCATTCGAACCTTGACCACATTTGGTGCCGGATAATCAGATTGAATGCTTTCAAAGAGTGCGTATGCCTTCTCAAACTCATCCAACTCTTCCCATGTGGAAGCCTCTCCAAAGATTGATTGAACATAAAGCCTGTGGTCAGTCGTCCTGATGGACAACGCCAAATCCTGAAAGACCTTGAGCGCTTTTGCATAGGCCGCTTTATCGTTTTCCCCGAGGGCATACCAGGTGTGAGCGAGGTCAAACTTCATTTTCGGATTCAATGTTGAACTCGAATAGTCCTTCAAGCCCCGCTCGTACCATTCTTGAGACTTCCGGATTTGATTCAAGAGAAAATAACCCCTTGCGATGCGATAGACGAACCTTGACTCCTCATCATGGGAAAACTTCTTCAAATCGAGAAGTTTCTGATAATGATCAATCGCCTTCTGATACAGGGCCAGCTTCGAAAAGAGGATTTCTCCAATCTCTAGTTGCGCCTGTGGTGCCAGATCCGATCCGCTGGCCCTCTCCAAAAAAAGTTCAAAGTTCCTCAAAGCTTCCTCTGACTGGCCGAGAAACAACTCTCGTGTCATCGCCGCTCTCCAGAGAGACTGTAATCCGATTGCTGAATTGGGAGCTTCCTTAACAACAAAGTCAAACTCGGACACTGCTGCAGGGTAGTTTTTCTCTGTCCAGAGTTTTTCTGCCATCAGGTAATGGTTCGAAATGGATGATTGAACCGTACACCCGGATCCACTCACCACAAAGATAGCGATGATGACCCTCAAAAGCATTTACTGGCTGATTTCCGTGGCAGCAGAGTCATCCGGAAGATTCTCTACCGCGACAACCTTTTCTCCCGAATCCACAGCCATCAGACGCACTCCTTGGGTATTCCGACTTTGTTCGCTGATCTCTCCAATCCGGATCCGAATCAATTTCCCACGACTTGAGAACAGCATCAAATCATCAGTCGGGGTGACCTGACGCGCAGACATCAATTTTCCTGTTTTTTCCGTCATTTTAAGTGTGATGATCCCTTTGCCTCCGCGAGTTTGAAGGCGATACTCACTCACCGAGGTGCGCTTGCCATATCCCAACTCCGAAACCACGAGAATTTCATTTGTGGACTCTGCAGGGTGGATCAACTCCATTCCGACGACCGCGTCTCCCTCCTCAAGAGACATTCCATAAACTCCGTAGGCGGTTCGGCCCATCGGACGAACATCCTTTTCTGAGAACCGAATACTCATTCCACTTGCGGAAGTCATGAAAACCTCGTTGGTTCCATCCGAAATTCTCGCTCCGATGAGTGCATCTCCTTCTTCAATAGAAATAGCGTTGATGCCGCTGGTTCGAACATTTCGGTATTCGCTCAAGGCAGTTTTCTTGACGATTCCGGATCTGGTTGCCATGACAAGGAAGTTGTTTTCATTGTATTCCTTCACGGGGAGGATCATCATCACCTTTTCGTCGGTCTGTAGAGCCAGTAAGTTCACAATCGCGCGCCCGCGCGAAGTGCGGTTGCCCTCGGGAACCTTGTAAACCTTCACCACATACAACCGACCCTTATCCGTGAGGCAGAACAACTGGCTCAAAGTTGTTGTCCGGAAGATCTGAGTAACAAAATCCTCCTCATCGGTGTTCATTCCGATGATTCCTTTTCCTCCGCGCCCTTGAGACTTGAATTGGGCAGGGTCTTGCCGTTTTATGTACCCGGTGCGGGTAATGCTCACCAGTGTTGGCTCGTCTGTGATGAGAGCCTCCATGTCTATTTCTACGCTTTCATCGACCGTAATTTCGGTCCGGCGCTCATCCGCATAGCGCTCTCGAATCTCTGCAAGCTCCGTCTGGATGATCTCATAGACTCGCGATTCGCGGCCGAGAATATCTTTCAGGTCTCCTATCAATCGTAGTACTTCGTTGTATTCCTCGATTATTTTATCACGCTCCAGACCGGTGAGGCGTTGAAGCCGCATGTCCAGGATGGCTTGAGCTTGAAGTTGTGTGAAGTTGAACTTTCCCATCAGCCCCATCAAAGCTTCTGGCGCGTTAGCGCTTGCGCGTATCAACGCGATGACTTCATCAAGGTGTTCAACTGCGCGCTTCAAACCCTCTAAAATATGGAGCCGGGCCTCAGCCTTTTTCAGATCAAAGATCGTTCTTCGAATCACAACGTCTTTACGGTGCTCAATGAAGGCCTGAAGCATTTCTTTCAAGTTAAAAATCTTTGGCTGCTGGTGATCGATTGCGAGTAGCGCGATCCCGTAGCTATCCTGAAGCTGGGTCATTTTATAAAGTCGGTTTAGAACGACGTTGGAACTTTCGTTCTTCTTGATCTCAATCACGATTCTCATTCCGGTCCGATCAGACTCATCCCGAATGTCCGAAATTCCCTCCAACTTTTGTTCGTTCACCAAGTCCGCAATCTTTTCAATCAACCTTGCCTTGTTCACTTGGTAGGGAAGTTCGGTTACAATGATTCTCTCACGGTCGTTCTTGAACGTTTCGATTTCAGTCTTGGCGCGAATGGTGATCACTGCGCGCCCGGTTTTATACGCCAGCTTGAGTGCATTCCCGAAAACAATCCCACCCGTTGGAAAATCCGGACCCTTGACATGCTCCATGAGCGCATCGATCGAGAGAGTTGGATCCTTGATGAGCGCCGTTGTGGCATCAATCACTTCGCCAAGGTTATGCGGGGGAATGTTGGTTGCCATTCCAACAGCGATGCCTGTGGAGCCATTGATCAGAAGATTTGGTATCTTGGTCGGAAGCACTAGCGGCTCTTGTAAGGATCCGTCATAGTTGGGTCCGAAATCCACGGTCTCTTTTTCAAGATCCGTAAGGATTTCATCCGTGACCTTCTCCATGCGGATCTCCGTGTAGCGCATTGCGGCGGCGGAGTCTCCGTCAATGGACCCGAAGTTCCCTTGCCCGTCAATCAAAGGATAACGCAGGGAAAAATCCTGTGCCATCCTGACAATGGTGTCATAGACTGCACTGTCTCCATGCGGGTGGTATTTACCGATCACATCCCCGACGACGCGTGCAGATTTTTTATAGGCTTTGTTGAATGTATTCCCGAGGTCATACATGGCATACAAAACCCTCCTGTGTACAGGCTTCAAGCCATCCCTGACATCGGGGAGCGCCCTGCCAATAATCACGGACATCGCATAATCAAGATATGCTCCGCGCATTTCCTCTTCGATGTTGACCTGAACTACGCTCTTTTTTTCCGGCGGTTGGTGATTTGATGATTCCATCGCTTATTCCTGCTTCCCTAAAATCTATAGATTGCCGATCCCCATGTGAATCCGCTCCCAAAAGCGGCTGAGGCAACCAACATTCCCTTTTTCAATTTCCCCGCACGCACCGCCTCGTCCAGTCCGATTGGAATGGTTGCAGCCGTGGTATTTGCAAATTTTTGTATTGTGTTAAAAACCTTTTCTTCAGGAATCCCGAATTGCTTTGCGATCATGTCATTGATTCGGAGATTTGCCTGATGAAAGACAAACAGGTCGATGTCTGCTGGGCTCAACTTATTGGCCTTGAGGCCCTCGTTCAATGCTTCGGGCATTCGCTTTACTGCATGCATGAAAACGGTCTTTCCGTTCATACGGGGCCAGTGAAGTCCTTGTTCGAGCTCGCTTGCCCCCACTCGGTCCTTCGAGTTACCGGTTCCCGGTGCCGGAGTCCAAAGCTCTTCGGCAAAAGTTCCATCTGCGTGCAGGTGTGTTGAGAGTAAAAAAGAGTCTTTTTTCGGATCCTTCACCTCGACCGCACCCAAAACCACGGCCCCTGCGCCGTCGCCAAAAAGAACCGTCACATCACGACCTCGGTCACTTTTCTCCAGCCCTTTGGAGTGGATTTCCGCCCCGACGATCAAAGCATTCCGATAAACCCCGTTTCTGATGAATTGATCGGCAATTGCCATCGAATAAATGAATCCCGTACATTGTTGACGCACGTCCAAGGCCGGAATTCCAGGTATCCCTAGCTTTTTCTGTAAAAAGCAGGCCGTTCCTGGGAACTCATGGTCTGGAGAGAGCGTAGCAAGGATGATCATCTCAATTTCAGACTTCTGGATTCCCGCTCTTTCAATTGCTAACTCTGATGCTTTGAGCGCTAGATCCGAAGTCGACTCATTGCCCTCTACCCAAAATCTTTGCTCAATTCCGGTCCGCTGACGAATCCATTCATCGGATGTGTCCATGAGTTTCGACAAATCATGGTTTGTCACCCTTAAAGGGGGCACATACATTCCGGTAGAAAGAATTCGACTCCTCAACATGATCAAAAACTCCTAGACATCTAGATTTCTTACCTTGAGCGCGTTCGTTTCAATGAAGTTCCGTCGTGGTTCGACCTCATCTCCCATCAAAAGAGAAAACGCCTGATCCGCCTGGACAGCATCTCCAACGGTGACCTGGGATAAAGTGCGTTTTTCAGGGTCCATCGTGGTTTCCCAAAGCTGCTCGGGATTCATTTCCCCGAGACCTTTGTATCGCTGGATGTTGATTCCATTGCGCGTATGATCCAATATCGCTTCGAGAACCGCAGACATTGATGCAAACAAACGCGGTTGTCCCTCTCCGAGCTTCAACTCAATTTTAGAGTCATGTATTTCCTCAGAAGCCCTGAAATTCGAAAGCATCTCTTCATACTCGATACTGGCAAGCAGTCCGGCACTAACCTGAGTCACTCTGCTGGTTCCGTTCAATCGGGTACGGATCTTTAGCGTTTGGGATCCATCCGCCTCTGGATTCGGTGTCAACTCGACCGAATATCCACTCTTCGCCAACGCGGATGCCATGATTTCCTTCAATGCATTTAGCTTGGCCTCGTCCCGTAAACTGTCAAGGCCTACATGGTGGGTGATCAGCAGCTTCAGAACATCCGGATTTGATCTGCGCGACAATCGCTCAATAGTCTTAGTATATTTTGAAGTGTTTTTTAAAATCTCGACGAGCTCCTCTTTGGCAAGAGATTTTCCGCGAATAGAGACTGATGCAGAGTCCATGCCTGCCTGCAGAAGAAAGCTGAAAAGTTCCGATTCATTTTTCAGGTATTGTTCCCGCGAGCCTTTCTTCGCGCGATAAAGTGGTGGCTGTGCGATGTAGAGATAGCCTCTCTCGATCAATGATGGCATTTGGCGGAAAAAGAAGGTCAAAAGTAATGTGCGGATGTGGGATCCATCCACGTCAGCATCGGTCATGATGATAATCTTGTGATACCGAACCTTGTTCACATCGAAATCATCTTTGCCGATTCCGGCACCAATGGCCGAAATCAAAACCCTGATTTCCTCGCTCGACAACATTCGATCGAATCGGGCCTTCTCCACGTTCAGGATTTTTCCCTTGAGAGGAAGAACAGCCTGATTTTTTCGTGAACGGCCCTGCTTGGCAGAACCACCTGCAGAATCCCCTTCGACCAGGTACAGTTCGCAGAAAGCGGGGTCCCGCTCCTGACAATCCGCCATTTTTCCGGGGAGTCCACCGGTATCCAAAGCCGTTTTTCGACGAGTGAGTTCCCGCGCCTTCCTTGCGGCGATCCTTGCGACAGCAGAATCAATGGATTTCTGAATTACTTTTTTTACGATGGCCGGATTTGTCTCACAAAATTTTGCAAGTTTTTCCCCAACAACCTGACTAACGATTCCCTCCACTTCGCCATTGCCGAGTTTTCCTTTGGTTTGACCCTCGAACTGTGGCTCCGGCACCTTAACAGAGACAATTGCGGCGAGACCTTCGCGAATGTCCTCACCTTGAAGGGATTCCTTGAAATTCTTGTTCAGTCCGGAGTCCACCAAAAACTTGTTGATCACCCGCGTGAGTGCAGTTTTGAATCCGGAAACATGTGTTCCGCCTTCAATCGTATGAATATTGTTCACATATGAAGAGAGTGTTTCAACGTAAGAATCATTCCATTGAAGTGCAACATCGACCGCCACACCGTTCACTTCCTGATTGAATGCAATCACCTCGTCATGAAGTTTCTGTCTGGTTGAATTGAGGAACTCCACAAATTGAATGATTCCCCCCTCGGCAAAAAATTCCTGGGTGGCCGAATTTTCAATTCTCTCGTCTGTCAGTTGAATCCTAAGTCCCTTATTCAAAAAGGCGAGTTCCCGAAACCTCGCAGCCAGCATATCGGCTGAGTAATCAAGCACAGAAAAAATTTCAATATCCGGTTTGAAGGTGGTCTTGGTTCCGGTCTTGTCGGATACTCCGATCTCGATCAACCCTGATTGAGGATTGCCTCTTTTGTAGGACTGCGTAAAGATTCTTCCTTTTTGACGGACCTCAACCTTCAAACTTTCAGAAAGAGCGTTCACGACGGACGCTCCAACTCCGTGCAAACCTCCCGATATCTTGTAAGCACCGCCCTCTTCGTTGAATTTCCCGCCGGCGTGAAGCTTGGTCATTACAACCTCAACGGCTGATACACCCGAGGGATGCATGCCGGTAGGAATGCCTCTACCATCATCTTCAACAGAAATACTGTTATCGGTATGGATGAACACTTTTATCGTGGTGGCATGACCTGCCAGTGCTTCATCCACCGAGTTATCCACAATTTCATAAACCAGATGGTGCAAGCCCCTGACCCCGGTATCCCCAATATACATTCCGGGTCGTTTTCGTACTGCTTCAAGACCTTCAAGTACCTTGATTTGATCGGCTGTATATTGCGTATTCACTTGTGTCGAACTCATCAGCACATCCTCCCCTGACTCATTCGAATCAGAGTTCCACTCGATTCCAGGCTTTGCGACAGATCGTCCGTGGAGGTCACAAAAATCTGAAGATCAGAATCCTTCAAATACCTCAGGAGAAAATTCCTCCGACTTGAATCCAGCTCTGATGAAAAATCATCAATCAGAAGCACGGGCCTCACACCGGTAATCCTCTCGAACTCCTCCAACTCTGCGAGCTTGAGCGCAAGAAGAACGGATCGAATCTCACCCTGGGAACCCACATCCACCAAATCCGGCAAAAGGGGGGAAACCTTGGTTCCAACCTTGAACATCAAATCATCCCGATGGGGACCAACGACACTCGTTTTCCGGTGCCTCTCTAAGGACCCCTTTTGGATAAATTTCTGATTCAGGTTTTCCACTAAATTTTCTAACGATGGAATCTCAAAATGTCCATTAAAATAAAGGGTTTCTCCCGATTTATATCCTGCAAAAACGGGGGTCTGGGCTGGGGCTATTTTCTTCAAAAATCCGGTAAATGTCTGATTAATCCTGTTTAAGTACGTCAGGCGAAACAGGATCAGTTTCGCTCCCGAAAGAGCAAGGTTTTCATTGAGGATTTCCAACAGCTTGAAGTCAATCTTTTCATCTTGCTTCAAGAGGGCATTCTTCTGATCCAAGGATTTTTGGTAGTGCTTCAGGATATCCAGATATTCCGGGCTCTCGCTTGAAATGGACTGATTCAGATAGGTCCTTCTGACTGCCGGCTCACCTCGAATCAAGTCAGTTGAAGCCGGATTCAAATTGATGGCGTGGAACTGGATCGGCGAATGATTCAGCTTTAGACCGAAATATTCGACAGCACTTCTGGAAAGCTTCTGATTGATAAAGGCTCGTTTTTCGAATCTTTTGGGGCCCTGGACCAGTTCAACCTTTAGTTCGGCCCTTGTCGCCTCAGCGATCCGAAAATCTCCCCTGATCTGACTCGATGAACAGCCAGACCGGAGAAGGGGATGGAGATCATTGTCCCGAAATGACCGAAGATTTGAAAGTACGTAAATGGATTCGAGTATTGAAGTCTTCCCCTGACCATTCATTCCCAAAATGAAATGTATTCCCCTTCCACAGGGAATACTCACCTCATTTATGTTCCGTACATTCTGAATGTGGAGATTATGGAGCTTCAAGTCCCTCTAGAGTCTCATGGGCATGATGACGTAACAGTGGTTTTTATGAGCCGCAGATTGAATCAAGCCTGGCTTGGTTTTATCCTTGAAGTTGAATTCAATCTCCTCTTCTTTCATGACTTCAAGACAATCGAGGATATATTTGGCATTAAATCCAATTTCAAAAGTTTCACCTTGATAGCTCAAGCTGATTTCATCTCTCGCTTCGCCCATATCGGGATTAGATGAAGCAACAGCCAAAACGCCATCTTGAATACTCAGCTTCACTCCCTTGCTTTTCTCATGCGCTAGCAAAGATACTCTCTTAAGTGCACCCAGGAGGTCCTCTCGCCTCAAGCGAACGGCCTTATCGAGATTTTGTGGAATGACTTGTCTGTAGTCAGGATAGTCCGCTTCGATCAAGCGAATGAAGAGATAAGCTTGCTCTGTTTTTGCGTAAAGATATCCCTTCTCAAAGGCGATTCCGATATTTTTAGTGCCTTGAATCATTTTGTGGAGCTCTGAAAGACCTTTACTTGGAATGACTACTCCACGTTTGAGATCTATTGGCTTGGTGAATACCTCATGATCAATATAGGAAAGACGATGACCATCCGTTGCGGTCATACGGACAAGAGAGTTTGGAAGGACTTCAAAATAAACACCATTCAAATGATAGCGGGTTGCATCCGTGGATACAGCAAATTCGGTTTTGGAAATCATCTCACTCAAACGATCAGAATTCGCGTAGGTATAGTTTTTTTCATCGAATAACGGAAGAGTAGGGTAACCATCCGCTGAGATGCTCACCAGATTGAATCTAGCTTTTGAACAAAAGATTTCAACCCAATGATTTGGTTTGAGATTGAAATGCATAGGCTGATTCGGAAGTTCTTTGGTGATGTCGAGAATGTGTTTAGTGGGAAGAGTCATTCGTCCCGGTTGATCGATTTGGGCATCGAGATTGATTTGAATTCCAACCTCAAGGTCTGTTCCACTAAGTGTCAGTTTTTGGTTTCGGGTTTCAAAGAGAATGTTCCCGAGAATCTCCATGGTGTGTTTTTTTTCGATTACCGAGGAGATTTTTTGTAACGCTGTTAAGAGCTGATCCCTTTGAATACTGAACTTCATATTCATTCACCACCTTGAGTGAAAGATGACTCTCATAAAAACATATATATATAAAGACCTTAGTAGTATTAGTGGTGTGAATCTGGGGGATAAGTAATCAAGACTTCGATTTTATTAATTTATTTTGAAATAAACCGGTTTAGAAACCCCGGAGCATTGTTTTTCGCTTTTGGGGGATAGGTCAGGATGGCCCATCGGTTGATCCTTAGTGGGAGTTTTCCACCCACCCGTCCACCGATATTTGACGGACTATTTTATTCAAATTCTGCGAAGACAAGAATTTTTCAAGAATTCCACCGAAACCATCCCCAAGTGAGGTGAAAAGGTGGTGAATTGTGTGTGGAAGATTCCGAATTGGTTCACCAGGGAAAGAAAATGGCTTCAAATGCTTAATATCAAAAACAATTTTTTTCCACCATGTCGGCGGTTTCTTGGTGGATGATTCTTGAATACTCAGAATACTCAGCAATGAGGTACACTTAACTTTAGAAATCGCTTCAAACTCATCCTCGATGAGGTGGTTTAGTTCTCGTTTGAGACCGGGGCTGCAAGGGAGATGATAGGGATTAGAAACAGGTCTTTAGTGCAGAGCGTGAAATCGTATCGGGCTTAGGAATAAAGGCACATTTGCTTTCTAAAGCTGCTCACGAATTGACTCAATCTGTCTTTTGAGATCCGGATCGGATTCCACTTCAGATTCGATTTTTTGGTGGGCATGTACGGCAGTAGAGTGATCTTTTCCAAAGATTTGGCCAATTTCCCTGAAGCCAAGGTTAGTGTATCTGCGGATTAATGACATTGCGATTTGACGAGGCAAGGCGAAGTTTTTCGCCCGTGATATTCCTTTGAGATCCTTGATCTTGATTTGGTAATGTTTGCAGACAGCACTCATGATCATCTCAACGGTGTACTCCTGGCCCTCCTCGGGAATGGCGCTTTGAAGAACTTGTTTTGCAAGATCCAGTGTAATCTCAGATCCGGTAAGTGATGCATACTGTTGAAGTTTTACCAAGGCCCCGTGAAGGTTCCTTACGGTATCCTTGACATAGGTTCCAAGAAATGTGGCAACCTCATCTGGAAGGTAAATGTCGTCTGATTCAGCCTTCGCCTTGAGAATTGCGATTCGAGTTTCAATTTCGGGTGGTCTGATATCAGCCACAAGCCCCATTTCAAAACGTGTGCGTATTCTTTCTTCAAGGCCGTCGATGTCTTTAGGGGCCTTGTCCGAGGTGAGAACGATCATTTTTTTCATGCTCACCAGGGTGTTGAACGTGTGGATGAATTCTTCCTCGGATCTGTCCTTGCCTACGATAAATTGAACATCATCGATCAGTAGCAAGTCGACGCTTTCCCGGTATTTGGCTCTAAATTCGCCAGGCTTCTTGTGTTGAAGGCTTTCAATGAACTCATTCACAAAGTTCTCAGCAGAGATAAAATACACCCTGATATGTGGGTTTTTCTTGCGTATGTGATTTCCAATCGCGTGCAAGAGGTGGGTTTTTCCGACTGCGGGCTGGCCGTAAATGAACAATGGATTGAATTGAGCAGCGGGGTTTTCAGCCGTGGAAAATGCCGAGGCATAAGCAAATTGATTTGAGGGTCCGACGATATAGTTGTCAAAAGTGAGGTTCGGGTCAACGCGGTCATCAAGAAGCTTGAGTGAACCTTCTGCTCGGCTTGGCCTTTGGATGAACTGGGTAGCGGGTGAAGCCATTGTGGGGGAGGGCGGCTTCAGCGGTCCTAAGGACTCTATGTCCAAGGGGCGGGGAGGCGCCAGTGGGTTGATTTCAAGGGTTTGAAATGATGAGGTTTTTTCAGTATCCGTGCCTTTGCCGTCTCTCTCAATGTCTATGGAGACCTCGCAGGATTCACCCAAAACTCTCGAAACGGCCTCTTCGATTTCCTCCTTGAATGTGGAATGAATGAAGTTTTTGTAGAACTGGTTCGGAGCCAAAAGGACAATTCGAACCCGCCCCGGGCCAAGGCGCTCGGCCTTGCCCCATTTCAAGGAGTCCAGCCAGAACTTCACCTCGCCAGCGTCGTGATGATTCAGAAGGATGTTGTGATACGTTGATGCCCAAAGGTTAGTTTGATTCATTAAAACAATCCCGATTCAATTGAGAACGGCGAGGTTAGCACGAGATCAGCCTCTAGACAAAGGGTTTGGTGGATCGCTTTGTTGACAAATACCCTAGAGATCCAGTAAAACTTGGTTTCTGCAAAATTTGAGAATAAAGGATTAAGTCATGAAACGTACATTTCAACCATCACGGAAAAAGAGAACCAAAACTCACGGGTTCCGCGCCCGAATGGCGACAGCAAACGGGCAAAAGGTGTTAAAACGCCGTCGCGCGCGAGGAAGAAAAAACCTGGTTCCAACTGTAGCTTCTAAGTAGTTTTATTATCAACTTAGCATGAATTTCCCCAAGTCCGCTCGTGTTCGCTCGCGTGGCGAGTATCTCCGTTTTTTTGAAGGGAGTCAGGTCAGGCGGTTGGGCTTGTGTACGGTTTTCCGAATTCGTGGGAGACATGAGAGTCCCCGTTTGGGAATTAC